>NZ_JBFREY010000022.1:0-114297 GCF_052114545.1 Pseudomonas sp. KB_12 | reverse complement strand
TGGGCCATGGATGGCCCTTCGCGGCGGCCCACGGAGCAATGCCGGAGTGAGGGCACACCGAGCCTAGGCGAGGYGCCGAGTGGTGGGGCAAAGCGCTTTTGGTTACTTTTGGCGCTCTTCCAAAAGTGACCCGCTGTAAGAGCGGAACCCTAAGCCGCCGTTACCGCAGCAACGGATATGTCCCCAGCAAAAAGGCATTCCCCGAAATAGACAGGCAAAAAAAACGCCGCCCCTCGCAAGAAGGGCGGCGTTTTCAGTCGGGCGTTTTAAGCTTTAGGCTTGAACGACCGGGATGTTGGCGTTTGCAGCCGCTTCACGGAACTCGGCGATCTGGTCGAAGCTCAGGTAGCGGTACACGTCCGCTGCCATGCTGTCGATCTTGCCAGCGTATTCCATGTACTCCTCGACGGTCGGCAGGCGACCCAGGATGGACGCAACGGACGCCAGTTCGGCCGAAGCCAGGTAGACGTTCGCGCCGTCACCCAGACGGTTCGGGAAGTTACGGGTCGAAGTCGACACCACGGTGGCGTTTGGCTCGACGCGTGCCTGGTTACCCATGCACAGCGAGCAGCCTGGCATTTCCATCCGTGCACCGGCCTTGCCGTAGATGCCGTAGTAGCCTTCTTCGGTGAGCTGGTGAGCGTCCATCTTGGTCGGCGGCGACAGCCACAGGCGGGTTGGCAGCTGGCCCTTGACCTGCTCCAGCAGCTTGCCGGCAGCGCGGAAGTGACCAATGTTGGTCATGCACGAACCGATGAACACTTCGTCGATCTTCTCGCCAGCAACGCTGGACAGCAGACGGGCGTCGTCCGGATCGTTCGGCGCGCAGAGCACAGGCTCGCTGATGTCGGCCAGGTCGATTTCGATGACTTCGGCGTATTCGGCGTCGGCATCGGCTTCCATCAGTTGCGGGTTGGCGATCCAGGCTTCCATCGCTTGGGCGCGACGTTCCAGGGTACGTGCATCACCGTAGCCTTCGCCGATCATCCAGCGCAGCAGGGTGACGTTGGATTGCAGGTACTCGGTGATCGACTCTTTCGACAGCTTGATGGTGCAACCGGCAGCCGAACGCTCGGCCGAGGCGTCGGACAGTTCGAAAGCCTGTTCCAGGGTCAAGCCTTCCAGGCCTTCGATTTCCAGGATGCGGCCGGAGAAGGCGTTTTTCTTGCCTTTCTTCTCGACGGTCAACAGACCGTTCTGGATGGCGAAGTACGGAATGGCATGAACCAGGTCACGCAGGGTGATGCCAGGTTTCATTTTGCCCTTGAAACGCACCAGGATCGATTCCGGCATGTCCAGCGGCATGACGCCGGTGGCTGCGGCGAACGCGACCAGGCCGGAACCGGCAGGGAACGAGATGCCCATCGGGAAACGGGTGTGCGAGTCGCCACCGGTGCCCACGGTGTCTGGCAGCAGCATGCGGTTCAGCCACGAGTGGATGATGCCGTCGCCCGGACGCAGGGAAACGCCGCCGCGGGTCATGATGAAGTCAGGCAGGGTGTGGTGGGTGGTGACGTCGATCGGCTTTGGATAGGCCGCGGTGTGGCAGAAGGACTGCATCACCAGGTCAGCCGAGAAGCCCAGGCACGCCAGGTCTTTCAGTTCGTCACGGGTCATTGGACCGGTGGTGTCCTGGGAACCCACGGTGGTCATTTTCGGTTCGCAGTAGGTACCAGGACGTACGCCTTGGCCTTCTGCCAGACCGCAAGCCTTGCCGACCATCTTCTGCGCCAGGGTGAAACCCTTGGTGCTTTCAGCGGGGGCTTCAGGCTTCTTGAACAGGTCGAACGCTGGCAGGCCCAGCTCGGCGCGAGCCTTCTCGGTCAGGCCACGGCCAATGATCAGCGGAATACGACCGCCGGCACGGACTTCGTCCAACAGCACAGGGGTCTTCATTTCGAAGGTGGTGATGACTTCGTCGGTACCGTGCTTGCAGACTTTGCCGGCATGCGGGTACAGGTCGATCACGTCGCCCATGTTCATGTTCGAAACGTCGAACTCGATTGGCAGTGCGCCGGCATCTTCCATGGTGTTGTAGAAGATCGGAGCGATTTTGCTGCCGAAGCAGAAACCGCCAGCGCGCTTGTTCGGCACATAAGGAATGTCGTCGCCGAAGAACCACAGCACCGAGTTGGTCGCCGATTTACGCGAGGAACCGGTACCGACCACGTCACCGACGTAGGCGATCGGGAAGCCTTGGCCGCGCATTTCTTCGATCTGCTTCATCGGGCCGGTCTTGCCTTGCTCGTCCGGAACGATGCCGTCACGGGCCATTTTCAGCATGGCCAGGGCGTGCAGCGGGATGTCAGGACGCGACCAGGCGTCTGGAGCAGGGGACAGGTCGTCGGTGTTGGTTTCGCCGGTGACCTTGAACACACGCAGGCTGATCTTGTCGGCCAGCACCGGGCGCTTCTTGAACCACTCGCCGTCAGCCCAGGATTGCAGCACGGCCTTGGCGTGAACGTTGCCGTTCTTGGCTTTTTCAGCCACGTCGTGGAAGGCATCGAACATCAGCAGGGTGTGCTTGAGTTCTTCGGCGGCTACCGGCGCCAGCTCGGCGTCGTCCAGCAGCTCCACCAGGGTCACGATGTTATAGCCGCCCTGCATGGTGCCGAGCAGTTCAACGGCACGCTTGTTGTCCAGCAGAGGGGATTGGGCCTGGCCCTTGGCCAGGGCGGACAGGAAACCGGCCTTGACGTAGGCAGCCTCGTCGACTCCAGGCGGAACGCGATTGGTGATCAGGTCAACGAGGAAAGCTTCTTCGCCAGCCGGAGGATTTTTCAGCAGCTCGATCAGGCCTGCGGTTTGTTCGGCGTTAAGCGGCTGGGGAACGATACCCAGGGCTGCGCGCTCTTCGATATGTTTGCGGTAGGCTTCAAGCACAGTTATTACCCTCATCAGTGGTCCCAAATGGGTGTCCGGGACGCTCATCCAGGAACCCACGGTACTCATGCGCGTCGGCGGCTTTTTGAGCCGCCAGGCCAGAGTTTCCGCACGTTCCTCACAGAAGCTGCTTTCAAAGTTTTACGCCTGCAGAACGGGGAGCTGATGAGGGTTGGCGTTGGGCTTTCCCCGCTGGAAAGACCCTTCGCCAACACCGCTCTGAAGGAACGACTGTGCTCGTGACGCTTTGAAAACAGCTTCTAACGGACATTGGCGCCTTAAAAGGCTGGCTGATTCTACGGGAAAAAAAAATTAAAGGTAAGTTGGGCCTGGAAGTTTGAGGGGTGATCAATCTTAGACAAAGGGCTAACATGCCGGCCTGTCCTGCTTTTGCGTGTGCGTTTCCTTATGCCCAACCAGCTCATCAAGACCCCCTGTGTCGGCCTTTGCTCCACTGTCTACGGTGACCTGGTGTGCCGTGGCTGCAAGCGGTTCCACCATGAAGTGATTCACTGGAACGGCTACAACGAGGACGAAAAGCGCGCGGTGTGGATGCGGCTCGAGCAGCTATTGGTGCAGGTGATGGTGGCCAAGCTGGAGGTTTTCGACCCGGTATTGCTGCGCCAGCAACTGGAGTCGCGCAAGATCCGCTTTGTGCCGCACCAGTCGGAATATTGCTGGGCCTATCAACTGATTGCCCGCGGCGCACGGGTGATCAACAACCTGGAAGCCTACGGCATGGTGCTGATGCCGGAGTTTCGCGACTGGGAACTGCCGGATCTGCGCGATGCCATTGATCGGGAGTTTTTCCTTCTGTCCGAAGCCCATTACCAGCGTTATATCGCGCCGGGGTTCCTGAAGGATGCGTTCGGCGGCTGACAGGCCGAGAGCCTTTGTGGCGAGGGAGCTTGCTCCCGCTCGGCTGCGCAGCAGACGCCTGGATTTTTCAGAACCAGAAACTTTTAAGATCAAGAGCGAGGGTCGCTTCGCAACCCAGCGGGAGCAAGCTCCCTCGCCACAAGAGCCTATAGCCAGGGTCTGTTTATTCCTTGACCGCCAACTCCACCAGATGGTCCTCGACCTCCTGCGGCTTGAGCACCAGCACATCGCTTTCCAGCGTATCGAGCACAGCCTCGGCGGTGTTGCCGATCAGCACCCCGGACAGCCCCGAGCGGGCCACGGTGCCGATCACCGTCACCGCCGCCTGCAGCTTGTGCGCCATGTACGGAATCAAGACGTCCGCCGGGCCTTCTTCGATATGCAGGTGCTGCTCATCGATGTCGAATTCGGCCTGGAACGCCCGGCATTGTTCGCGGTAACGGGCTTCGATGGTTTCCTTGAGCTGGAACGTCGGGTCGGCGGACGAGAGCATCGGCGAGGGGTGGGCGCTGATCACATGCAGGTGCGCCTTGGCGAGGAGGGCGATGTCATAGCCATGATCGATGATGGTGGAGTGCAGGTGGCGATGCTCGCCGTCGGCATTGCCAACGTCGACGGCCGCCAGGATCACCTTGTCTTTCCAGGAACCGGCGGTTTTCACCAGCAGCACCGGGGTTGGGCAGTGACGTAGCAGCTTCCAGTCCGCCGGGGTCAGCAGGGCTTTTTTCAGCGGGCTGTCGGGGAAGTGCTGCTTGATCACCAGCCCGCAGCCTTCCGCCTGCTGCACGTCGATGATGGTGTCGTGGAGGCTTTCGTTCCAGGCCTGCTCGGTGGTGACGCTGTAGCCGTCGGCCAGCAGGGCGGCCTTGAGCACGCTGAGCAGGCCGGCATGGTCATGCTTTTTGTCGCACACCAGCAGGTGCAGGTGGGCCTGGGTCACTCCGGCGATCAGTTTGGCGCGCTTGAGCGCCAGGCTTTCCGAATGTTCGGGCTCAATAACCACCAGGATGCTGCGAATGGCTTGCATGATCGGCGTTCTCCTGCAATGAAAAGGCTGGCGTTGCTCAACTATAGTTGTTGTGGGGCAGTCTAGTTGTTGTGGATGAGTCTTCGACTTGATGCATATCAACGGCGGTGGCTGGTGGTCTGGGGGCAGGCCGGTATAATCGGCGCCCTTCGCTCGACTACCTTTTCCCGTGAGCCCCATGAATCTTCCCGAAATTCACGAATTCCTTGGTTGCCGCACCCCCGATGCCTGGGTCCAGGCCGCGTTGGCTGACCAGGAAACGTTGCTGATCGACCACAAGAACTGCGAGTTCAAGGCGGCCAGCACCGCCCTGAGCCTGATCGCCAAATACCATTCCCACGTCGACCTGATCAATCTGATGTCGCGCCTGGCCCGGGAAGAGCTGGTGCATCACGAGCAGGTCATGCGCTTGATGAAAAAGCGCAAGATCGGTTTGCGCCAGCTCTCAGCCGGGCGTTATGCCTCGGGGCTGCGCAAGGTGGTTCGCAGCCACGAACCGGTCAAGCTGGTGGACACCCTGGTGGTTGGCGCCTTCATCGAGGCCCGCAGTTGCGAGCGTTTCGAGGCCTTGGTGCCGCATCTGGATGAAGAACTGGGCAAGTTCTATTTCGGTTTGTTGAAAAGCGAAGCCCGGCATTTCCAGGGCTACCTGAAACTGGCTTACCAGTACGGTGACGCCAAGGACATTGCCCAGGTGATCGACAGGGTCCGTGAGGCCGAGCGGGAGCTGATCGAGTCGCCGGATGTGGAGTTTCGGTTCCACAGTGGTGTGCCTGCGGTATAGCGCTGTTTGTCCTGACGCCATCGTCGGAACGCCGCCCGGAGCAAGCTCGCTCCCACATTTGATCTTCAGTGAACACAAATAATGTGAACACAGGAAATCCCCTGTGGGAGCGAGCTTGCTCGCGATGAGGCCTTATGCAGCGCTGCCTCTCAAACGCTCAGCCCCAGGCGTTCATGCCACTGAGCAATCGACTCCTCGGGATAAACCTCGAACTGCTGGTCGCCCGGATGCGCCTCGACTTCCACCCACGGCGCCCTGGAGCCCAGCATCAGGTGGGTGTGCTCCGGCGGTACCGGCAGCGGTGTGTCGATGGCCGAGGCAAAGGGGTGAATCAGCTCCGGCCATTCGGGGCTGAACAGCCATAGCCCCGAACCGCACAAGGAACAGAAATGCCGTTCGGCACTGCTGCGGTGGGCGCGTTTATCGCCTTCGTCCTTGAGTCGTGCGTGGTAGATCGAGATGTGCTTGCGACCGCGCACCTTCAGGCTCCGGGCATCGCCCCCCAGGTTGATCGCAAAACCGCCGCCGCCCTGGGTCTTGCGGCAGATCGAGCAGTAGCAGCGCTGATAAGGGTAGGGGTGAGCACTGTCGAGGGTGAACGACACCGCGCCGCAGTGGCAGGATCCTTCGAGTTGCATGGGAACCTCCAATGGGATTGGAATGTTCATGACAGACTAGACGGTTAGTATTTCTAGGCAGTTGAATTTATGTTTGATGTGCGGACGTCATCGCGAGCGAGCTCGCTCCCACAGGGGATATGTGGTTTCCCGGAGTCCAATGTGGGAGCTCGCTCGCGATGAACGATGACACGGTCTAGCGGCCGGGCACCCGCCACAAATACCACGCCGCCACCGTCCGATAAGGGCTCCAGGCCAGGCCGATCTCAACCATCTGCTTGCGGCTCGGCTGTTGCTCCAACCCCTTGAGCCGCCGATAACCTTCGCGTACGCCAAAATCATCGGCTGGCAGGATGTCTGGTCGCTCCAGGCTGTAGATCAGCAACATCTCCACGGTCCAACGCCCGACGCCACGCAGGCTGACCAGGCGTTCGATCAACGTTTCATCCTCCATCGCCCGCGCCGTGGCGTAATCCGGCACCACTCCGTCCAGGGCCGCTTGGGCGATGCCCTGGATCGTCGCGACCTTGCTGGCGGAAAACCCACAGCCGCGCAACTGCGCAACGTCTGTCGCCAGGATCTGCCCGGGATTGGGGAAGGTTTGCGGCGGGAACAGCGCCAGCAGCCGACCGAGGATTGCATCGCCTGCCTTGGCGTGCAGTTGCTGGTAGGCAATCGCCCGCACCAAGGCTTCATAGGGATCGCGGGCCGGCTTGGGTTGCAACAGGCACGGGCCGGTCACCTCGACGTGACGTCGCCAGTCTTCGTCGAGGCTTGCCAGCAAGGCGCTGGCGTCGTGGTAGGGCACAGGCATCGGGTATTTGTTCTCCGGGGCGCTCAAAACGCCAGGGGCAGCGAAACCTGCACCGCGGCTTTCTCCAGCCGTAGCAGAAATGCCTTGCGCGGCTGGCCGCCACCATAGCCGGTCAACGAGCCATCTGCACCGATCACTCGGTGGCAGGGAATGACGATGGCCAAGCGATTCTGCCCGTTGGCCAGGCCTACGGCGCGGCTGGCGCCAGGGCTGCCCAGCGCCGTGGCGATGCCGCCGTAGCTGCGGGTTTCGCCGTAGGGAATCTTTTGCAGTTCAGCCCAGACCCGTACGGCGAAGGCGCTGCCGGGCATGTGCAGCGGGACGTTGAATGTCGTGAGCTTGCCGGCGAAATAGTCGGCCAGTTCGGTTTCGATCTGTTGTAAATGAGCGTTGTGCCCGGGCGCAACCGTGTAGCCGTAGCGTTGCTGCAGCTCTTCCAGCTCCTTGGTCAGGGCCGGACGGTCGAGGAACTCCAGCAGCACCAGGCCTCGTCGTTCGGCCATGGCCAGCATGGGCCCCAACGGTGTGGTCAGGCGGGTGAACAGCAAAGGTTCGCTGAGGGCCGCGCGCCCCGGTGTGATGTGGAAGGATTTCACGAAGGCGTCACGAAAACCGCTCAATGACTCATAACCGGAGTCGAATGCGGCATTGTCGATGGAGCTGCCGTCCTTGATGCCGCCCAAGGCAATGCCCAGGCGGCGGGTGCGCAGATAGGCGTGAAAGGTCATGCCGAAATGTTGCTTGAACCAGCGGCGCAATTTCAGCGGCTCGATACCTTGTTCCAGCAGCAGGGCATCGGTCCAGCGCAGGTCGGGTTCGGCGTCCACGGCTTTGAGCAGGGCCTGGATCCAGTCTGGCGCGATGGCGGCGGCGTCCAGGGGCTTGCAGCGCAGGCAGGCCCGGTAACCGGCGGACATGGCTTCGTCGGCATGGGCGAAGAACTCCACGTTCTCCGGTTTCGGCTTGCGCGCGGTGCAACCGGGGCGACAGAAAATGCCGGTGGTCTTGACCGCAGTGAAGAACACCCCCTCGTAGGCGGTGTCTCGTTCGAGCATGGCGCGGACCATCTCGGCGTGGGGCGGGAGCAGCGAGTCTTGTCGGTTCATGGGGCAGAGCATAGAACCGTGCCCGGAACGACTCCACCGAAAAATCGACAGTGAATTTCCGTTCACTTGGTCGGACGGTCACGAACAAAAATTGAACCTGCGAGTCTTAAAGGTTCAACCGTTGTTTTTGTCTTTCGGAGACATCATGTCCAAGCATAAGAAATCTCTCATCGCCGTTGCTGTCTGCGCCTTGGCGTTCGGTGCCTCGGCTTTGCTGCCTGCTGAGTTGTCGCCTATCGGTTCGAGCTATGCCGCAGGCGGTGGCAATGGAGGTGGTGGTGGCAATGGTGGAGGAAACGGCGGCGGTAATGGTGGTGGCAATGGCGGTGGCCACGGTGGTGGCATTGGTGGCGGCACCGGTGGTGGGCAGGGCCATGACAAGTCTGGTGATTCCAGCGGCCTTGGCAAAGGATTGGCCAGCGACCACACCGGTACTCGCACCCGCGATCATGGCCTGAGCGGCAAGCACACGGGTACCACTCGCACCGACCGCACCAGCAAGGCTTCGCTGACCTCGAGCATCGCCAAGGACCGTGATACCCGTGGCCTGACCAAGGCATCGGCGATTTCCACCGCTACACCAGGTACCCACAACACCAAGGGCCTGACCAACGCGACCAGCTCTTCGATCAAGAACGACCGCTGATCGCTTGAAAAAGCCGCGGCGCCTGTGCATGGCGTCGCGGCTTTTTTGTTTGTCTGTCTTGCCTGACCCGACGCGTTCAATACTTCCAGAACACGGGTGTGAACAACACCAGCACCGTCAGGATTTCCAGCCGACCCAGCAGCATGCCTATGGTCAGCAGCCACTTCGCCGCATCCGGCAAGGTCGAGAAGTTGCCGGCTGGCCCGATGATCGTGCCCAGCCCGGGGCCCACGTTGCACACGGCGGTGGCCGCGCCGGTCAGGGCGGTGGTCCAGTCCAGGCCGATCAGCGCCAGCCCCAGCGCGATAGCGCCAATGGTGATGGTGAAGAAGAACGAAAAGGTCAGCAGCGAGCGGACGATCTCTTCGTCGATGGGGTGATTGTTGTATTTTTTCTGGATCACCGCCCGGGGATGGATCAGTTGTTTCAGGCTGCCCATCAGCAACTCGCCGGCTACCTGGAAGCGGAAGATCTTCAGCCCACCGGCCGTCGATCCCGAGCAACCGCCAACGAACGTCAAATAGAAGAACAGCAGCAAGGCAAAGCTGCCCCATAGGGTGTAGTCGCCCAGCGCCACGCCCGTGGTGGTGACCACCGACGTCACGTTGACGGCCACGATACGGACCGAATCCCACCAGCTGTAGTCGCTGTTCAGGCTCAGCCAGGTCCCCACGATGAGCCAGGTGATGACCAGGAAACCGACGAATCCCCTGACTTGCTGGTCCTTGAGCAGCGCGCGTTTATGGCCGCGCAAGGTGGCGACGTACAAGGTGAAGGGCAGCGCGCCTGCCATCATGACGACCACCGACACCCAGTGAATGGCCGGTTGGGGCCAATGCCCCAGGGAAGCATCCGATGTGGAAAAGCCACCCGTGGAAATCAACGACATCGCGTGGTTGATCGCTTCGAAGGGCGTCATGCCGGCCAGCCACAAGGCCAGGGTGGCGAGAGCGGTCAAGCCGACATAGATCCACAGGATGTAGTTCGCCGCGACATGGGAGCGCGGCGTGACTTTCTCTGACCAGTCCGACGACTCGGTCTGGAACAGCCGCATGCCGCCGACCCGCAGCAATGGCAGGATCGCCACTGCCATGCCAATGAAGCCGATCCCGCCAAGCCAGTGCAACATCGAGCGCCAGATCAACAGGCCGGGGGAGGCAGTGTCCAGGCCGGTCAGGATGGTCGAGCCGGTGGTGGTGATGCCCGACATGGTCTCGAAAAAGGCATCGGTGTAGCTGATGTGGTGGATCAGTACCATGGGCAGGGCGGCGAAGCTGCAGACGATGACCCAACTGGCGGTGGTCAGCAGGTACATGTCCCGCGGGCGCATCTGGGTGTTTGCTGGCCGACCACGCGCCACCAGCGCGATGCCGCAGACGAAGGTGATCAGGCTCGACCACAAAAACGCCGAGAGGTCATCGTTGCGCTCGTACATCACCAGCGTCACAAGCGGGATTGCCATGCTGGCAGCCAGGGTGATCAGGAAAATACCGAGGATGAAGCCAATAAACCGCACTACCGCAATGGACATAGAACACGCCTGGATGAATAAGCCGCACAGTATTGTTTTTGTGGTGGGCTGATGGGTAGCCCCTTGGGCAGTTTTGTTCAATACCGCTCGCGATTGGCAATTTACCTTGATCGCCACCTCACAGATAAGAAGAAGGTATGCGATGAGTTTGATTCTTTCCATGGCGGCGTTTGCCCTGGTCGCCTCCATTACACCTGGCCCGGTCAATATCGTCGCCCTCAGCTCCGGGGCGCGGTACGGGTTTCGTGCGACGTTGCGCCATGTGGGCGGTGCAACCCTGGGGTTCGTCTTGCTGCTGGTGCTGATGGGGCTGGGGTTGCATGAAGTGTTGCAGCGCTGGCCTGGCCTCACACGGGTGGTGCAACTGGGCGGCGTGGGGTTTCTGTTGTTCATGGCCTGGAAACTGGCGATGGACAGCGGGCACCTGGGTGGCGAGGACGAGGGGCGGGCGCCTTCGATGTTCTATGGCGCGTTGATGCAATGGCTCAACCCCAAGGCGTGGCTGGCCTGCGTGGCCGGAATGGGGGCATTCGTGGCCGATGGTGAGGCGCGGCTGGTGTGGCAGTTTGCGGCGATCTACCTGGTGATCTGCTACGTCTCGGTGGGCTGCTGGGCCTACGCCGGGAGTTTCCTGCGCACCTGGCTGGGTAATCCGGCGACCATGCGCCTGTTCAATCGGACGATGGCGGTGTTGTTGGTGGCCAGTGCGGTGTATCTGCTGTTGCCTTGAGCTGAAGTGGCGGCAACCCTGGTTTTTGAGAAGGAAGAGCTGTTGTGGCGAGGGCCCCCGGTTCAAACAATGTGGTGGTGCGGTATCAGCCTCGATATTGCCCGGGCGTGGCCGCCAGGTGTTGCTTGAAGGCACGCTGGAAATGCGCCTGGTCGGCAAACCCGCTGTCCAGCGCTACGTCGGCGATCAGCTTGCCTTCGCGCAATTGGCGCCGGGCAAACTGGATTCGGCGGTTGACCAGGAAGGCGTGGGGCGTCATCCCGTAATGGCGCTTGAAGGCTCGGCTCAGGTAGGACGGCGACAGTTGCGCGGCGGTGCAGATGTCTTCGAGCTTCAAGGCTTCACTGCAATGGTCGTGGATAAACTGCGCCGCACGCATCAGGCCCGGATGGCTGCCACGATCCGGGCGACCGGCAGGGTTGAGCCGTTGTTGCAGGTCAATGAAAAACGCCTCGGCGGCGGCGTGCTTGTCGCCAGCGTCGAGTTGCTCGTCTACCAATTGCCCATACAGTTTTTCCAGCGCGGTAAACAGTTCCACGTCGCGGCTGTGCGTGGTGGCGAAGCCCTGGAAATCCAGGCTTTCGTCAAAGCCGATACGGCGCTGCAAGTCCCTGAGCCACTGGGTGTCGACGTACAGCATCACGTAGGACCACGGCTGATCGTCGATCGGGTTGCACGCGTGGACGTCGCCCGGGTTCATCAGCACCACCGTGCCACTTTCCACCTGGAATTTCGATCGTTCGTGAAGGTAGGTGCTGCGCCCAGCGGTGATCGCACCGATGGAAAAGTGGTCATGGGAATGGCGCGAATAGCAGACCTTGCGCCCATCGCCGATGGCCCGGGCTTCGATGAAGGGCAGGGCCGCGTCGCGCCAGAAGCGTGGGGCGTCGTCATGGGGGGCGTGCTTCATCGGTCAGCGTCCTCGTCTTGAACCTGAGTGGCAGTGTATTAGTCCTGACCGGCAAATGCCCGTCGGATTTAGCCCGTTCGGTTTGAAGGGTTGGGGTCCTGGGCTAGACTTCATGAAGTCCTGCCAATGGAGTTTCCGATGCTTGCGCCACGCAAACCGGACGACGAAGCCGATCGCCTCAAGAATCTGCACTCGCTCAAGCTGCTGGATACCGCACCCGAAGAGCGGTTTGACCGCCTGACCCGTCTTGCCCGACGCCTGTTTGACGTGCCCATCGCGCTGGTGTCCCTGGTGGACGCCAACCGGCAATGGTTCAAGTCCAGCGCCGGCCTGGACGCCAGCGAAACCCCGCGGGAGATTTCCTTCTGTGGGCATGCGATTTTGCAGGATCAGATCCTGGAGATCTGCGACGCGGAACAGGACGAACGCTTCCACGACAACCCACTGGTCACGGACAAGCCTGGCATTCGCTTCTATGCGGGACATCCGCTGGGGTTGGAGGACGGCAGCAAGCTTGGCACGTTGTGCCTGCTCGACACCCGGCCGCGCAAGCTCAATGACGAAGAGCGCGAATTGCTGCGCGACTTGGCCCGCATGGCCGAACAGGAAATGGTCGCGGTGCAGATGGCGAGCATGGACGAGCTCACGCTGTTATCCAATCGACGTGGCTTCAGGACGTTGGCCCAGCATGCCTTGAATGTGTGTGATCGTTTGTCGCGACCGGCGACGCTGCTGTTCTTCGATCTCAATGACTTCAAGCCGATCAACGACCGTTATGGGCACGCCGAGGGCGACAACGCGCTGAAAACCTTCGCCGATGTGCTGCGTATCGCTTTTCGCGAAAGTGATGTGATCGGCCGCCTCGGCGGCGACGAATTCGTGGCGTTGCTCACCGGTTCTTCCCATGTCGAGATAGCGGCAATCATGGCGCGGCTCAAGGAAATCCTCGATGAGCGCAATGCGATGTTGCAGCGTGGCTATGACATTCGTTTCAGTGTCGGCCAGATCGAGTACGACCCCCAGCGTCATCAGTCGATCGACACGCTACTGGCGGACGCGGATGCGGCGATGTACACGCAGAAACAGGCGTTACGCAGCTAGTACAAGCCAACCCCCAGATCCAATGTGGGAGCGAGCTTGCTCGCGAAGGCGTAGGCACAGTCAATATCAATGCCAGCAGACCCACCGCTTTCGCGAGCAAGCTCGCTCCCACAAGGGATTTGTAGTGAGAGCATAAAAAAAACGCCGCTTGGCCTTTCCAGGGCAAGCGGCGTTTTTGCTGCAACGTGAAGATTACTCTTCGATGTTGCCCATGGCGGTGGTGTTGAAGCCGCCGTCCACGTACATGATTTCACCGCTGATGCCCGACGCCAGGTCCGAGCACAGGAAGGCGCCGGCGTTGCCGACTTCTTCGATGGTGACGTTGCGACGCAGCGGGGTTTGCGCTTCGTTGGCGGCCAGCATCTTGCGGAAGTTCTTGATGCCGGAAGCAGCGAGGGTGCGGATCGGACCTGCCGAGACGCAGTTGACGCGGGTGCCGTCCGGGCCCAGGGAACCGGCCAGGTAACGGACGCCGGCTTCCAGGGAGGCCTTGGCCATGCCCATGACGTTGTAGTTCGGCATGGTGCGCTCGGCGCCCAGGTACGACAGGGTCAGCAGGCTGCCGTTGCGGCCTTTCATCATTTCGCGACCGGCCTTGGCCAGGGCCACGAAGCTGTAGGCGCTGATGTCGTGGGCAATGCGGAAACCTTCACGGGTGGTGGCTTCGGTGAAGTCGCCGTCCAGTTGGTCGCCCGGGGCGAAGCCCACGGAGTGCACGATGCAGTCCAGGCCGTCCCACTTCTTGCTCAGTTCTTCGAAGACCTTGGCGATTTCTTCATCGCTGGCCACGTCGCACGGGAAGCACAGCTCAGGGCTCGAACCCCAGCCTTGTGCGAACTCTTCGACACGACCCTTGAGCTTGTCGTTCTGATAAGTGAAGGCAAGCTCAGCGCCCTCGCGATGCATGGCGGCGGCGATGCCGGATGCGATGGACAGCTTGCTGGCGACACCGACGATCAGTACGCGCTTACCGGCGAGAAAACCCATGTGTTGCTCCTCTTTCAGGTTATTCGGCAGTTGTTGGGGCCAGGAAGGCGGCCTCCAGCAACTGCTGTGTATAGGGGTGCTGCGGCGCGGCGAATATGCTGCGGGCATCACCTTGTTCGACCACTTGGCCATGCTTGACCACCATCAACTGGTGGCTCAGCGCTTTGACGACAGCCAGGTCATGGCTGATAAACAGGTACGTCAGGTTGTACTTGGTTTGCAACGACCGCAACAGCTCCACCACTTGGCGTTGCACGGTACGGTCCAGGGCCGACGTCGGTTCATCCAACAGAATCAACGCCGGCTTGAGCACCAGGGCCCGGGCAATGGCGATACGCTGCCGTTGCCCTCCGGAAAATTCATGGGGGTAGCGGTTCCGGGTTTCCGGGTCCAGGCCTACCTCCTTCAATGCCGCGATTATCGCTTGTTCCTGTTCGGCTTCGGTGCCGATCTTGTGGATCCGCAGGCCTTCGCCGACGATCTGGCTCACACACATCCGTGGGCTCAGGCTGCCAAATGGGTCCTGAAACACCACTTGCATCTCCCGGCGTAGCGGCCGGACTTGTTGCTGCGTCAGGCTGTCCAGCTGCTTGCCTTCGAAGCGGATCCCGCCCTGGCTGCCGATCAACCGCAGGATTGCCAGCCCCAGGGTGGATTTGCCGGAACCGCTTTCGCCGACGATGCCCAGGGTCTGGCCCTGGGGCAGGCTGAAGCGGATACCGTCCACGGCCTTGATGTAGTCTACCGTGCGTTTGAACAGGCCTTTCTTGATCGGGAACCAGACTTTCAGGTCCTCGACCTGCAACAGCGGCGGGCCGACGACGTTGCTCGCCGGGGTGCCGCTGGGCTCGGCGCCCAGCAGTTCCCGAGTGTACGGATGCTGCGGTGCGCGGAACAACTCTTCGCACGATGCCTGTTCGACGATGCAACCGCGCTGCATGACACATACGCGATGCGCAATTCTTCGCACCAGGTTCAAATCGTGGCTGATCAGCAGCAGCGACATGCCCAATCGTGCCTGCAATTCCTTGAGCAATTGGAGGATTTTCAGCTGGACGGTGACGTCCAGCGCGGTGGTCGGCTCGTCGGCGATCAGCAGTTCCGGCTCGTTGGCCAAGGCCATGGCGATCATCACCCGCTGGCGCTGGCCGCCGGACAGCTCGTGGGGCAGGGCCTTGAGGCGCTTGTGGGGCTCGGGAATGCCGACCAGCTCCAGCAACTCAAGGGTCCTGCGGGTCGCGACCTTGCCGCTCAGGCCCTTATGGATGCCGAGCACTTCATTGATCTGTTTTTCAATGGAGTGCAGCGGGTTGAGGGACGTCATCGGTTCCTGGAAGATCATCGCGATCCGGTTGCCGCGGATATGACGGATGGTTTTTTCCTTCAAATCCAGCAAATTCTGGCCGGCGTACTGGATGGTCCCGGTGGGGTGATGGGCCAGCGGGTAGGGCAGCAACCGCAGGATCGAATGGGCGGTGACCGATTTGCCCGAGCCGCTTTCACCCACCAGGGCCAGGGTTTCGCCGCGCTTGATATCGAAGCTGACCCCCTCGACCACGCGCTGGCGGCGTTCGCCGACAATGAACTCTACTGCCAGGTCACGCACTTCGATCAGGTTGTCCTGGTTCATTTCACTTCCTCGGATCGAAGGCATCGCGAGCGGACTCGCCGATGAACACCAACAGGCTCAACATCAGGGCCAGCACGGCGAACGCGCTGATGCCCAACCATGGCGCCTGGAGGTTGGATTTGCCCTGGGCCACCAGCTCACCCAGGGACGGCGCGCCGGGCGGCAGGCCGAAGCCGAGGAAATCCAGGGCGGTGAGGGTGCCGATGGCGCCGGTGAGGATGAACGGCATGAAGGTCATGGTCGAGACCATGGCGTTGGGCAGGATGTGGCGGAACATGATCGCGCCGTTCTGCATGCCCAGCGCCCGGGCGGCGCGCACGTATTCCAGGTTGCGCCCGCGCAGGAATTCGGCACGGACCACATCCACCAGGCTCATCCAGGAAAACAGCAACATGATGCCCAGCAGCCACCAGAAATTGGGCTGGACGAAACTGGCCAGGATGATCAGCAGGTACAGCACCGGCAACCCGGACCAGATTTCCAGGAAACGTTGGCCAGCCAGGTCCACCCAGCCGCCATAGAAGCCCTGCAGGGCGCCGGCGATCACGCCGATGATCGAGCTGAGCACGGTCAGCGTCAGGGCAAACAGTACCGAGATGCGGAAGCCATAGATGACCCGGGCCAGGACATCGCGACCCTGGTCGTCAGTGCCCAGCCAGTTCACCGAAGAGGGCGGCGCCGGGGCCGGGACCTTCAGGTCGTAGTTGATGCTCTGGTAGCTGAACGGAATCGGTGCCCACAGCACCCAGGCGTCCTTGGCCGCCAGCAGTTCGCGGATGTAGGGGCTCTTGTAGTTGGCTTCCAGCGGGAACTCGCCGCCGAACGTGGTTTCCGGGTAGCGCTTGAGGGCCGGGAAGTACCAGCCGTCGTCGTAATGCACCACCAGCGGCTTGTCGTTGGCGATCAACTCGGCTCCCAGGCTCAGCCCGAACAGGATCAGGAACAGCCACAGCGACCACCAGCCTCGCTTGTTGGCCTTGAACAACTCGAAGCGACGGCGATTGAGAGGGGACAGGTTCATCTCAATGCTCCCGGCTTTCGAAGTCGATGCGCGGATCGACAAAGGTGTAGGTCAAATCGCCGATCAGCTTCACCACCAGCCCCAGCAAGGTGAAGATGAACAGGGTGCCGAACACCACCGGATAGTCGCGGTTGATCGCCGCTTCGAAACTCATCAGGCCCAGGCCGTCGAGGGAGAAGATCACTTCCACCAGCAGGGAGCCGGTAAAGAAAATCCCGATGAAGGCCGAAGGGAAACCGGCGATCACCAGCAGCATGGCGTTGCGGAATACATGGCCGTAGAGCACCCGATGGCGGGTCAGGCCCTTGGCCTTGGCGGTGACCACGTATTGCTTGTTGATTTCGTCGAGGAAGCTGTTCTTGGTCAGCAGGGTCATGGTGGCGAAGTTGCCGATCACCAGGGCGGTCACGGGCAAGGCCAGGTGCCAGAAGTAATCGAGGATCTTGCCGCCCATGCTCAATTCGTCGAAGTTGTTGGAGGTCAGCCCACGCAAGGGGAACCAGTCGAAATAGCTGCCGCCGGCAAACACCACGATCAGCAGGATGGCGAACAGGAATGACGGGATCGCGTAGCCGACGATGATGGCCGAGCTGGTCCAGACGTCGAAATGGCTGCCGTGCCGCGTGGCCTTGGCGATCCCCAGCGGGATCGACACCAGGTACATGATCAGCGTGCTCCACAACCCGAGGGAGATGGACACCGGCATCTTTTCCTTGATCAGGTCGATAACCTTGGCGTCGCGGAAGAAACTGTCGCCGAAGTCCAGGTGGGCGTAGTTCTTGATCATGATCCACAGGCGTTCGGACGCCGACTTGTCGAAGCCGTACATACGCTCGATTTCCTTGACCAGCCCCGGGTCCAGGCCCTGCGCGCCGCGGTAGGAGGAGCCTGCCACGGACACTTCGGCACCGCCGCCGGCAATGCGGCTGGTGGCGCCCTCGAAACCCTCGAGCTTGGCGATCATCTGTTCCACCGGCCCGCCGGGTGCGGCCTGGATGATGACGAAGTTGATCAGCAGAATGCCGAACAGGGTCGGGATGATCAGCAGCAGTCGCCGAAAAATATAAGCCAGCATTTCGTTACTCCACGCTCGCAGGGGCGGCGATTTGCTGCTCGATGACCTGCTTCTCTACTTCATCGGCCGGCTTGACCTCTGGCTTGACCCACCAGGTGGTGGTGCCGATGTCATAGGTCGGCGTGATTTTCGGATGGCCGATGTGGTTCCAGTAGGCCACGCGCCAGGTCTTGATGTGCCAGTTGGGAATCACGTAGTAGCCCCATTGCAAAACCCGGTCCAGCGCCCGGGCATGGGCCACCAGGCTCTTGCGCGAATCGGCGTTGATCAGCTGTTCCACCAACTGGTCCACGGCCGGGTCCTTGAGGCCCATGGTGTTGCGGCTACCGGGTTTGTCGGCGGCGGCCGACATCCAGAACTCGCGCTGTTCATTACCCGGTGAGCTGGATTGCGGGAAGCTGCCCACCACCAGGTCAAAGTCCCGGGAGCGTACGCGGTTGACGAATTGGGAGACGTCGACCCGACGGATGATCAGCTCGATGCCCAGGTCGCTCAGGTTACGTTTGAACGGCAGCAGTATCCGCTCGAACTCGGTCTGGGCCAGCAGGAACTCCAGCACCACCGGTTTGCCCTGGGCGTCGACCATCTTGTCGTCGACGATGCGCCAGCCGGCCTCTTGCAGCAATTGGTAGGCCTTGCGCTGCTGGTCGCGGATCATGCCGCTGCCGTCGCACATCGACGGCTGGAAGGCGTCGGTGAAGACCTGTTCGGGAATCTTGCCGCGCAGGGGCTCGAGGATCTTCAACTCGTCTTCGCCGGGCAGGCCGGTGGCGGCCATTTCCGAATTCTCGAAATAGCTGCGGGTGCGGGCGTAGGCACCGTTGAACAGCTGCTTGTTGGTCCACTCGAAGTCCAGCAGCAGGCTCAAGGCCTTGCGCACCCGTACGTCCTGGAAGATCGGCCGGCGCAGGTTGTAGACAAAGCCTTGCATGCCGGTGGGGTTGCCGTTGGGGATCTGTTCCTTGATCAACCGGCCTTCGGTCACGGCCGGGATGTTGTAGGCGTTGGCCCAGTTCTTGGCGGTCATTTCCAGCCAGAAATCGAACTGCCCGGCTTTCAAGGCTTCGACCGCGACGGTGTTGTCGCGGTAGTAGTCGGTAGCCAGTACGTCGAAATTATAGAAGCCGCGATTGACCGGCAGGTCCTTGCCCCAGTAGTCCTTCACCCGCTCATAGCGGATCGAACGTCCGGCCTTCACTTCAGCGACTTTGTAGGGGCCGCTGCCCAGCGGGATCTCCAGGTTGCCCTTGCTGAAGTCGCGCTCGGCCCACCAGTGTTTTGGCAATACTGGCAGTTGGCCGAGGATCAACGGCAGTTCACGATTATTGGTGTGCTTGAACTTGAACAAAACCTTGAGCGGGTCTTCGGCGATGACGTCGGCGACGTCGTTGTAATAGCCGCGAAACATCGGCGCGCCGTCCTTGGTCAGGGTCTGGAAGCTGAAGACCACATCCTCTGCGCGTACCGGGTGACCGTCGTTGAAGCGGGCTTCGGGACGCAGGTAGAAACGCACCCAGCCATTGTCCGGGGCTTTCTCGATTTTTTCGGCGATCAGGCCATATTCGGTGAACGGTTCGTCCAGGCCCTGTTTGGCCAGGGTGTCGTAGATCAGGCCGATGTCATCGGCCGGCACGCCTTTGCTGATGAACGGGTTGAGGCTGTCGAAGCCCCCAAAACCGCCCTGGCGGAAGATTCCGCCTTTGGGCGCGTCCGGGTTGACGTAGTCGAAATGCTTGAAGTTGGCCGGGTACTTCGGCGGCTCGTTGTACAAGGTCACGGCATGCTGCGGCGCGGCACAGGCCAGCCCGGCGAATAACAGGCTGCTGGCCTGCAGGAGCAGGGCGCGTAAAGGCTTCATTGATCTTTCTCCGAAGATTTCAGCCACCATGCGCTCAGGCCCAGGGTGTAGGGCGGCGTGGTGATGAAGGCGAACCGGTTGCGGTACGCCAGGCGATGATAATTGAGATACCAGTTGGGAATGCAGTAGTGCTGCCACAGCAGCACGCGATCCAGGGCCTTGCCGGCGGCGACCTGTTCGTCGCGGGTCTGGGCGGCGAGCAGCTTTTCCAGCAGATGGTCGACCACTGGGTTGGCGATTCCGGAGTAGTTCTTGCTGCCCTTGACCCCGACCTGGCTGGAGTGGAAGTACTGCCATTGCTCGAGGCCCGGGCTGAGGGTCTGGTTCAAGGTCAGCAGGATCATGTCGAAGTCGAACTGGTCCAGGCGCTGCTTGTACTGGGCACGGTCCACCGTGCGCAGCCGGGCCTGGATGCCGATGCTGGCGAGGTTCTCGACGTAGGGTTGCAGGATGCGCTCCAGGTTCGGGTTCACCAGCAGGATTTCGAAGCTCAGGGGCTGGCTGTCGGCGTTCAGCAGGCGTTGGCCGTTGAGGCTCCAACCGGCTTCCTTCAATAACCCCAAGGCTTTGCGCAGGGTTTCCCGGGGAATGCCGCGACCGTCGGTCTTGGGCAAGCTGAAGGGGTCGGTGAGCAGTTTGGGCGGCAATTGTTCCCGGTACGGCTTGAGCAGCAGCCATTCATGGCCCACCGGCAGGCCGGTGGCGGAAAACTCGCTGTTGGGGTAATAACTGAGGGTGCGCTTGTAGGCGCCACTGAACAGGGTGCGGTTGGTCCACTCGAAATCGAACATCAGCCCCAGGGCTTCACGTACCTTGACCTCGGCAAACGTGCCGCGCCGGGTGTTCATGAACAGGCCTTGGGTCTGGGTCGGGATCTGGTGGGGAATCTGTGCCTTGATTATGTCGCCACGCTTGATCGCCGGAAAGTCATAGCCATTGGCCCAGTTCTTGGCCTGGTGTTCGATGTAGATATCGAACTCGCCAGCCTTGAAGGCTTCGAAGGCAACTTCGCTGTCACGATAGAACTCCACGTCCATGCGGTCGTAGTTGTACTTGCCGCGATTGACCGGCAGGTCCTTGCCCCAGTAATCCTTGACCCGTTCGAACACCAGCTGGCGGCCTGGTTGCACTTTGGTGATGCGATACGGCCCGCTGCCCAGGGGCGGTTCGAAGGTCGTCGCCTTGAAATCGCGGTCTTTCCAGTAATGCTGGGGCAACACCGGCAGTTCCCCCAGGCGCAGGATCAGCAGCGGATTGCCCGCGCGCTTGAAGACAAAGCGGATTCTCAGCGGATTGAGAATGTCGACCCGCAGCACCTCCTGCAGGTTGGTGCGGTATTGCGGATGGCCTTCCTTGAGCAGCGTCCTGTAGGAGAACGCCACGTCATAGGCGGTGATAGGCACGCCATCATGAAAGCGCGCTTCGGGGCGCAGGTTGAACACCACCCAGCTGCGGTCTTCGCTGTATTCCACCGACTGGGCGATCAGGCCATAGCTCGATGTCGGTTCATCACCGGACGGTGCGTACTGGCCTGTGCCGACCATCAGTGGTTCGTTCAGCTCATTGATGCCGTATTGCAGGAAATTGGGCGTGGAAACCGGGCTGCTGCCCTTGAACGTGTAGGGGTTGAGCGTATCGAAGGTGCCGAATGCCATGACTCGCAAGACACCACCCTTGGGCGCTTGCGGGTTGACCCAGTCGAAGTGGGTGAATCTGGCCGGGTACTTGAGCGTGCCGAACTGCGCATAGCCATGGCTTTCGCTTATGGCTGCGCTGGCGGGAGAGCTCAAGGCCAGGCTGATCAGGAGCAAGAGGAGGGGACGTATCAAGTCTGAGATCCGATCCAGGCGGCTTGGGCTTTTATGGCCTGTACAGTAACAGCTTGTATCGGCAGGAAAAAGGTGGGGTTTAGAGGGGGTGCCAGTCAGCTAAGCGGATACCTGTGGGAGCAAGGCTTGCCCGCGATGAACGATATCGCGGTTCAACTGTTAAACCGCGGTGCGGCCATCGCGGGCAAGCCTTGCTCCCACAGATGAGTCCCTCACCACACAAAGCTCCCCGGTCATCTCAGTGCGGGGAATAGACCGTCAGCATCTGCCCAGGCTTGAGCGCCTTGCCCATCCGCGGGTTCCAGCGCTTGAGGTGCTGCATTTCCACGTTGAAGCGCTTGGCGACGACGTACAGCGAATCACCTTGCTTGACCTTGTATTGGGTCTGCTTCTTCTGGTCCTTGCTGTTGGCGGCCACCACGGTGCTGATGCGCTTGCCAGTGGTCTTGCTGGCCTTGGCGTCTTGCATCACCAGGGTCTGGCCGACCTTGAGCTTGTTGCCGCTGAGTTTGTTCCAGCGTTGCAGGTCTTTGGTCTGGACGTTGTTGGCCTTGGCGATCTGGGCGAGGTTTTCGCCGCGCTTGACACGGTAGGTGCGCGAGGCGCCTTCCACGTCGTCGCTGTCGTCGGCCGATTCAAAAACCGGCTTGAGCGAGCGCTGGCTGATCAACTCTTCAGGACGCATGGTCGACAGGCTGGCGGTCAGCAACTGGGCCTTGGACGTGGGCACCAGCAGGTGCTGGGGGCCGTCGATGGTGGTGCGTTGCTTGAAGGCCGGGTTGAGCTGGAACAGCTCGTCTTCGTCGATGTTGGCCACCGCCGCGACCTTGGACAGGTCCATGCGCTGGTTGATCTCGACGACCTGGAAATAGGGTTCGTTGGCGATCGGGTTGAGGTTCACGCCATAGGCATCGGGCGAGAGCACCACCTGGGACAGCGCCAGCAACTTCGGCACATAGGCCTGGGTCTCGCTGGGCAGCGGCAGGTTCCAGTAGTCGGTGGGCAGGCCAAGCTTCTCGTTGCGCTCGATGGCGCGGCTGACCGTACCCTCGCCGGCGTTGTAGGCCGCCAGCGCCAGCAACCAGTCGCCGTTGAACATGTCGTGCAGGCGCGTCAGGTAGTCCAGGGCGGCCGTGGTGGAGGCGGTGATGTCGCGACGCCCATCATAGAAGCGGGTCTGGCGCAGGTTGAAGTAACGCCCCGTGGACGGGATGAACTGCCACAGGCCCACTGCGTTGGCCCGGGAATAGGCCATGGGGTTGTAGGCACTCTCGATAACCGGCAGCAACGCCAGCTCCAGCGGCATGTTGCGCTCTTCGAGGCGTTCGACGATGTAGTGGATGTACAGGCTGCCGCGCTCACCGGCGCTTTCCATGACGGAAGGGTTGCTGGCGAACCACAGGCGCTGTTGCTCGATACGCGGGTTGACGCCGGCCGTTTCCTGCAGCTGGAAGCCCTGGCGCATGCGCTCCCAGACGTCCTGGGGTACTTGAGGGCTGGGTTTCTCAGTGAGCCATACCGGCTTCTGTTTGGCGCGAGCGGCGATATTCGGTGTGTGCGCCGCGTCGGTCTGCGGCAGCTGGCTCGTGCTCTGGCAGCCCGCCAATGTGGCGGACACAGCCACCGCGATGGCTTGAGCCAAGCGGGTCAATGTGTCTGACTGGACGGACCTGCGTATAGATGACGACATTGGCTGGAAGTAAGTTCCGGGCAAAAATGTCGGCCGATTCTAGGAAGCGCACCCCAACAGGTCAACCTTTCAGAATTTTTGTATCAATCGATAGCTGCCTTAGAACGTATCTTTCCAAGCCCTCAAGGCCGCAAAAACCTCACTCGGCGTCTGGTTTCGCTGGCCGTTCCGTTCGTCTGCTTTTTGTTTAACGGATGTTTCAGTCGTGCGCAGGAACGGATTGGTGAGTTTTTCCAGGGCCAGGGTCGAGGGCAGCGTCATGATGCCTTCGCTGCGTTGCCGGCCGACTTTTTCCAGGCGGGCGGCGACGTCCGGATTGCCGGGCTCCACGGCGGCCGCGAACTTCAGGTTGCCGAGGGTATATTCATGGGTGCAGTAGACCAGCGTATCTTCAGGCAGGGCGGCGAGGCGACTGAGCGAATGGTGCATTTGCGCAGGCGTGCCTTCGAAGAGCCGGCCGCAACCGGCGGCGAACAGGGTGTCGCCACAGAACAGCAGGCCATGGTGGTAGTAGGCAATGTGCCCCAGGGTATGGCCGGGCACGGCGTAGACATCGAAGTCCCAGCCGAGCACGCTGACCTTGTCGTTGTCATGCAGGGCCTGGTCGCGCGCCGGGATGTTTTCGCTGGCCGGGCCGTAAACGGTGGCGTTCGTCGCATTCTTCAGCGCCTGGACGCCGCCGACATGATCATGGTGATGGTGGGTGATCAGGATGTCGCTCAGGACCCAGCCCGGATGGGCCTCGAGCCAGGCCTGCACCGGAGCGGCGTCACCTGGGTCGACCACGGCGCAGCGCTGGGTGGCGTGGTCCTGTAACAACCAGATGTAGTTATCGGTGAATGCGGGCAGGGCACTGATCTGTATCATCGTGGAATTCGCCAAGCGGAAAACAAAGGCGCATCTTAGAACTTCCTGACGCGTTGGAGAATGCAATGACCGATGAAGCGTTCGCTCAGGCTGATCCTGACTGGCTGGCGTTGATCAGCGCCGCCCGTGAATGGCTGTCCGGCCCTGTCGGGCAATTTTTGCTGGAAGAAGAACGGCGCATGCTCGAAGACGAGTTGGGCCGGTTCTTCGGCGGCTATCTGGTGCACTACGGCCCTTCGGCGCAAACGCCGCCGTCGGCGCCGCAAGTCCAGCGCAACGTGCGCCTGGGGGCGCCGTTGCCCGGGGTGGAAATCGTCTGCGAGGAGCAGGCCTGGCCATTGAGCGAACATGCCGCCGACGTGGTGGTCATGCAGCACGGCCTGGATTTCTGCCTGTCGCCCCACGGTCTGTTGCGTGAAGCCGCCAGCAGCGTGCGCCCCGGTGGGCACCTGTTGATCATCGGCATCAACCCCTGGAGCGCCTGGGGCTTGCGTCATGTGTTTGCCCACGACGCCTTGCGCCAGGCCCGCTGCATCTCGGCGTCGAGGGTCGGCGACTGGCTGAACCTGCTGGGCTTTGCGCTGGAGAAACGCCGCTTCGGGTGCTATCGTCCGCCGCTTGCGTCGCCCAAGTGGCAGGCGCGCCTGGCTGGCTGGGAGCGCAAGGCCGGTGACTGGCAGCTGTCCGGTGGCGGTTTCTACCTGTTGGTGGCACGCAAGATCGCGGTCGGGCTGCGCCCGGTGCGCCAGGTGCGACGCGAGCCGATGGGCAAGTTGATTCCCTTGCCAATGGCCAAGGTCAATCGTCGCCACATCGAGCCATAACCTTTTTCGATGGTTCTTGCCAGCATTGGGCTGCGGGTGTTGTCGGGCCCGATCGGCGGGCCTTTGCATTTTTTCTGGATAGATTGGCATGAGCGATAGCGTAGAACTCTTCACTGATGGCGCCTGCAAGGGCAACCCCGGTCCAGGCGGCTGGGGCGCGTTGCTGGTGTGCAAGGGCGTGGAGAAGGAACTTTGGGGCGGCGAAGCCAATACCACCAACAATCGCATGGAGCTGATGGGCGCCATCCGAGGCCTGGAAGAGCTCAAGCGGTCCTGCGATGTGTTGTTGGTGACCGACTCGCAGTACGTGATGAAAGGCATCAACGAGTGGATGGCGAACTGGAAGAAGCGCGGCTGGAAGACGGCGGCGAAGGAGCCGGTAAAAAACGCCGACCTCTGGAAGCTGCTGGATGAACAGGTCAACCGCCACAACGTCACCTGGAAATGGGTGCGCGGCCACATCGGCCACCACGGCAACGAACGGGCCGACCAGTTGGCCAATCGTGGGGTCGATGAGGTGCGGGGCTACAAGCAGGCTTGATTCTCGGATGCGTCCCTGTGGCGAGGGCGCTTGTGTGGGAGCAAAGCTTGCTCGCGATACAGGCGCCCTGGTTTTCCTGAAAGACCGCATGATCTTCATCGCGAGCAAGCTTTGCTCCCACAGTGTTTGCTCTCGTTCATCACTTGCTTCCAAGAGCCTGGGTCCCAGGTAAATCCCCTTGCGACAAGAGCGTGTTAACATCCGCGCTTTTGCAAGACTGCCCGCTGAGAGCTGAACACTGATGGCCAACAGATCTGTAGTACTGGATACCGAAACCACCGGCATGCCGGTGACCGATGGTCACCGGATTATTGAAATCGGTTGTGTCGAGTTGATCGGCCGGCGCCTGACCGGTCGCCATTTCCACGTTTACCTGCAACCGGATCGCGAAAGTGACGAAGGCGCCATCGGCGTGCACGGCATCACCAACGAATTCCTGGTGGGCAAGCCGCGTTTCGCCGAAGTGGCCGATGAGTTCTTCGAATTCATCCAGGGCGCGCAGTTGATCATCCACAACGCGGCGTTCGACGTCGGGTTCATCAACAACGAATTCGCCCTGATGGGCCAGCGCGACCGGGCTGACATTACCCAGCATTGCACCATCCTCGATACCCTGATGATGGCCCGGGAACGTCACCCTGGGCAGCGCAACAGCCTCGACGCCTTGTGCAAGCGCTATGGCGTCGACAACTCCGGTCGTGAACTGCACGGCGCCTTGCTCGACTCCGAGATCCTGGCCGACGTCTACCTGACCATGACCGGCGGCCAGACCAGCCTGTCCCTGGCCGGTAACGCCTCGGACGGCAACGGTACCGGTGAAGGCTCTGGCAACCAGGCCACGGAAATCCGGCGTTTGCCCGCTGACCGCCAGCCCTCGCGGATTATCCGCGCCAGCGAAAACGACCTGGCCGAACATGCCGCGCGTCTGGAAGCCATCGCCAAGTCTGCAGGCGCTCCGGCATTGTGGACGCAGTTGGCCGAGTCGCAGGCCGCCTCGCACTGATGAAACCCTTCCTGTGGGAGCCAGCTTGCTCCGGGCGGCGTTCCGACGATGAGGGTAGTTCAGCCTGCGTCAATGCTGAATGTGCCGCCGTCATCGCGAGCAAGCTCGCTCCCACAAGGTTATCCATCGTTCATTTCTCGCCACAATCGCCACGACCTTCTACCCTGAGGTAACGGGCAGGCTACGGATCCCGCTTGATGTGTGAAGATTTGAAAGGCAAGGGCAATGGATGGCACCACGCCGTTGGTTGTCTCAAGGAATGAGGACCTTCCCCAGTATGCAACCGGTCATGAATCCCAAACACCCCGGGTTGTCGGTGCGCGTCGTCGATGACGGCTTTGCCGCTTATATCTGGGGCAGTGACTTCAGCTTCGAAGTCAGCGACTACGCGACGGCGCAGATCGGTCGGCCCGTCAGCCAATGGCCGGTGACGCCCATTGTTCCCTATCGCAAGTGCTATGGCATCGATCCCGAGGAATTCAGCAGCTTCCGCAATGCCCCGGACAGCGAGATTTTCATGGCTTATCTCGACGACCAGCCCGTGGGGCATCTGGTGGTCAGTACCAACTGGAACGGCTACGCCCACATCGACGAGTTGGCGGTGCATGCCCCGGCCCGTCGCCACGGGGTGGCCAAGGCATTGCTCGATGTCGCCCAGTTCTGGAGCCGCAAGAAAAAACTGCCGGGCATCATGCTCGAGACCCAGAACAACAATCTGGGTGCGTGCCGGCTCTATGAGCGTTGCGGCTACGTGCTCGGCGGTATCGATCACTTGCGCTATCGCGGCATTGACCGGCATACCGCCGAAGTGGCGTTGTTCTGGTACCGGCTGTTCGACGATCCGCTGGGCATGTCGATCAGTGGCTCAGCAACGCCTCGGCTTGTTCCGTAACCCGTTCCAGCAGCGATTGGACGGCGGGCGAGGGCGGCGTGCCGTTCAGGCTCAGGGCATAGAGACCAATCGCAATGGCCGGCGATAGCGGGCAGACGTCCAGGCCACTGCCCTTGGCACCCGAGGCAGTGAACGGGTCGACGATGGCAAGGCCTTCGCCGGCCTCGACCATCGCGCGCATCATCTGATGGGTCTGGACGCGGATCTGGATCATCGGCGCCGGCCGCAGCGCCGCCAGTTTATGCTCGAACGCCGGGCTCAGCGGGTCATGGCCATCCAGGCCTACCAACGGCTGGCCTGCCAGGTCCTGGAGCGAAATGTATTTCTGTCGTGGTTGCAGCCAGCCGTGAGGTGCCAGCAATTGCAGTTTGCCCTGGGCGATCATCTGGCAATGGATGTCGGGGTGTTCGGGGTCGTGCAAGCTCAGGCCCAGGTCGCTTTCACGCAACAGCAGGCTGTGGACGATGTCGCGGGTCGGTTGGCTGAGCAGGGTGCAGGGCGCATCCGGATGGCGGCGACGCAAGGCGGCGATGCTCTGGGGCAACAACTGCTGGGCCAGCGGCGGGGTGCAGATAATGCGCAAGGGTGGCGCCTGATAGTGTTTCAGGCTGCTGGCCAGGCGCTGTACCGGTTCGAGGGTGTCGTACAGCCGCGTGATGCCGTCGCGCAGTTCAAGGGTTTCCCGGGTGGCCTGCAGGCGCCCACGCACGCTGGCAAAGAGCATGAAGCCCAATTGGGCCTCGGCATCGCGCAGGATTGCCTCGACCTCCACCACCGGCAGTTGCAGCCATTCGGCCGCCGTGCCGAGGTGACCGGTCTGCAGCAGCGCCTGGATCACTTCGATGTGGCGTAAACGCATGCAAGAAGTCCATGTTCGGCGGGTGAGCCATTGAGTGGCTGAATCCTAACCCAAGTCCGGGCATGACTTCTGCTCATAACTGCCGGTTATGAAGCTATTTGCGTTTCAGTGGGTGTTTGAGCCTGCAGTGGCGTTTCCGGTTCGCGCGTCAATTCGATTTGAGATTGCACCAGAATAAATTTGCCGTCTTCGAGTTTGTTGACTCGATCACCGATAGCCAACTTATAGGTGGTGACAGGCTCCTTGCCGTTTCCGTCGGGCGACGGGGTCGATTCCTGAAACTCATGCACTGAATAGACGCGACCTTCGGCGTCCCGCGCATGAAATTGTCCGACAAGTACTGCTGCCATTGCTTAGAACCTCTGGAAATAAATCACTCGATTTGCGGTTCTGTAGACCCTGGTCAAGCGCGGTAAGTTTTCCTACATGAAAAAAATAGTCCAGCCGACAGGTTTTCGTCGCTCCACTGGTCCAATTGTCAGCCCGATCATCTATAACTACAGGCTCCTTTGAGCCGACAGTCGAGAAGCCTCTCATGAGTAATGTCTACACAGTGGCCGTTTTGGTGGGCAGCCTGCGCAAGGCATCGATCAACCGCAAGGTCGCGCTGGCACTGGCTGACCTGGCGCCAGCCAATCTCAAACTGAACATCGTCGAGATCGGCGAGTTGCCGCTCTACAACGAAGACATCGATGTTTCCCCTCCGCCAGCCTACAGCACTTTCCGCCAGCAGGTGGGCGCGGCCGACGCCTTGTTGTTCGTTACGCCTGAGTACAACCGCTCGGTACCGGCGCCGCTGAAAAATGCCATCGACGTCGGCTCGCGTCCCTACGGCCAGAGTTGCCTGAGTGGCAAGCCGGGCGCGGTGATCAGTGCTTCGCCGGGCGCCATCGGTGGTTTTGGTGCCAACCATCATTTGCGCCAGTCGCTGGTATTCCTTGACGTTCCCTGCATGCAGCAGCCGGAAGCCTACCTGAGCGGTGCCGGGACGGCGTTTGACGAGGCGGGCAACCTGTCGGACTCGGTACGGCCGTTCCTGCAGACGTTCATCAATGCCTATGGCAAGTGGGTCGAGCAACACAAGAAGGTTTGATACTCCCATATTTCAGGTAAACACCTGTGGCGAGGGAGCTTGCTCCCGCTGGACTGCGAAGCAGGCCCCCGGGGCGGTCGCTGCGCAACCGAGCGGGAGCAAGCTCCCTCGCCACAAGTGCATCTAAGACCGCATCCACAGCGGCAATTCAATCCCCGCTTTACTGGATATTCGAATTTCCATATATTCGCCCCTTCGCACTTCCAGGCGGTCCTTAGCCATGTCTGATTCCCACAACCCCGTCGATGTCTTCAAGGCGTTGGCCGATGACACTCGTACGCGCATTGCGCTGTTGGTGGCCCGTGAAGGTGAGTTGTGTGTCTGTGAGCTCACCGCCGCCCTGAGCCTGAGCCAGCCGAAGATTTCCCGGCACCTGGCGCAGTTGCGTAACGCCGGCCTGCTCAGCGACCGGCGCCAGGGGCAATGGGTTTACTACCGTCTGCATCCGCAGTTGCCGGCCTGGGTCAGCACTTTGCTGGAGCAGGCGTTGGCGGCCAACACGGCGTGGCTGATGGCGGATGTCGAGCGTTTGGGTGCCATGGCTGATCGTCCGGTGGCGCGTTGCTGCTGATTTTCTCTTTTCAATCCTCCTTCCAAGGCTGTTGCACATGCTGATCGCGTCATTGATTTTCCTGCTGACCATTACGTTGGTGATCTGGCAGCCCAAGGGGCTTGGCGTCGGCTGGAGCGCGACGCTCGGCGCGCTGCTGGCGTTGTTGAGCGGGGTGGTGCAGGTCGGCGACATTGCGCTGGTCTGGCAGATTATCTGGAACGCCACCGGTACGTTTGTCGCGCTGATCATCATCAGCCTGCTGCTGGACGAGGCCGGCTTCTTCGCCTGGGCGGCCTTGCACGTGGCCCGTTGGGGAAAGGGCAGCGGGAGCAAGCTGTTTGCGTTCATGGTGCTGCTGGGGGCGCTGGTGTCGGCCCTGTTTGCCAACGACGGGGCGGCGTTGATCCTGACGCCCATCGTGATTTCGATGCTGCTGGCGTTGCGGTTTTCCCCGGCGGCGACCCTGGCATTCGTGATGGGCGCCGGTTTCATCGCCGACAGCGCGAGCCTGCCGCTGGTGGTGTCGAACCTGGTGAACATCGTCTCGGCGGACTTCTTCGGCATTGGCTTCAACCGCTACGCGGCCGTCATGGTGCCGGTGAACCTGGTCAGCGTGGCGGCCAGCCTGGCGATACTGATGTGGTTCTTTCGTCGCGACATCCCGGGTGACTACGACCCCGATCAACTGGACGATCCGGCGACGGCGATCCACGACAAGGCAACGTTTTATGCCGGCTGGGTGGTGTTGGTGATCCTGCTGCTGGGCTGCTTTGCGCTGGAGCCGCTGGGGATTCCCATCAGCGCGATCTCGGCGGTCTGCGCTGCGTTGCTGCTGGCCGTCGCGGCCCGCGGCCACAAGATTTCCACCCGCAAGGCGATGAAGGAAGCGCCCTGGCAGATTGTGATCTTCTCCCTCGGCATGTACCTGGTGGTCTATGGCCTGCGCAATGCCGGGTTGACCGGCTACCTGGCCCATTGGCTTGACGGCTTCGCCGAATATGGCGTGTGGGGGGCGGCCATGGGCACCGGCGTGCTGACGGCGTTGCTCTCGTCGGCCATGAACAATTTGCCGACGGTGCTGGTCGGCGCCTTGTCCGTCGATGCCAGTCAGGCCACCGGGGTGGTGAAGGAGGCGATGATCTACGCCAACGTCATCGGCAGCGACCTGGGCCCGAAAATCACCCCGATCGGCAGCCTGGCGACTTTGCTGTGGTTGCATGTGCTGGAGCGCAAGAACATCCAGATCGGCTGGGGGTACTACTTCAAGGTCGGGATCGTGCTGACGGTGCCGGTGTTGCTGGTGACATTGGCGGCGCTGGCGGTGCGGTTGTCACTCTAAACCGTAGCGGCCCCTTCGCGAGCAAGCTCGCTCCCACAGGAGAGTGCATTCCAATGTGTGGGAGCGAGCTTGCTCGCGATGAGGCCCGGCAGGCAGCACAAGGCTCAGCCATTACCCGGCACATCCGGCCAAAGATCGGCCACCAGGAATAGCCGCTCAGCTTCTTCCCACTCCCCCTTGGCATTTTCAGTCAGGCGCACCATCAGTTGCGCCGGCGCCATCGGGTCGAGGTCCAGTCGCCAGGCGTCCAGTTGCGCAGTGCTCCAGGTCTGCTCCGCCGGATAATGGGCCGGGGCCAACCAGGCGGCGCGGGGCAGGGGTTGCCAGCGCCCAGGTGGGCGCTGGGCGCTGAATGCAGGCCAATCCCGCTGATGCAGCCAACTGCCCCGCAAATGCCGCGGGTGCGCACCGGTCGGCGGGTCGGCGTGGCCCGGCCAGGGGTAGAGCAGGTACCCGCCGAGCCAGAGCTCGGAGCGGAATACCTCGAGGCCGGTCGGCTCAATGCCCAATGCCGCCAGGGCCTCACGGCTTTCCGGGCGGGCCGAGATCGGCAATTGGTGTTCGCGCAGATGAGCCAGCTTGCGGTCGAGCCGGTCATGGCAACCCGGGCCCAGCCATTGCGCGGCGTCCAGTCCGGTGCCTTGTTGCGGGCCGAGGTACAACTTGATCGCCAACTCCAGATGATGGATGCCGTCACGATCGCGCAGCAGCAGGTCCAGTTCGCCCAGGGTATGGCCTTCGTGGCGGATCGGCAGGTTTGCGGCAATCAGTTCGATGCCTGGAGCGTGCTGCACGGCAAACTGCCACAGCCTTTCGTAATACAGCCCCAGGCGTCGCGTCCGTCCCAGGGACAGGCAGTGCAGCAGCGGGTAGCTGTCACGGTCCAGTTGTCGCAGCCAGTGCTCCAGCTGATCCGGCGCCTGCACCCAGTCACTGCCGGCCAAGGGGTGGCGCTGGGGCCAGGGCGTGTCGATGAGCATCGGCGGGGTGATGATCGCCCACGCGAGGTCGCGCACTTCTGGGTGGCGAAGGCGGCGGGGCAAGTCCAGCAATTCAGGGAACAGGATCATTTTGCGAGCATAGCTGCTGCGACGAAGGCTTAAAGGATTTTGTCTATGGAGCGCTTTCGCCCATAATCGTGGTTTTCGCCCGCCGCAGACCCTCGCAGGAGCCTCATGGAGCAATTTCGCAATATCGGCATCATCGGTCGCCTGGGCAGTTCGCAGGTGTTGGACACCGTTCGCCGTCTCAAACGTTTCCTCCTGGAGCGACACCTGCATGTGATCCTCGAAGATACCATCGCCGAAGTCTTGCCGGGCCATGGCCTGCAGACGTCGTCGCGCAAGATGCTGGGCGAGGTCTGCGACATGGTCATCGTGGTCGGCGGCGACGGCAGCCTGCTGGGGGCCGCCCGGGCCCTGGCGCGGCACAACATCCCGGTGCTGGGAATCAACCGGGGCAGCCTGGGGTTCCTCACCGATATCCGCCCTGACGAGCTGGAAACCAAGGTCGCCGAGGTGTTGGACGGCCACTACCTGGTGGAAAACCGCTTCCTGCTGCAAGCCGAGGTCCGTCGTCACGCCGAAGCCATCGGCCAGGGCGATGCCCTCAATGACGTGGTGCTGCACCCCGGCAAATCCACGCGCATGATCGAATTCGAGCTGTACATCGACGGCCAGTTCGTCTGCAGCCAGAAGGCCGACGGCCTGATCGTCGCCACTCCCACCGGTTCCACGGCCTATGCGCTGTCGGCCGGCGGCCCGATCATGCACCCCAAGCTCGACGCTATTGTGATTGTGCCCATGTACCCCCATACCTTGTCTGGGCGACCCATCGTGGTCGATGGCAACAGTGAGCTGAAAATCGTCGTGTCCAAGGATATGCAGATCTACCCGCAAGTGTCCTGTGACGGCCAGAACCATTTCACCTGCGCGCCGGGTGACACCATCACCGTCAGCAAAAAAGCGCAGAAGCTGCGCCTGATCCATCCGCTGGATCACAATTACTACGAAGTCTGCCGGACCAAGCTCGGCTGGGGCAGTCGGTTGGGGGGTGGAGGCGACTGATGCTCGATCCTGCGCGCAGTTACGATTTGATCGGTGACGTGCACGGATGCGCCCTGACCCTGGAACACCTGCTGGACCGACTCGGTTACCACAAGCAGGGCGGGGTCTGGCGGCATCCGTCGCGCATGGCTGTGTTCCTGGGGGACATCATCGACCGTGGCCCGCGGATTCGCGAGGCGCTGCACATCGTCCATGACATGGTCGTGGCCGGCCAGGCGCTGTGCATCATGGGCAACCACGAGTTCAACGCCCTGGGTTGGAGCACACCGGCATTGCCGGGCAGCGGCCAGCGCTACGTGCGCGAACACACGCCACGCCATGCCCGCCTGCTCAACGAGACCCTGACCCAGTTCGAGCAGCATCCCGGCGACTGGCATGACTTTCTCAAATGGTTCTACGAACTGCCGCTGTTTGTCGACGCCGGCCGGTTCCGGGTGGTGCATGCCTGTTGGGATGCGGGCCTGATCGAACCGCTGCGCGGCCTGTTCCCGGACGGTTGTGTCGACGAACATTTCCTCCAGGCCTCGGCGCAACCGGGCAGCTTTGCCTGCACAGTGTTCGATCGTTTGCTGCGTGGCACCGACATGCGCCTGCCCCATGGCCTGACACTGACGGGTGGCGATGGCCTGACCCGTTCGTTTTTCCGCACCAAGTTCTGGGAAGACAACCCGCAGACCTACGGCGACATCGTGTTCCAGCCCGACGCGTTGCCGGAACCGGTGGCCCGCACACCGCTGTCGCCGGATGAAAAGAACAACCTGCTGCGCTATGGCGTCCATGAACCGTTGCTGTTCGTCGGCCACTATTGGCGCAGCGGCAAGCCCGCGCCCATTCGCCCGAACCTGGCCTGCCTGGATTACAGTGCGGTGCTCTACGGCAAGCTGGTCGCCTATCGCCTCGACCAGGAAACCCGCCTGGATCCGCACAAGTTTGTCTGGGTCGATGTCGAGCGGCCGGAGGTGGTGCAATGAGCGTCGTCGCGGTTTTGCGCCTGCCCCTGGCAGTGGACCTGAGCGGTTTCGTCAAGCTGCTGCAACGCATGCAGGTACCCCATCGTGTCAGCGAAGAGGCGGGCGAGCAGGTGCTCTGGGTGCCGGATGAAATCAGCGAGGACGTGCGTTCGTTGTACGCACGTTTTCCCGCCGGCGATCCCGATCAGCAGTTGGAACTGCCAGACACGGGTGGCACTTCCCGGCGAGCGGGGTTCGTCCAGCAACTGAAGTGCAGTCCAGTGACGGCCGTGGTGTTGTTGCTGAGCCTGATCGTCAGCGCGGTCACCCTGCTGGGGGAGAATCTTGAGATCCTGCGCTGGCTGACCTTCCTCGAGTTCCGCGTCGTTGGCGACTACATCCAGTTCACACCGTTGGCCGATAGCCTGGCGGCGGGGCAGTGGTGGCGCCTGGTAACGCCGATGCTGATTCACTTTGGCTTCCTGCACATCGCCATGAATGGCATGTGGTACTGGGAACTGGGACGGCGGATCGAAGCGCGCCAGGGTGGCATCAACTTGTTGGGGCTGACGCTGCTGTTCAGCCTCGTCTCCAATTTTGCCCAGTACTTTTTCAGCGGCCCGACGCTGTTCGGTGGCTTGTCGGGGGTGTTGTACGGCTTGCTGGGCCATTGCTGGATCTACCAACTGCTTGCACCGAACCCGGCCTATCACTTGCCCCGTGGGGTGTTGGTGATGATGCTGGTGTGGTTGCTGCTGTGCCTGTCCGGGCTGGTTTCGCTGATCGGTTTCGGTGAAATCGCCAATGCGGCTCACGTCGGCGGGCTGCTCGTCGGCTGCTTCACGGGGTTGTTGGGTGGGCTGTTCGCTCGCCGTAAAATGGCCCTTTGACCGGCACCTGTGCCTTTTGAGAATGCGCAATTGCGCGGAGAACCCATGTCTTCCTTCAACGAAATGATCCAGAACATCACCCCCGACATCTACCGGAGCCTGAAACTGGCGGTGGAAATCGGTAAATGGGCCGATGGCAACAAGCTCACCGCCGAGCAGCGCGAGCTGTCGCTGCAGGCGATGATCGCCTGGGAAATCCAGAACCTGCCCGAAGACGAGCGTACTGGCTACATGGGCGCGCAGGAATGCCATTCGAAGTCCACCGAAGTGCCGAATATCCTGTTCAAGTCGGACGCCATCCATTGATCGAGATTGGCCGCGGTGCAATCAGCAAGATGTCGGCGCGCCTTGACGGGCCGACCGTTCAATACGCCTTTCGCCTGGGCGAAGTCGAGGTGCCGGTCAACCCGTTGATCGGCAGCACGGTGCGCCTGGAGTACCTCGGTGCGATCCACTGCACCCACTGTGGACGCCGGACCAAGACCAGCTTCAGCCAGGGTTATTGCTACCCGTGCATGACCAAGCTGGCCCAGTGCGACCTGTGCATCATGAGCCCCGAGCGTTGCCATTACGAGGCGGGCACCTGCCGCGACCCGGCTTGGGGCGAGCAGTTCTGCATGACCGATCATGTGGTCTACCTGGCCAATTCCTCGGGCGTGAAGGTCGGCATCACCCGCGCCACGCAATTGCCGACCCGCTGGCTGGACCAGGGGGCGAGCCAGGCGCTGCCGATCGTGCGGGTCGCCACCCGTCAGCAGTCGGGGTTTGTCGAGGACCTGTTCCGCAGCGAGGTGGCGGACAAGACCAACTGGCGCGCCTTGCTCAAGGGCGACGCCGTGGCGGTGGACCTGCCGGCGATCCGTGACGCGCTGTTCGAAAGCTGCGCCCAGGGATTGCAGGGCTTGCAGGAACGATTCGGCCTGCAAGCGATCCAGACCATAGCGGACGTCGACCCCATCGAGATCCGTTATCCGGTGGAGCAATACCCGGCCAAGATCGTCAGCTTCAACCTGGACAAGAACCCGATTGCCGAAGGCACGCTGCTGGGAATCAAGGGCCAGTACCTGATTTTTGACACCGGCGTGATCAATATTCGTAAATACACGGCCTACCAGCTCGCCGTGCATCAGTAGAAGGATTCGACCCATGCGCACCGAACAACCGAAGATGATTTACCTGAAGGACTATCAGGCGCCCGAGTACCTGATCGATGAGACACACCTGACCTTCGAGTTGTTCGAGGACCACAGCCTGGTCCATGCGCAACTGGTGATGCGCCGCAACCCCGAGCGCGGTGCCGGGCTGCCGCCGCTGGTGCTCGATGGCCAGCACCTGGAACTGCTCTCGCTCAAGCTCGACGACGCCGACCTGGGGCAGGGCGACTATCAATTGGACGACAGCCACCTGACCGTGCACCCCAAGGCCCAGGCCTTCACGGTCGACACCACCGTCCGGATCCACCCGGAAACCAACACCGCCCTGGAAGGTTTGTACAAGTCCGGCAGCATGTTCTGCACCCAGTGCGAGGCCGAGGGTTTCCGCAAGATCACCTATTACCTCGACCGCCCGGATGTGATGAGCAAGTTCACCACCACCGTGGTGGCCGAGCAGCACAGCTATCCGGTGCTGCTGTCCAACGGCAACCCGATTGCCAGCGGCCCCGGCGAAGACGGCCGGCACTGGGCGACCTGGGAAGACCCGTTCAAGAAGCCGGCCTACCTGTTTGCCCTGGTGGCCGGTGACCTGTGGTGCGTCGAAGACACCTTCACCACCCTGAGCGAGCGCACCGTAGCGCTGCGCATCTATGTCGAGCCGGAAAACATCGACAAATGCCAGCACGCCATGACCAGCCTGAAGAAGTCGATGCGCTGGGACGAAGAGGTATACGGGCGCGAGTACGACCTGGACATCTTCATGATTGTCGCGGTCAACGATTTCAACATGGGCGCCATGGAGAACAAGGGCCTCAATATCTTCAACTCCAGCGCCGTGCTGGCCCGCGCCGAAACCGCCACCGATGCCGCGCACCAGCGGGTCGAGGCGATCGTGGCCCACGAATACTTCCATAACTGGTCGGGCAACCGCGTGACCTGCCGCGACTGGTTCCAACTGTCGCTCAAGGAAGGTTTCACGGTGTTCCGCGACGCCGGGTTCTCGGCCGACATGAACTCCGCCACGGTCAAGCGCATCCAGGACGTGGCGTACCTGCGCACCCACCAGTTCGCCGAAGACGCCGGCCCCATGGCCCACCCGGTGCGTCCGGACAGTTTTATCGAGATCTCCAACTTCTACACCCTGACCGTGTACGAAAAGGGCTCGGAAGTGGTTGGCATGATCCACACCCTGCTGGGGCCTGAAGGTTTCCGCAAGGGCAGTGACCTGTACTTCGAACGCCATGACGGCCAGGCCGTGACCTGCGACGACTTCATCAAGGCCATGGAAGATGCCAACGGCGTCGACCTGGCCCAGTTCAAGCGCTGGTACAGCCAGGCCGGTACACCACGGCTGGCGGTGAGCGAGTCTTACGACGCCGCCGCCAAGACCTACAGCCTGACCTTCAGCCAGAGTTGCCCGCCGACCCCGGACAAGCAGGAAAAGCTGCCGTTCGTGATTCCCGTGGAGCTGGGCCTGCTGGACAGCAAGGGTGCTGAAATCCCTCTGCGCCTGGCCGCAGAAGCGGCGGCAGACGGCACGTCCCGAGTGATCTCGGTGACCGAAGCCGAGCAAACCTTCACTTTCGTCGATGTCGCTGAACAGCCGCTGCCTTCGTTGCTGCGTGGTTTCTCGGCGCCGGTGAAGCTGAGCTTCCCGTACAACCGCGACCAGTTGATGTTCCTCATGCAGCACGACAGCGACGGCTTCAACCGCTGGGATGCCGGCCAGCAGTTGTCGGTGCAGGTGTTGCAGGAGCTGATTGCCCAGCATCAGCAGGGTGCCAGCCTGACGCTGGATCCGCGCCTGGTCAGTGCGCTGCGCAGCGTGCTGTCGGACGAGTCCCTGGACCAGGCCATGGTCGCCGAAATGCTCTCGCTGCCAAGCGAAGCCTACCTGACGGAAATCAGCGAAGTGGCTGACGTCGAGGCGATCCATGCCGCCCGTGACTTCGCCCGTCAGCAGTTGGCCGAGAACCTGTTTGAAGCCCTGTGGCTGCGTTACGCAGCCAACCGCGACCTGTCGAAGAAAACCCCTTACGTGGCCGAGGCCGAGCATTTCGCCCGTCGCGCGTTGCAGAACATCGCGCTGTCGTACCTGATGCTCACCGGCAAGCCTGAGGTTCTGAGCGCGACCCTGGAACAGTTCGACACCGCCGACAACATGACCGAGCGCCTGACCGCGCTGGCGGTGCTGGTCAACTCGCCATTCGAAGCCGAGAAGGCCAAGGCTCTGGAAGTGTTTGCGGAAAACTTCAAGGGCAACCCACTGGTCATGGACCAATGGTTCAGCGTCCAGGCCGGCAGCCCGTTGCCGGGTGGCCTGGCGCGGGTCAAGGCATTGATGGAGCACCCGGCGTTCAATATCAAGAACCCGAACAAGGTGCGGGCGCTGGTGGGAGCGTTTGCCGGGCAGAACCTTATCAACTTCCACGCCGCCGACGGTTCGGGTTATCGCTTCCTGGCGAACCTGGTCATCCAGCTCAATGGCTTCAACCCGCAGATCGCCTCCCGGCAACTGGCTCCGCTGACTCGCTGGCGCAAATACGACAGCGCCCGCCAGGCGCTGATGAAAGCCGAGCTGGAGCGCATCCTGGCATCCGGCGCGCTTTCCGCCGATGTGTTCGAGGTGGTGAGCAAGAGCCTGGCGTAAACAGGCACTGCCTTACCTTTGTGGCGAGGGAGCTTGCTCCCGCTGGCCTGCGAAGCAGGCCTGATCCTGGTTTCACTTTCGCTGCGAATGGCGGGTGGACCAAGGTCAGGGAGTCCTTCGGCCTCCAGCGGGAGCAAGCTCCCTCGCCACATTTATCATCGTCGCGAATGTCTTCTGATTCATCCCCCGGTCAATACCCCCTGGTTAACAAAAGATAACGTGGCGTCGATTGTCAGACCTTTCGAAAGCCCGATAGGATAGGTCAGCTTGCGAAGTGGCTCTAGAGTGCAGCTTTCAGGGCTATGCTCCAGGACTGGCAACGTACCAAGCCATAACAATAATAATGGGGGAAAGGTCTATGAATGAGCCTGTCATGGCTGCGGGCCGCAGCCGGCCGCCGATGCTGCGCAGAGTTGCGTTGCTGGCTTCGGCGCTCTCGCTGCTGGGCTCTGCGCTGTTGTCGGCACCGGTGATGGCTGTTGCGGCGTCGACGTCCGATGTCATCTATTCCGTCGAGTCGGTCAAGGCCAGCAAAACCCTGATGCTCGATGTGGTCCACGCCGGCCAGCGCCTGGTGGCGGTCGGTGATCGGGGGCACATTGTCTATTCGGACGACCAGGGCACGTCCTGGACCCAGGCCAAGGTGCCGACTCGTCAACTGCTCACGGCGGTATTTTTCGTCGATGACAAACACGGCTGGGCCGTGGGGCACGACGCGCAGATCCTCGCCAGCAATGACGGTGGCAGCACCTGGACCAAGCAATTCGAAGACCTTACCCGCGAAGCACCCTTGCTGGACGTCTGGTTCAAGGATGCCAGCAACGGTTTCGCCGTGGGCGCCTACGGCGCACTGCTGGAAACCACCGACGGCGGCAAGCACTGGGAAGACGCCAGCGACCGCCTCGAAAACGAAGACCAGTTCCACCTCAATGCGATAGCCGCCGTGAAAGATGCCGGGCTGTTCATAGTCGGCGAGGCTGGCAGCATGTTCCGCTCCGCCGACTGGGGCCAGACCTGGGAAAAGGTCGAAGGCCCTTATGAAGGCTCGCTGTTCGGGGTCATCGGCACCGCCCAGCCTTCGACGCTGCTGGCCTATGGCTTGCGCGGCAACCTTTATCGTTCCACTGACTTCGGCGGCACTTGGGATCAGGTCGAGCTCAAGGCCGCGCGCGGTGCCCTGGAGTTCGGCCTGTCAGGCGCTACGCTGCTGGCGGACGGTTCCATCGTGATTGTCGGCAACGGCGGCAGCGTCGTGCGCAGTACCGACGACGGCGAGACCTTCAGCGTGTTCAACCGCCCGGACCGAATTTCCGTGGCAGCCGTCACGGCGGCAGGCAACGGCAACCTGATCCTGGCGGGGCAAGGCGGCGTTCGTGCCACCACGTCCACCGGCGCCGAACTGAGCAAATGAGTCACGCCTGCAAGACGGGCACAAAAACAAGAAGGCGGACCCCATGAGCAGTCATCACCAAGACAAGGCGACGTTCCTCGAGCGCCTGATTTTCAACAACCGCCCGGCAGTGATCATCATTTGCCTGCTGGTCAGCATTTTCCTGTTCTGGCAGGCCACGCTGATCCGGCCCTCCACCAGTTTCGAAAAAATGATCCCCCTCGAGCACCCCTTCATCCAGAAGATGCTCGAGCACCGCAACGACCTGGCAAACCTGGGCAACACGGTGCGCATTTCCGTGGAAGCCACCAACGGCGACATCTTCTCCAAGGAATACATGGAGACCCTGCGCCAGATCCACGACGAGGTCTTCTACATTTCCGGCGTCGACCGTTCCGGGCTCAAGTCGTTGTGGAGCCCAAGCGTGCGCTGGACCGAAGTGACGGAGGAGGGCTTCGCCGGCGGTGAGGTGATTCCCCAGAGCTATAACGGTTCGGCCGACAGCCTCGACCTGCTGCGCAACAACGTGCTCAAGTCCGGCCAGGTCGGGCGCCTGGTGGCCAACGATTTCAAATCGAGCATCATCGACATCCCGCTGCTGGAGTCCTATCCCGACCCGCAGGACCAGGGCAAATTGCTCGCCCTCGACTACCGGAAATTTTCCCACGAGCTTGAAGACAAGATTCGCAACAAATTCGAAGCCCAGAACCCCAACGTGCAGATCCATATCGTCGGTTTCGCCAAGAAAGTCGGCGACCTGATCGACGGCCTGGTCATGGTGGTGCTGTTCTTCGGCGTGGCCTTCGTCATCACCCTGATCCTGCTGTACTGGTTCACCAACTGCATGCGCAGCACCGTTGCGGTGTTGACCACCACCCTGGTGGCCGTGGTCTGGCAACTGGGACTGATGCATGCGGCTGGTTTCGGCCTGGATCCGTACTCGATGCTGGTGCCGTTCCTGATCTTCGCCATCGGCATTTCCCATGGGGTGCAGAAAATCAACGGCATCGCCTTGCAGTCCAGCGAGGCGGACAACGCCCTGACAGCGGCGCGGCGCACCTTCCGGCAGTTGTTCCTGCCGGGGATGATCGCGATCCTGGCGGACGCCGTGGGCTTCATCACCTTGCTGATCATCGACATCGGCGTGATCCGCGAACTGGCCATTGGCGCCTCCATCGGCGTGGCGGTGATCGTGTTCACCAACCTGATCCTGCTGCCGGTGGCGATCTCCTACGCCGGCATCAGCAAGCGTGCGGTCGAACGCAGCAAGAAGGACGCGACCCGCGAACATCCGTTCTGGCGCATGCTGTCGAACTTCGCCAGCGCCAAGGTCGCGCCGGTGTCCATTGCCCTGGCGGTGATCGCCTTTGGCGGTGGCCTCTGGTATAGCCAGAACCTGAAGATCGGCGACCTGGACCAGGGGGCGCCGGAATTGCGTCCGGACTCGCGCTACAACCAGGACAACAATTTCATCATCAGCAATTATTCCACCAGCTCCGATGTACTGGTGGTGATGGTCAAGACCAAGGCCGAAGGCTGCTCGCGCTATGAGGCCATGGCTCCGATCGATGAGCTGATGTGGAAGATGCAGAACACCGAGGGGGTGCAGTCGGCGATTTCCCTGGTGACCGTGTCCAAGCAAATGATCAAGGGCATGAACGAGGGCAACCTGAAATGGGAGACCCTGTCGCGCAACCCTGACGTGCTGAACAACTCCATTGCCCGGGCCGATGGCCTGTACAACAACAGTTGCTCCCTGGCGCCGGTGCTGGTGTTCCTCAACGACCACAAGGCCGAGACGTTGGACCGCGCGGTGAAGGCGGTGCAGGACTTCGCCAAGGAAAACAACCGCGACGGCCTGGAGTTCATCCTTGCCGCCGGTAACGCGGGCATCGAAGCGGCCACCAACGAAGTGATCAAGGCGTCGGAACTGACCATCCTGATCCTGGTGTACATCTGCGTGGCGACCATGTGCATGATCACCTTCCGTTCCTGGGCGGCGACGTTGTGCATCGTGCTGCCGCTGGTGCTGACCTCGGTGCTGGGCAACGCCCTGATGGCATTCATGGGCATTGGCGTGAAGGTCGCGACCTTGCCGGTGGTGGCACTGGGCGTGGGCATCGGCGTGGACTACGGCATCTACATCTACAGTCGCCTGGAAAGTTTCCTGCGGGCCGGGTTGCCGTTGCAGGAGGCTTACTACCAGACACTGAAATCCACCGGCAAGGCGGTGCTGTTCACCGGTTTGTGCCTGGCGATCGGTGTGTGCACCTGGATCTTCTCGGCCATCAAGTTCCAGGCGGACATGGGGTTGATGCTGACGTTCATGTTGCTGTGGAACATGTTCGGCGCGTTGTGGCTGCTGCCGGCGCTGGCGCGGTTCCTGATCAAGCCTGAGAAACTGGCGGGGCAGAAGGGCAATTCGTTGTTTGCTCATTGATCGACGGTAGAACCTGCCCAATGTGGGAGCGAGCTTGCTCGCGATAGCGGTGTGACAGTCAATGAAGGTGTTGAATGTCAGTGCGCGATCGCGAGCAAGCTCGCTCCCACAGGTTTTTTTTGCCGCTCAGACACTGATCATTCCAGTCCAAACCCAGCCTCTGTGGCGAGGGAGCTTGCTCCCGCTGGACTGCGAAGCAGGCCCCTTGGGCGGTCGCTGCGCAACCGAGCGGGAGCAAGCTCCCTCGCCACAATGAATGACCCCGCCTTGGGTGAGCGGCATCACAACCCTTACGCTTGCGTTGTCATCAGGGCGCCAACGGCAAGAACTTGCTCTGCGCCATGAGCTTGCCGATGTTCCCTCGATGCACATTCACCACCGCGTAGGGGCTATCCGCCTTGGCGAGCAGCGAGTGATAGTCTTCCCGGCGTTGTGCCTTGGTTTTCAGGTGGGCGACGCTGTAGTTGGCTTTCGGCGTATCGATTTTTTCGTAGTGAAAATGCGCGTACCAGAGGGGGAAGCCGTCACGGTTGTTGATGGCATATTCCTGGAGGAAGTCCTTGCGGGCTCCTTTCAACGCTTTGCGCTCACTCAGTCGCGCGACTTGTATCAGGTTCTTTTCGAACAGGTACTGGAGGTTGCCGTCGGTGGGCGGCAGGTGCAGGCTCAATTCGACACGCAGGGCGCTGCCCCTGGACGTCAGTCTGGAAATGGCCTCGGTCAACTGCCTGCCCAGCGCTTGATCGGCCGGCGTGCGTGGTGTTTGTGATGCTGAGAAGGCCCTGTCGAGTTCTTCCGAGATCGCGCGGAAGCGACTGGCCTCATTGTTCATGATCTCTTCGATTTCCTGAGGATGACGGCAACGCTTTTTATAGCTTTCAGCGCGGCGAAGACGTTTTTCCAACTCCTCCAGCAGTGTTCGCGCATCGCCCTTGATCGCGTTGACCGATCGGGTCCTGGGGGCTCGAGCCGGTCGGTGTACGTCGACAACGTCCCAGACGTCGTCGTGACGCGAATAGGTGGCCAGCACCTGATCGTCGACTTGGGAGCGCAACTCGACGACTTCAATCGGCAAGGAGGTGCCGGCAGGTTTCAGGTCACCAATCAGAACGCCACTTTTTCGGGTCTTGATCACCTTTTTCTGTGGGCTTCCGGAAGGTGCTTTGGGACGTTTGGGCGCGCGCTTGCGCGGTGTCGGTTCGGGTTTGACTTCTGCCGCCAGTTTGCCGGACGCATCCTGGTACAGGCTGTCAAGCAGCGTGGTCAGCTTCTCGAAATAGACGTCGTTGATATCGTCGGCATAAAGGGTTTTCATGCCCTGCAAGGCGTCGAGGGCTTCGCCATAATGCTCGGTCAGGCTGGTCAGTACCTCAAGCTGCTCAGAGGCGCTCAGGTCGTACAGTTGCAGGTCAGCGTGGGAACGTACTTGCTCGGCCAATGGCTTGACGATGCGATACAGGCTATCGGGCAAGTCGGTTTCCGGGTTTTTGATGGCCAGTATCGGCAGGGCGGCCAACTGCAGGGCCTTGGTGCCTATGACATTCCTTTCATTCTGCGGACGGCCGCGGGTCAGGCGGTCGAACGCTTGGGCCCCCACCGAATCCAGGTTCAATAGCTTCTCCAGGTACTCATCCTTGAGTTGCAGCCAATGGATGGCGCGATCATTGATGTCGTTCATGGCTTCGAGGAACACCACGTAGCCCGGCATGTCGCGAACCACGTCTTCTTCCACAAACGTTCCGAAAAACTGCGGGTGAGCGGTATTGAGGGCCCGTTGATCTATTTCTACCATCAGGAAGGCCTTGCGGGCATTGTTGACGACATTCTCCATCAGCCCGCGGACGCTTGCAGAAGGCAAGCCAATGCCCAGCCTTGCGCGCTCGGGCACGCTGTCCAGCAGTTTCAAATAGATGTCGGTCTGCTCGTTGAGCAGGTCATAAAACACCTTTCGTTTGGGTGCGCGCTGCTCCTCGGTAAAGGCGCTTCCTTCCTCGAGCCGGGTCATCACTTGTTGGGCAATCTCCAGGGATCGTTGCTGTTCGTTTTCCCGGGCGAGGTAATCGTTTATTTCAGCGGTCAGCTCGACAGCTTTCTGGACATTGAGGCGACGCTGGTCAGCCAGGCGCTTGGGCGGTGCACCTCCACGCAGGCGCAAGCGCAGATCCAGGGACCAGTTGCCGTCCAGGTCAGATTGCAGCGCAGGCCCGGTCTGTGTCGGGTCGAGCGGGTCGACAATCGTGGTGCCGTCCGGGTCCGGGTTGACTCGATACAGGCCGTCCTGCATCAACGCGTGCCATTTGTTGCCAATCACGTACAGGCCTTTGAAAGGACCATTTCCAATCGGCTCAGGCAAAGCAGTTGGACGCGTCACCTGCATGCGCCGTATGCGGGTACGTTGTTCCTGCGTCAGGTGGCGGCGAGGGCTGCTGAAACTGAAGTCCAGCGAGCTGCTGGATTGTTCGCCTGGCAAGGCCACGGAGCCCTCCAGAATGCTCGGTAAGTCTGGCGCGGGCCACCGCTGGGCAACCATGCGCGGTGCGGGAGCACGCATTGCCTGGTGCTCGACTGCTACCGGCAAGGAGGCGCGAGCAGGCGCACGGACGGAGGGAAACTGGCTCACCAGCATGGCCAGGTTGACCAGCAAGTCGACGGCGGCCAGTTCCCGCGTCGTCGGATCTTCACTGATCAGCGCCGGGATATCCTGGCTGGCGCTGGCCATCAGGCTCCACAGCCAGACGCTGGCCATGGCCGGGCCACGCAACAAGGGAAACAACAGCGTATTGAACAACAGGCTGCCGCCCTCAAGAAATACCGCCCAGCGGCTTTCGCTGTTGGAGACCGAGTTGCGGTCGGCCTGGGCGATCAAGGCTCGGGCGTTGCAGCCATAGAGGTACTGCAGCAGTTCGCCGTTGTGCAGGTATTGCAGCAGTTCGTCGCTGACACCGTCGATGGCGAGTGTGGCCGGAGCGGGTTTTTCAGGGGCGCTGAATTCGTCGCCCTGGATAAAATGCACGATGTGCGGCTCCAGGAAGCCACCATTGGCATACACCTGGCGCGCGGCATCGGGCATCCAGGTCAGGATGCTGTTTTGCAGGTCCCCGGCAGTGACGACGGCCTGCAACAGGGCCTGGCGTGTCGGAAACTCCAGCAGCGCGGGCGCATACAAAGGGCGATACAAAAGGTGCGGGCCGGTTTTGACGTCCTGCATTTCGACAATGAACATGTTGCCGACGACGTCGGGCCGGGCCTCGGGCTTGCGTAGGAAGGCCAGGTGTCGGATGACTACCTCACGACCGTCGATTTGTCGATCATCGGCGTCGGGCTGCAGGACCGCCTCGATCAGGCGCAACCCTTGGCGGGTCATGCCGTTTTCGTTATTCAGCATGTTTTGTAGCGCTTCCAGCGGTAGCTGCGCCAGGATCTGTTCGGCAAACATCCGCTGATATTCCTGCGCTTGAGGCGTGTCGCTCAACAGTTCCTCTTGCAGGTAGCGAGGGTAGGCCGCACCGATGTCTACCTGTTCGATCAAGCCGCCTTTACGACTAATAAAGTCTGGCGTCAGCCATGCGGGCAATGCCAGGCCCAGGCGATGACTGAGCTTCAGGTGTCCGCTGGGCCGTGCGACGAGGTTGTCGATGGCCAGTCGAGTCAGGCTCATCGTTCTTTTCTCACTGATGCCTACGGTCCCCGGATACCCCGCGGAGACGGTGAAAACCAGCGTCACATCGTCGGGTTGGAACTGGCTGGGGGGAGCCTTGGCCGGGCTGCTGTCATTGGTTTTGCTCATCAGCGTGAGTAAAGCGTCAGTCGTAAAAGTCTTGAGGTCACTGAGAGAGGTTCGTCCTTGATCGCGTTTCTTGACACTGGCCAGCGCCAGGCTGTAGCGCTGGAACCTTGTTTGATCGGCCAGGGACGCCTGTTTCAACCATTCGGGCAGTAGCGGCTCGAGTCGTGTCGATGTTTCAGGCGTGAGGCGTGGCGCGTCGCGCAGATAGCGGGCCGGGTCGCTTAGCTCGTTGTAGAGCGTCTTGAGGTCTTGCAGGCCAATCCGGGAGGGCAATTGCACCGCCTTAAGGTCGGCCAATTGCTGCTCCAATATCAAGGCGGCCTGGGTGTCGAAGGCATTGCCGCCGATCTCGTAGCGTTGGCAGGTGACGGTGTCGACAATGTAGCGGCTGGCGATCCGTTCGCCCCAGTCGCGATTGAAGGCGTCCATCGAAGCGAAGGACTGCACGGCGCTGCCGGGGCTGCAAAGCAGAATGATGAGCCCGTAGCGTGTGTAATGAAGCAGGAGGATCTCGTTGCTGGGCAGTACGGTGCTGGAGGTGCCCTGGGTGAGGGTGCTTTCCAGGCTGTAGGCGTAGACGGCGGGGGTATTGCGGCTGAAGCGTTGCTTACGGTCCGGCCAACGGACGATCTGGTCCAGGGTCTCGCGTGCTGGTTCCGTGAGGCCTGGCTGTTGCAGCCCACGGATATGCAGCAGGTTTTTGAGGGTGTCGCTGAGCCATTGCCAGCGGCTGGTATGGGTGTCGGTTTGGGCGTGGGTGCTGATGTCGGTGTTCCAATAGCGGGTCAGCGCATCCTCCAGCCCGATCGGTAGGGTCCAGGGCAGTTCAAGCAACAGCTTTTTGATGACCTGCATGTCCAACTTTTCATCGCCTGACCAAAGGCGGTGTGGGACCGAGTCGGAAAGATAACAGTCAAGATGACCCCGCGAACTGAAATCCACGGGTGTGTCGAGGGCCAGGTAGTCGAGCACGAGGGGCATGAAGGGTTGGAAGTTCCAGGCGCGGGCGGCTGCATTCGGCGTTGCCAATTGGGTCTTGGAGAGGTCGATGGTCAGCGAGGGGTATTTTGCCGTGATGGCTTGTTCAAGCATTTGTTGCGCGACCTGCTCGAAGGTCGGGCGGCTGGCGAATTGCTGGCTGATGTTTTGTGCAAGCGCAGAGGGGGTGTCGGCCGGTGTGGGCGAGGTCATAAGAAGTCCTTTTCCTGAACTCATGGCCGTCGGGATGACGGCGAGAGTCAAGTGTCGGGATTTCCTTCCTCTGCGGGCGGTATATAGATACCACCCGTTGGGCCAGCGTTATGTCAGGCCTGGTCGTGATCGTTGCCCAGCACTACATTCAGCGCGCTGCGGGCATCGTCAAGTTGCACCAGCGTGGCATGGCGGGCGCCGAGGGCGTCGCGGTTCTCGATGGCAGTGAGGATCGCCTTGTGGCGCGGCATCGCCAGTTCATGCAGGTTGGGCCGCTGGTTGGAATGCTTGAGCGCCTCGGCGATGGCCACCGACAACATGTTGCAGAGGTTGGCGAGCAGGTCGTTGTGGGTGGCGTCGGCGATGCGGCTGTGGAAGTCCAGGTCCGGTTGCAGCACGGCCTCGGGGGTCGGTGCCGCTTCCATGCGCTGGTAGGCCTCGCGGATGGACGCGATGTCGGCCTCGTTGGCGAACTGTGCGGCGAGGGCGGCGGCCGCCGGCTCGATGATGCTGCGCACGCTGGTCAGCAGGTTGAAGAACTCATTCTGCGGGCTGCTCTGCATCAGCCAATGCAGCACATCCGGATCGAGCATGTGCCACTCCCGCCGGGCCTTGACCACCGTGCCCACGCGCGGTCGCGAATACACAAGACCCTTGGCGACCAGCACCCGCGTGGCTTCACGCAGCACCGGACGGCTGACCGCGTACTCTTCGCACAACAAGGCTTCAGCGGGCAGTTTGTCGTCCGGCTTGAAGCGCCCGGAAACGATCTGCATGCCCAGTTCCTGGACGATGCGCGCGTGCATGCTTTTGCGGTCGGAAGGTTTACGGTAATCCATGGGGCGCGGCGCGATCCTGTGCGAGGGGAGTGCTGCGCATGATAGCAGGCGCGGCGATGGCGGGTCGCTAGTGCGATTTTTGATTTAGATACAGACCCATTGTGGGAGTGAGCTTTTGTGGGCGCTGAGCTTGCTCGCGATGAGGCCCTTCCAGTCAACATCTCTGTTGTCTGTTACACCGCTATCGCGAGCAAGCTCAGCTCCCACAAAAGCTTTCACCTACAGGGGGAGACTTGGGATCAGTGGGAGTGGCGTGGCACCTCGGCGCCGCGGCAGCCGACCAGGAAGTCGAAGTCGCAGCCCTGGTCCGCTTGCAGCACGTGCTCGATGTACAACTGGCGATAACCGCCCACCAACAGGTTCTGCGGTGGCGGCAGGTCGGCCAGGCGCGCGGCGAGTTCTGCGTCCGGGATGTCCAGATGCAGGCGGCCGCTGGCGCAATCGAGTTCGATCCAGTCGCCTTCCTTCACCGCTGCCAGAGGTCCGCCGGCGGCGGCTTCCGGTGCCACGTGCAGCACCACCGTGCCGTAGGCGGTGCCGCTCATGCGTGCGTCGGAAATCCGCACCATGTCCGTCACGCCCTGGGCCAACAGCTTGGCGGGCAAGCCCATGTTGCCGACTTCGGCCATGCCTGGATAACCCTTCGGCCCGCAGTTTTTCATCACCAGGATCGAGTTGGCGTCCACGTCCAGTTCCGGGTCGTTGATCCGTGCCTTGTACTCGTCGAAGTTCTCGAACACTACCGCGCGACCGCGATGCTGCATCAGTTCGGCGGTGGCGGCGGACGGCTTGAGTACCGCGCCCAGTGGCGCCAGGTTACCGCGCAGCACACAGATACCGCCGTCGGCGCGGATCGGGTTGTCCAGGGTACGGATGACTTCGTCCTGGCCGTAGATCGGTGCGTCCTTGGTGTTCTCGCCGAGGCTCTTGCCGTTGACGGTCAAGGCGTTCGGATGGGGAATCAGGTTGGCTTCGCCGAGGCGACGCAGCACGGCGGGCAGGCCGCCGGCGTAGTAGAACTCTTCCATCAAGAAGCGTCCGGATGGCTGCAGGTCGACGATGGTCGGCATGCCGCGACCGATGCGGGTCCAGTCGTCCAGGTCCAGTTGCACGCCAATGCGCCCGGCGATGGCCTTGAGGTGGATCACCGCGTTGGTCGAACCGCCGATGGCCGCATTGACGCGGATGGCGTTTTCGAAAGCTTCCTTGGTCAGGATCTTCGACAGTTTCAGGTCTTCACGGACCATTTCCACGGCGCGCATGCCGGACATATGGGCCAGCACATAACGCCGTGCGTCCACGGCTGGAATCGCCGCGTTGTGGGGCAGGGACGTACCGAGGGCTTCTGCCATGCAGGCCATGGTCGAGGCGGTGCCCATGGTGTTGCAGGTGCCGGCCGAGCGGGACATGCCGCCCTCGGCCGCGAGGAAATCGTCGATGGTGATGGTGCCGGCCTTGACCTGTTCGCTCAATTGCCAGACCACCGTGCCGGAGCCAATGTCCTGGCCTTTGTGCTTACCGTTGAGCATCGGCCCGCCGGTGACGACGATGGCCGGTACGTCACAACTGGCGGCGCCCATCAGCAGGGCGGGGGTGGTCTTGTCGCAACCGGTGAGCAGCACCACGCCGTCAATCGGGTTGCCGCGAATCGCCTCTTCCACGTCCATGCTCGCCAGGTTGCGGGTCAGCATGGCGGTGGGGCGCAGGTTCGATTCGCCGTTGGAGAACACCGGGAATTCCACCGGGAAGCCCCCGGCCTCGATCACACCGCGCTTGACGTGTTCGGCGATCTGCCGGAAGTGCGCGTTGCACGGCGTCAGCTCCGACCAGGTGTTGCAGATGCCGATGATCGGCTTGCCATGGAACTGATGGTCGGCGATGCCCTGATTTTTCATCCAGCTGCGGTACATGAAGCCGTTCTTGTCGGCGGTGCCAAACCATTGGGCCGAGCGCAGGGAGGGTTTCTTATCAGACATGATCGATTCTCTTATTGTATGACTATATTGTTCTAGCTGAAGCGTAACATAAGCGCAATTTGTGCGGTTTGGAAGTGTTGTTGGGTAAATAGTATTACTATATAGTCCGATTCAATGGAGGGATTGTCCTGGCGGTCATTCGCGAGAGAAATCCCCCGAGGTTCCATAACAACAACAATCGGAGACCGGTCCCATGAGCCAGGAATTGCGGCTTATACGTCGCATCACGCTGAAACTGATTCCCTTCCTGATCCTGCTGTACCTGATCGCCTACGTGGACCGCTCTGCGGTGGGCTTTGCCAAGCTGCACATGGGTGCCGACCTGGGCATCGGCGACGCCGCCTACGGCCTGGGTGCAGGGCTGTTTTTCATCGGTTATTTCCTGCTGGAGATCCCCAGCAACCTGATGCTGGAACGCTTCGGTGCCCGGCGCTGGTTCGCCCGGATCATGATCACCTGGGGCGCCATCACCATCGGCATGGCGTTCGTACAAGGCCCGCATAGCTTCTATGTGATGCGCTTTCTGCTCGGTGCGGCCGAAGCCGGGTTCTTCCCGGGCGTGCTGTACTACATCACTCAGTGGTTCCCGGTGCGCCATCGCGGCAAGATCCTGGGCCTGTTCATTCTTTCCCAGCCCATCGCGATGATGATCACCGGCCCCGTGTCCGGTGGCTTGCTGGGCATGGACGGCATCCTTGGCCTGCACGGCTGGCAGTGGCTGTTCATCGTCATCGGCCTGCCGGCGGTGCTGTTGACCTGGCCGGTGCTGCGTTACTTGCCGGACGGCCCGCAACAAGTGAAATGGATGGACCAGGCCGAGAAGGATTGGCTGACCAGTGAACTGAAAAAAGACCTGCAGGAATACGGCCAGACCCGCCACGGCAATCCGCTGCATGCCCTCAAGGATAAGCGTGTCTTGCTGCTGGCGCTGTTCTACCTGCCGGTGACCTTGAGCATCTACGGCCTGGGCCTGTGGTTGCCGACGCTGATCAAGCAGTTCGGCGGCAGTGACCTGGTGACTGGCTTCGTGTCGTCGGTGCCGTACATCTTCGGCATCATCGGTTTGCTGATCATTCCCCGCAGCTCCGACCGCTTGAACGACCGCTACGGTCATCTGGCCGTGTTGTACGTGCTGGGCGCCATCGGCCTGTTCCTCAGCGCCTGGTTGTCGGTGCCGGTGTTGCAATTGGCGGCGCTGTGCCTGGTGGCGTTCGCGCTGTTTTCCTGCACGGCGGTGTTCTGGACCTTGCCGGGGCGTTTCTTTGCCGGCGCCAGTGCGGCGGCGGGCATTGCGTTGATCAACTCGGTGGGCAACCTGGGCGGCTACATCGGCCCGTTCGTGATCGGTGCGCTGAAGGAGTACACCGGCAACCTGGCCTCGGGGCTGTATTTCCTGTCGTGTGTGATGGTGTTCGGCCTGGTATTGACCGGCGTGGTCTATCGCCTGCTGGAGCGCAAGCATGTGCTGCCAGTGGACCAGTTCGCGGCCAGCGCCCGCGGGGCGACGCGTACCTGAGGTCACTGCAATCAACTGTGGGAGCGAGCTTGCTCGCGATGGCGGTCTGACAGTCGACATCATGGGTAAATGTAAGGCCGCTATCGCGAGCAAGCTCGCTCCCACAAGGGACCGGCGTTGTATTTAAGTTATGTTTGCAAGGAGAAAGATATGCGTTTAGTTCAGTTCGAATTGCCAAACGGCGAACGCCGCGTCGGTGTAGTCGAGGGCGATCAGGTGCGCGAAGTGCAGGGCGCTCGCACCGTGCGCGACCTGGCGCTGGCGGCCATCGAAGCGGGCGTGAAGCTTGAGCAACAGGTCAATAGCCTGGGCCTGGGGGCGAGCCATGACTACGCCCGGTTGCTCGGTGACCTGCGCATCCTGCCGCCGCTGGACCACCCGGACCCGGCGCACCTGTTGGTCAGCGGCACCGGCCTGACCCACCTGGGCAGCGCCTCGGCCCGGGACAAGATGCACCAGCAGGCCGGTGACGAAGCGGCCATGACCGACACCATGCGCATCTTCAAGTGGGGCGTGGAGGGCGGCAAGCCCCAGGCCGGGCAGGCTGGTGTGCAACCGGAATGGTTCTACAAGGGCGACGGCAGCATTGTGGTCCGCCCGGGCCATCCGTTCCCGCTGCCGCCCTTTGCCGAAGACGCTGGCGAAGAGCCGGAAATCAGCGGCCTGTACGTCATCGGTCACGACGGCAAGCCTTATCGCCTGGGCTTTGCCGTGGGCAACGAGTTTTCCGACCACGTGATGGAGCGCAAGAATTACCTGTACCTGGCCCATTCGAAATTGCGCAGTTGCAGTTTTGGCCCGGAACTTCGCGTGGGTGAACTGCCTCAACATCTGTCCGGGACCAGTCGTATCCTGCGCAACGGCGAAGTGCTGTGGCAGAACGAATTCCTCAGCGGCGAGGCGAACATGTGCCACAGCCTCGAAAACCTGGAATTCCACCACTTCAAGTACAGTCAGTTCCTGCGCCCAGGGGATGTCCACGTTCACTTCTTCGGCACCGCGACCCTGTCGTTCGCCGATGGCATCCGCACGCAGCCGGGGGATGTGTTCGAAATTAGCCAGGCTGAATTCGGCGCGCCGCTGGTCAACGGCATTGCCCCGGTGGACGCGGTGTTCAACCCGGGTACTATCGGCACACTTTAAAGGAGACTTGCGATGAACCAGATCCTTGGCCACAACTACATCGGCGGTGCGCGCAGCGCCGCCGGCCAGACTCGCCTGCAGAGCGTCGACGCCAGCACCGGCGAAGCCTTGCCCCATGACTTCGTCCAGGCCACGGCCGAAGAAGTCGACGCCGCCGCCAAGGCTGCCGCGGCGGCTTATCCTGCCTACCGCAGCCTGAGTGCGGTGCGCCGGGCCGAGTTCCTCGAGGCCATTGCCGATGAGCTGGACGCCTTGGGCGATGCGTTCGTGGCCGTGGTCTGCCGTGAAACCGCGCTGCCGGCGGCACGGATCCAGGGCGAGCGCGGTCGTACCAGCGGCCAGATGCGCCTGTTTGCCAAGGTCCTGCGCCGGGGTGATTTCTACGGTGCGCGCATCGACCGAGCGTTGCCTGAGCGCACGCCGTTGCCCCGTCCGGACCTGCGTCAATACCGCATTGGCCTTGGGCCAGTGGCGGTGTTTGGCGCCAGTAACTTCCCCCTGGCATTTTCCACCGCCGGGGGCGACACGGCGTCGGCCCTGGCGGCCGGTTGCCCGGTGGTGTTCAAGGCCCACAGTGGCCACATGGCGACCGCCGAGTACGTGGCCGATGCGATCATCCGCGCGGCTGAAAAGACCGCGATGCCGGCGGGTGTGTTCAACATGATCTACGGTGGTGGCGTTGGCGAATGGCTGGTCAAGCATCCGGCGATCCAGGCCGTGGGTTTCACCGGCTCCCTCAAGGGCGGGCGTGCCCTGTGCGACATGGCGGCCGCACGGCCGCAGCCGATCCCGGTGTTCGCCGAGATGTCGAGCATCAACCCGGTGATCGTGTTGCCCCAAGCCCTGGAAACCCGCGCCGAGAGCGTCGCGCGCGACCTGACCGCCTCGGTGGTGCAGGGCTGCGGTCAGTTCTGTACCAACCCTGGCCTGGTGATCGGCATTCGTTCGCCGCAGTTCACCGCCTTCACCCAGCAGGTAGCCGCGCTGATCGGCGACCAGGCGCCCCAGACCATGCTCAACGCCGGCACGCTGCAAAGCTACGGCAAGGGCCTGCAGAAGTTGCTGGCTCACCCGGGCATCGAGCATTTGGCCGGGCGCGAGCAGCAGGGCAACCAGGCCCAGCCGCAGTTGTTCAAGGCTGACGCCAGCCTGCTGATCAACGGTGACGAGGCGCTGCAGGAAGAAGTGTTCGGCCCGACCACGGTGTTTGTCGAAGTCGCGGACCAGGCGCAACTGACCGCCGCGCTGAACGGCCTGCACGGTCAACTGACGGCAACGATGATCGGCGAGCCGGCGGACTTCGAACGGTTCAGCGAACTGACGCCGCTGCTGGAGCAGAAGGTCGGCCGCATCCTGCTCAACGGTTATCCGACCGGGGTGGAGGTGTGTGATTCGATGGTGCACGGCGGGCCTTACCCGGCGACGTCCGATGCCCGTGGTACGTCGGTGGGCACCCTGGCGATCGATCGTTTCCTGCGTCCGGTGTGCTTCCAGAACTACCCGGACAGCCTGTTGCCCGAGCCGCTGAAAAATGCCAACCCGCTGGGGATCCTGCGGTTGGTGGATGGCGTGCCGGGGCGCGAGGCGCTCTGAGGGTTGCGGTGAGGCCGTTATATTCAAGTTGAATGTGCTGGCCTCATCGCGAGCAAGCTCGCTCCCACAGGGGGGCTTTGGTGAATACAAAATTCGTGTTCGCTGGAAATCCAACTGTGGGAGCGAGCTTGCTCGCGATGGCGATCTTCCCATCGAAACCGCTTTCGAACCTTATGGCCCAAGGCCCACGCCCACATTGGGTTATCATGACGACTTTCCCAATGAACGACTGATCGCCATGACTGCCGTAACCGACACCCTGCTGCACGCCCTCGAATCCTGCGACATGCTGATTATCGATGGGCTGCACGCGTTCGATTTTTCTCTCGACGAGCAGGACCAGTTGCACGTCGAGTGCATGAACGGCCGCACCCTCGAGCACTGGCGCTTCACGCCAGCGCAGATGCAGGCCGCGATATTCGACAAAACCCTGAACCACTGGATCATCACCAGCGATTCGGGCGACCACCACTTGGAGTGCGTGGAAGCTACCAGCGGCCACGACGATGAGGACGACGAAGATGAAAATGCGTAGTCTCTGGCCGTTGCTGATGGCTGGCAGCCTGGGCGCCATGGGCGTCCAGGCAGGCACCGATGAACGCCATCAACTGCTGGTGGGTTCCTACACCGCCGGCCAGAGCGAGGGCATTTACCGGATGCAATTCGACAGCCGCACCGGCCAGCTCGATGCCAACCCGTTGCAAGTGATCAAGACAGACAACCCGTCGTGGCTGACCCTTTCCAAGGACATGACCCGGCTGTTCGTGGTCAACGAAAACGGGCCGGGCCAGAAAGACCCGGTGGGCAAGGTCAGCAGCTACGCCATTGACCCGAAGACCCATGAACTGAGCCTGATCAATCAGGTGCAGTCCCTGGGCAACGAGCCGACCCATTCCAGCCTCAGCGGTGATGGCCGGCATCTGCTGGTCAGCAACTACTCGGTGGTGGAAGACCCGGGCGGCACGCTGGCGGTATTGCCGGTGGGCGCCGATGGCAAGCTGGCACCGGTGGTGCAGTTGAGCAGTCATCAGCCGAGCAAGGTCAGCCCCGAGCGGCAGATGTCGGCCCATGTGCACGCCGCAGTGCCGTCGCCCGATGGCAAGTACGTGTTCGCCAACGACCTGGGGGCGGACAAGGTGTTCATCTACCGCTACGACCCCAAGGCCAATCCAGAGCTGCCGTTGACCGCTGCCGACCCAGCCTTCGTGCAGTTGCCACCCGGCAGCGGCCCGCGTCACCTGTTGTTCAGCGCTGATGGCAAGCACGCCTGGCTGACCATGGAAATGAGCGCGCAAGTGGCGGTGTTCGACTATCAGGACGGTCGATTGACCCAGCGCCAACTGGTCGACCTGGCTGCCGGCAAGCCACAACCGGGCAGGGCGGCGGCTGCGCTGCATGCGTCCCGGGATGGCAAGTTCCTCTACGTCAGTAACCGTGGCACCACCAACGAAGTGCTGGTGTTCGCTATCGACCCGGCCACTGGCACGCTCAAAGAGCTGCAGCGGCGCTCGGTCGAAGGCGATCATCCACGGGAATTCAGCCTCGACCCGAGCGGGAAATTCCTGCTGATTGCCAACCAGAAGAGCAACCAGATCGTGGTGCTCGAGCGCGATCCGAAGACCGGCCTGCTGGGTAAAACCGTGCAGAAAATGCCGATGGATGCGCCCAGCGATTTGAAGTTCATCGTCCGTCAATAGACCGCAGGCCCCGTTTTTCGGGGCCTGCGCCGTTGTATCAACGAGACTGATATTCGCAAGTGATGCAAAGCATTTCAACGCAGGACGCCTCGGCGCGTAAGTTTGCTTCACGGCCCAACCGGGCAAGTCAGCCAACTGAATCCGAGGTCTACCGCCATGAATCTGAATCTCTTCTCCGTGATCGCCGCTTCCGCCATCTCTGCCACCGTGGCGCTGCCCGCCAGTGCCAGCATCGAGATCAGCGACAAGAAAAATCGCACCCAGAGCTACACCGAGAAATACCTGCAACAAAGCGCCAACTTCTATGCGGCGTTGGACCACAAGACCCAACACTGAAATATCGCGCAACGACCGAAGCCTGCGATCTTTTCATCTTCACTGACCCTAAGGTGCAAGAGAAAAGATCGCAGGCTTCGCCGTTTCCAGAGAAATCCTGCTGTAATATCACTTGGCCATGTGTTTAAATTTGACGCTGACAAATTGACTCCTTTGCCGATAAGGATCGACACCATGGCGATGCGTCTGGCAGTGATGCTGCTGTTTCTCTATTCCACCCCGATTGTCTCCGCGGCCCAGCCGGATTCCGGCGAGTTGGAAGTGGCGCGTGAGCGATTATTGAGTTTGTTGAGTGACTGATCGAGTCGTGCGCTCAACAGTGGGGTGGCATGATTGCCTTTGTGGCGAGGGAGCTTGCTCCCGCTCGATTGCGCAGCAATCGCAGAAAGGGGGCCGCTGCGCGGCCCAGCGGGAGCAAGCTCCCTCGCCACAAAAGCGCCTTTGGTTACAAAAGGGCGCTCGCCGGGCAAATGGTTACTTGGCCATGATCGCCACGAACAGCTCGCCATCCAGAAACCTCTGCAACCAGTCCTGTAGCCGAGGGTAGGGCGCCTGGGCAAACCAGTCGCGGTCGACATGGGCGAACTGGCGTATGAAGGGCATCACCGCCACGTCGGCCATGCTCGGGTGATGCGCCGCCAGAAACGCCCGGGTTTCAAGCAAGGCCTCCAGCCTGCGCAGAAAGCTTTCACCCTCGCTACGGTAATGTTCCTTCGGGTACTCGGGATGGCGCTCGGGGTATTTGTAGCGATTCAAGTGCAGCTTGAACACCTGGTCGTTTTCCTCGATCAACGCCGCCGCCAGCGCCTGGCCTTCGGGGTCGTCCCGTAGCCTCCAGTCTTGCGGATCGTGCTGGGCCAAGGCCCAGTTCATGATCTCCAGGCTTTCATCGATCACCTGGCCATCGACCTGCAGCACCGGCACCGTGCCTTTGCTGGAGAGTGCGAGCATCTCGGCTGGCTTGGCCTTCAGGCTGACTTCGACAATCGCCACCTCGACCGCGCTGTAGCGCAAGGCCATGCGCGCCCGCATCGCGTAGGGACAGCGGCGGAAGGAATAGAGCGTGGCGTGGCTCATTTCACCTCCACTGTGCTCAAGCCGTTGCCCTGGCGACGCACCTGGATCTGCACCGGAATCCGCTCGTGCATTTCCTGCACGTGGGAAATCACCGCGACCTTGCGGCCCTGGGCCTGCAAGCCGTCGAGGGCGTCCATCGCCAGTTGCAGTGATTCGGGATCGAGGCTGCCGAAGCCTTCGTCGATGAACAGCGATTCAATCTTCAGTGTGCTGGACGCCATCGAGGCCAGGCCCAATGCCAAGGCGAGGGAGACCAGGAAGGTTTCGCCGCCGGACAACGAATGCACCGAGCGCAGTTCATCGCCCATTTCCGTGTCCATCACCAGCAGCCCGAGCATGCTGCCGCCACGCTTGAGCCTATAGCGGCGCACCAGTTGCCGCAGTTGGGCATTGGCGTGATGCACCAGCAAGTCGAGGTTGTAGGCCTGGGCCAGCTTGCGGAAGCGGTCGCCAGTGGCCGAACCGATCAGGGCATCGAGGCGTGCCCAGCGCTGGTATTCGGCGTAGGCCTGTTCGATCTGCTGGGCCAGGGCCTGGTTGGCGTTCTGCCGGCGCTGGTCCTCGGCCTGTTCGGCGCGCAGTTCGGCACAGTGCTGTTCGCTGGCGGCGAATTGGCCTTGCAGTTCGGTGAGGGCTTGGGCGAGCTGCTCGGGCGCCAGGTTGCCGTTGTGTTGGGCCTGATGGTTTTGCAGGCGCTGCTCGCGTTCGGTGAGCAGGACGCGGGCTTGTTCGATGGCTTTTTCGCTATTGAGCAAACGCTGGCGCAACTGGCTGACGTGGTGGTCGTCCAGGCCGAGCAGGGCCACGAGGGCGGCATCGTCCAGTTCCGGATGGGTGGTTCGCCATTGCGCGATACCGGCGGCCAGCGCCTGGCGTTCGAGGTCCAGGGATTGCGCCTGTTCCTGTCGGGCCTTGAGTTCGGCGGCCAGTTGCACCAGGTCGTTGCGCAATTGCTGCAACTGCTGATTGGCCGTCGCCTCGGCATCCCGCGTCTGTTCCAGGCGCTGGTCGAGTTGTTGCTGCCACTGTTCGGCGCTGGTGTGCTCGCCGAGCAGTTGCGTGAGTTTCTCCTGGCAGGCCTGTTGTTGCTCGCTCAGGGCGCTGAATTGCAGGCGGGCCGCTTCCAGTTGCTGGAGGCGGGTCTGCTGGCGGTCCTGCTCTTTCTCCAGGGTCTGCTGGCGCTGGAGCTGTTCGCCCAGCTCGTCGCGCTGCTGTTCCAATTGCTCCAGGCGCTGGGCGATCTGCTGGTCGAGCTGCAAGAAGGTTGCGGCGGGTTCGCTGCGCAAGGCCTGCAGGGTGTCAGCGGGTAGCAGGGTGCTGAAGTGGCTCAGTTCCTCGTCCAGGCGCTGGCGGTCGCGGGACAGTTCCTGCTGCTGGTTGCCCAGGTGCTGTGATGCCTGTTGGCTGGCTGCCTCGGCTTCACGCAGTCGCTGTGCCATGCGCGCGGCGTCCTGCTGCAGGGTCAGCAGGGCGGTTTGCCGCTGTTCGTCCTGGCTGATGCGCAGGGTCAGTTGGCTGTTCTGCTGGGTCAGCCAGGCGTCGCGCTTGTTCGCATCCTGGGCCAGCAGTTGCGCCGACAACGGGTGGGCTTCAAGGCTGGGCGCCAGGCTCTGTTGCTGGCTGGCGAGCTGTTCCTGCTGCTGTTTGAGTTCCTTGAGCTGGGCGATGACCCCGCTGTATTGCGCCCGCAGGTCGATGACTTTTTCATTGAGCAGGTCGACGGCCTGGCGGGCGTTGGCCTCTTCGGTTTCATCAAAGCGCCCGAGGTTTTCCAGCAGGGCTTCGGGCTGATGATAAGGATGCTCGACACTGCCACACACGGGGCAGGGCTGTTCATCCTGCAACTGTGCGCGCAGTTGCTCGACACTTTCGCTACGGGCCAGGCGCTGGCGCTCCAGCAGCTCGCGGGTGACGGTCAGCGTCTGCTCGGCAATGGTCAGTTCGGCCTTGGCTTCGCCGCCTTCGCGCACCAGCCGGTCACGTTCCTGCAACGCTCGTTGCTGGCGTTGTTCAAGTTCGGCGCCACGTTTGTCCAGCTCTTGCTGACTGGCCCATAGCCGGGTCAGGTCTTCGAATGCACGCAATTGCTTGCGGTTGTCTTGCAGCAGGGTGCCGAGCAACTGGATCTGTTCGGCGACTGCCTCCGGTTCGGCGCCGGCTTCCTTGTACAGCACTTCGAGGTCTTGCCGGCGGCTGGCCAGTTCCTCGGCGGCGCGGGTGGCGCTTTGTTCCAGTGTGGCGAGTTCGGCCTGGCCCTGGTTCAGGCGATTGCCGATCAACATCAGTTGTTGGAGGCGATCGCGATAGGCGTTCCAGGCATCGCTCAGCGGGGCCAGGTGCGTGCTTTGCTCAAGCTCCCCGGCGATGCGCTGCAAGCGCTCTGCCACCTGCCTTTGCTGTTCGAGCAAGGTGTCGATGGTGCGCTGGCCTTCGGTGCAGGCCTGTTGCGCCTGTTCCTGGCGCTCGGCGCCCTGGCTGGCGTCCCTGGCGAGGCGGGCCAGGGTGCTTTGCTCTTCAAAGGCCTGGCGCAGCAACGGCGCGCTGTCGCTGCTGTGTTGCCGGGCCGCAGCCAGCGCCAGTTGCGCGGCGCCCAGACTTTTTTCCAGTTCGGCCTGCTGGTTATGGAGATTGAGCTGCTGCTGGGTAAGCTGCTGGATCTGCGCGGCCAAGGGGTCGAGCTGTCGGCTCAGTTCGGCCTGGCGGATGAACTGATGGCGTTGGGGCGCCAGTTGTTCCAGGCGGACCAGTTTCAGGCGCTCGTCGGCCAGGGCGTTCCAATCGGCCTGGGCCTGTTGCAGCTGTTGGGCGGCGCTGGCGTGTTCATCCTGCAATAGGCCCAGGTCGCGCAGCCAGGTGTGCTGCTGCTCCAGTTGCTTGAGTTGCGCCTGTTGGGCCTTGAGTAATTGCTGGGCGTCGTTGAAACGCTGGTCCAGCTCGGCCCGGGCCTCGGGGGCCAGCGGCGTGACACCGGTGGCCTGGTCCTGCAACTGCCGGTGGCTGTCCTTGGCTTGCTTGGCCTTGTCGAAGGCGCGGCGACCGAGGCGGGTATACAGGGCGGTGTCGGTGAGTTTTTCCAACAGTTCGCTGCGATCGTTGTCATCGGCCTTGAGAAACGCGCTGAACTCGCTCTGGGCCAGCAGCACGGCACGGGTGAACTGTTCGAAGTTCAGGCCCAGGGCCGCTTCGAGCTGGGTCTTGTATTCGCCTTTCTGGCTCGCCAGCAGTTGATCGTTGTCCAGGTCCCGCAGGCTCTGGCGGCTGGCTTGCAACTTGCCGCCGGCCTTTTCCCGGGCGCGATTGGCTTCCCAGCGGGCCCGATAGCGGCGCCCGTCGATGCCGCGAAAATCCACTTCGGCAAAGCCATCGCCGGTGCCGCGGCGCAACAGCGTGCGTGGGTCGCCCGTGGCAATCTCGCCATCGACGTCCGGCACCTTGGCGTCGCGTCCGGTGTTATTGAGGCGCGGCACGGCACCGAACAGCGCCAGGCACAGGGCGTCGAGCAACGTGCTCTTGCCGGCGCCCGTGGGGCCGGTAATGGCGAACAGGCCGGCGCTGGCCAAGGGTTCGGCGGTGAAATCGATTTCAAACGGCCCGGCCAGGGACGCCAGGTTCTTGAGGCGGATCGCGAGGATCTTCATGGCTGCTCGCTCTCCATCTGCACGTCTTGCAACAGCACGGCAAAGTCCTTGAGGGTCTGTTCGTCCACTTCGTTGCCGTAGGTGTCCTGCCAGGCGCGGCTGAACAACTCCTGCGGGCTGAGTTGATCCAGCTCCACCAGTGCGCTGCCATCATCGGCACTGCCGGCGCCGCCGTTGCCGGCGTACTCGGCGCCGATCCGCACCAGGCGTACGGCCTTGCCTTGCAGTGCGGTTTCCACCTGGTGACGCAGGTCCGGCTGCGGTTCATCGAGGCGCACCCGCACTTCCAGCCAGGGTTGGCGCTGGACATCGGCCAGCAGGTCGATGTCAGGCAGGTCCTTGAGTTGCACCAGGAGATCGGCCAGCGGCGCCGGGCCCAGGCGTTGCAGGTTGACGGCGCGTGGGATCAGGCGCGGCTCGACCTTGACCAGGGTTTCGCCGTCCAGGGTGATGTCGAGGATCTGATGCTGATAGCCGATCTCCGAAAATGACAGCGGGATCGGCGAACCGCTGTAGCGGATACGCTCTTCACCGTTGACCTTCTGCGGCTTGTGCAAATGGCCGAGGGCGACGTAGCTGATGCTCGGGCCGAACAGGCTGGCGGGCAGGGCCTCGGCGTTGCCGATGATCAGGCTGCGTTCGGAATCCTCGGACACCGAACCGCCGGCCATGTGCGCATGACTGATGGCGATCAGTGCCTGGCCTTTCTTGCGCTTGCTGTTGGCCGCGGCGATCAGCCACTCATGCACCTGGCCGATGCCCCGCAGGTAGTCGTCGCCCAGTTGCGCGCCGGTGACTTCGGCGGGGCGCAGGAACGGCAGGGCCAGGCACCACGCCTTGACCTTGCCTTTGGCATCGGGCAACGGCAACAACAGGCGCTCGACGTCCAGTTGGCCGTCGTCCAGCCACAACACCCGACCCAGGGCGTGAGTGCGCAAGCGTCGCATCAGCGGCGCAGGCAATTCGATACGCGAGCCGGAGTCGTGGTTGCCGGCGATCATCACGATGGTCAGGTTGGCGTTTTGTTCATGGGCGCTGACGATGAAATCGTACAGCCGCTCCTGGGCTTTGACCGGCGGGTTGACGGTGTCGAAGATGTCGCCAGCGATCAGCAGCACGTCGGGCTTTTCGTGGGTCAGTTGACGCAGCAGCCAGTCGAGGAAGCAGGCGTGTTCGAAATCGCGTTCCTGGCCGTGCAGGTTTTGCCCCAGGTGCCAGTCGGAGGTGTGAAACAGACGCAAGGCAAACTCCAGAAAACAGATGATGGCCGCGGTGAAGAGAAGGGCGGCTAAAAGAGGGAGAGTTTACTGGGAAACCGGGGGGAGGACTTGTTCAACTTCGTTGGATCTACTGAGCGGGTCGATACTTAACTGCGGCGAGGGGATTGCTGGGTTCTGTAGGAGCTGGCGAAGCCTGCGATCTCTTGATCTTTGGCTCCGGGCTCAATTGGCACTGGAAAGATCGCAGCCTCGTTGCACTCGGCAGCTCCTACAGGTTTGGCAAGGCTACACAGCAAAAAAACTCCGGGTTATTTGGGGTAAAGCGGCGGCAACCCCGAATCACCCGCCGAGCCCAACCCCGCTTCGGTGGGCGGGATGGTACGGATGGCCCGCCACAGGTCTTCACCCTGCCAATGCTGGCCGGTCTCGCTGTAGAGCGCGCCGTTGAGGCCGTCCAGGGCGTCGGACAGCGGCACGAAACGCGCCGCCATGTCGGCCAGGGTTTCCGGCTGCTGGCGGGCCCAGGCGTCGAGGGCCTGGCGGGTGGCGTGGGGGTCGTTGGCCAGGCAGGTACGTTTGAGATCATCCAGCAGGGTGCGTGGGCTCGGTCCGGTCTGGGTCGAGCGCAGGATCGCCGGTTGCCAGCGGGCGCGCCACCACAAGCCAAAGCCCAGCAGCGTGGTGCAGGCGAGGAGGAAGGTGCTCAGTTGCCAGTACCACAGGGCCTCGCTGTCGACCGTTGTCACGATCTGCGTCGTGCCGGCCGGCGTGTCCACCATCAGGCTTGGATTGTTCGCCACTTGCAGGGTCCGCGCCGGGAGACTGGTGCGGTCCAGGTGGTCTTCCAGGGTGTTCCACCAGACCACTTCCACCGGTGGCAGCTCGATGGTCCCGCTGCGGTTGGGCACCAGGGCCTCGCGGTCTTCGCGGCTGCCCACCAGCCCGCGCTCACTGTTGCGGCTGCTGAGTACCGGTTGGTCCGGGTAACGCCGCAAGCCATTGATCTCCGTGGCCGGCAGCGGTGGCAGCTGGGCGCTGGCCAGGCCTTCGGCTTCCAGGGTCAGGCTGCGGGTCAGGGAATCGCCGACCTGGCTGTGGGTCGGTTCCGGGCTCCAGCTTTCACTCAAGGACAGGCTGCGTGCGGGCAGCCAGGGTACGTCGGCCGGGTAGCTGGCCGGCTTGGGTTTGACGCTTAGCAGCAGTTGCGCAGAGCTTACCCGCTTCAACTGGCCGGGCTTGGGGCCCGAAGGTACGGCGTCCTGGGCCACCGGCTCGACCAGGGTGGCACTGAATGTCTGGGCCGGAATCGTCAGTTCGCCGCTGCGCTGTGGGTAGATGCCGTAGCGCAGTTCAATCACGCCATGGCGGACATCGTTGATGACTTTTTCATAGGTGCGCGATTCGCCCAGTTGCTCGGTGCGGGCATCGGGGATGTGCAGCGGCGTGAGGCTGCTGTCGTCGTACAGCGACACCGAATGGTAGATGCGCAGGGTCAAGATCGCCTGGGCCTGAACATACACTTCGGTCTGGTCGAGGCTGGCCTCGATGAACACCGCCGCCAGGGGCTCCGAGGCGTTGCGGGTTTCGCTTTCGATCACTTGCAGGGTAATCGGCTGGCTGGTCACTTCGCCCAGTTGCAACGGCGGAATGATCACGGTGCCGCTTTGGCGCGGCAACAGGGTCACGATCCAGCGGGTGGTGGCGCGGTTCTCACCGTCAAGGGTCGTCAACTGGTTGACCTGACGGGTACCGCGCACATCGAACAAGGCCTGGAGCGGGCCGAGGTCCGGTTTGCCGAACAAGGTGGCGTCGTTGGATTCCAGGGTCAGTTCCACCGTTTCCCCGGAGTTCAGGCGGCTGCGGTCCACACTGGCAGTCAGCTGTGCAGCCTGGGTTCCAGAGGCCCAGAGCAGCAACACGAGGAAGTAGGCGGTGAAGCGGGTCATTGGGTTTTTTCCTGGGCCTGATGGCTTTGCTGTTCATACCAGAATTTACGCCTGAGCAGCTCCCCTGGATTATCCGGGATCTGGCGCAGCCATTGTTCCAGTGCCTGGCGCTGTTCTTCTTCATTGCGCTGACCTGCGGCAGGACGCAGCGGCGGGGTGGTGGTCTGCTCATCGGGCAGTTCGCTGCCTGGTACATCCTGGGCGGTAGGCGGTTGTGCCGTCCGCGGGGGCTGGGACTCGTCCGCTGTCGCGCTTGCCTCGGCGGATGGCTGGCCCGGTTCGGAAGACTGGGTGGGTGAGTCGCTATCCGGCGATTGCTCGGCGGGGTCCGGTTCCTTGTTTTCGGCAGGCTTGGGTTCTTCCGGTACGGGGGCCGGCTCTTTCAACAAGCTTTCCACCAGGGCCTTGTTGGTCTGGGCGGGGCGCAGGTCGGGTTGCAACTCCAGGGCCTGCTCATAGGCATCCAGCGCGGCTTCCAGTTCGCCGCTCCTGGCCAGGGCATTGCCACGATTGTAGTGCGCGCGGGCGTCGTTGCCTTCGGCGAAGCGCTGGGCAGCTTCGCTGTATTGGCCGGCTTCGTACAGGGCGACGCCTTGCCACTGGCTGTCCTCAAAATGGGTGGCTGCCTCGGCGGGACGCTTCTGCTTGAGCAAGTGCTGGCCCTGTTGGTCGGCCCGCAACCACAGGTCCTGGAATTCGAAGGCGTGGCCGGTTTGCGGCAACACGAACAGCAGCGGCAGGCAAAACAGCCAGCCTCGCCGCCCGGCGCAGGCGGCCAGCAGCAACAGGGGCAGGAGTAGCCAATAGCCCTGGTCGGCCCAGGTGTCCAGGCGCAAGGTTTGTCCGTCGCTGCGCAGATGGCGAGGGCCGTCCAACAGGCCCAGGCCGCGCAGGTCGCTGTCGTCCAGGCGCGCCGGCCGGTAGCGGCCGTCCAGCTTGTTGGCAAAGGCCTTGAGGCCCGGGCTGTCCAGGCGTGGCAGCAGGATCGAACCCTGCGCATCCTTGAGGTAACTGCCATCTTCCTGGGGCACCGGGGCGCCTTCGCGGGTACCAATGCCGAGCATCAGCCATTGCGTGGCGGAACCGTCCAGGGCCTGGCGAATGCCTTGGCGTTCCTGCTCGTTCAGCGTCGAACCGATCAGCAGGATCCGGCCATGGCCCAGTTCGCCCTGGTCCAACAAGGCCAGCGCCTTGCGGACCGCCAGGTCGGCACGATGGCCGCTCTGCGGCATGATCGATGGCGCAAGGGCTTCGAGCAGGTTGGCGCTGGTGGACAGGTCGTCGGACAGCGGCACCAGCGTATGGGCGCTGCCGGCATAGACGATGATCGCGGTCTGGGCGTCGCTGCGGTTCTGCAACAGGTCCAGTACTTTGCGCCGGGACTGTTCCAGGCGCGTGGGCGAGACGTCGGTGGCGAGCATTTCCGGGGTGAGTTCCATCACCACCACCAGCGGGTCGGCGGGTTTCTGGCTGGCCTGTTCGACCCGCGCCCAACTCGGCCCCAGCAACGCCAGCACGATCAACAGCCAACCCAGGCCCAGGGCAATCCATGGCAGCCGGCTTTCACGGCCACTGCCGCCACTGAGCAACACGGCATGAAAGGCGGGAGGCAGGATCATCTGCCAGCGACCTACGCGTTTCTGCCGGTGCCACAGTTGCCAGAGCAACCAGCCCAGCAGAGGCAGCAGCAACACGAACCAGGGGCGTAGCCAGTGTGGCCAGAGGGCGATCATCGACGCCTCCGCAAGCGCAGGCGCTTGAGCCGCTGGCGCCACTCGGTGTGTTGGGCCGGCTGGAACAGCGGCTGGTTGAACAGGCGCTGCAACGGATTGTCCGGCCAGCGCGCCCGGGCCACCAGCAACATGCTCAACAGCAGCGCAACGGCCAGGGGCCAGTGATACAGCGCCAGGGCAGGACGGGCCTGGGTCGGTTGCTGGGTCACCGGTTCGAGCTGGTCGAGTGTGGTCTTGATCGCCAGTAATTGCGCGCCGTCCTGGGCACGAAAATACTGGCCGCCGGTGGCTTGGGCGATTTCCTTGAGTGTCGGTTCGTCCAGGTCCAGGCTCGGGTTGACGCCGAGCAAACCCGTGGTGCCGCTTTGTTCCGGGTCGGCACCGATGCCGATCGGGTAGATTTTCACGCCTTCGTCGGCGGCCAGTCGCGCGGCGGTGAGGGGGTCGATTTCGCCGCCATTGTTGGCGCCGTCGGTGACCAGGATCAACACGCGGCTGTGGGCCGGCCGCTGGCGCAGGCGCTTGAGAGCCAGGCCGATGGCGTCGCCGATGGCCGTATTCTTGCCGGCGATGCCAATACGCGCCTCATCGAGCCAATGGCGCACGGTGCGGCGGTCGAAGGTCAGCGGTGCCTGCAGATAAGCCTGGCTGCCGAACAGGATCAGGCCGACCCGGTCACCTTCGCGGTCTTCGAGAAAGTCCCCGAGCATGTGCTGGACCAGCGCAAGGCGACTGACCTCTTCGTCTTTCCATTGCATGTCGGGAAAGTCCATGGAACCCGAGACATCCACCGCCACCAGCAGGTCGCGGCCGCTGGCGGCAATGGGTAATGGCTCGCCCAACCAATGCGGCCGGGCCGCGGCGATCAGCAACAGCAGCCAGAGCAGGATGAAGGGCGCCTGTTGCCGCCAGGTTGGCAGATTGGCCCGGGCTCGCCGGCCCACCACGCCTTCCAGGTCCCCGAGGAAACTGACCTTGAGCGCCGGCTCGCCGCTGTCGGCGGCCGGTAGCACCAGGCGCATCAGCCAGGGCAGCGGCAACAGGGCAAAAACCCACGGCCAGGCGAACTCAAACATGTTTGCGAATCCAGATTTCGACCGCCTGGGTCAGGCCGGCGATGGCTTTGTCATCGAGCTTGCATTCGGGTTTGTAGGCGCCTTCCACCAGCACCATCCAGCGGGTCAGGCCGGCTGCCGGGCAGCGGTTGTCCAGGAAAGCCAGCCATTTGCGCCCGTTGAGGGTGTGGCTCTGGCTGTAGGGGTAATGGTTGCGACACAGGCGCTTGAGCAACCCGTTGAGCTGCTGCAGCCAGGCCCCGGCCGGTGCTCCATCGTAGGGTTTGGACAGCAGGGCGAGTTCGGCCAGCGCGGCCAATCGCACCGGGTCCAGGGGTTGTTCGACACGGGCGTCGGTGCGCTTGGCGGGAATGAACCGGCGCAACTGCCACAGGCCCAGGCCCAGCAAGGGGATCAAAACCAGCAGCAACCACCAGCCCGGCGCGGGAGGCCAGAAACCGATAGGGGGCGGCGCTATCAGCGGCTGCAATTGATCCAGGTTGCTCATCGACTTTTCCCGGCCCGCTTGGGGTTCAGGTATTCGCGCAGTTGCTCGACCATGTCGCCCTGGGTGCTCAGAGGCATCATCAGGATCCGCAGCTTCTGCGCCAGTATTTCCCAGCGCTCCTGGCGTGCTTCGGCCTGTGCGCGATAGGCCTGGCGCAGTTCGAAGTTCAAGGTGTCGAGCTCCAACTGTGAGTCGCGCTGGGTGAAGCGCAGCAGGCCGGCGGCGGGCAGGGCGTGATCCAGCGGGTCCGACAGCGGCAGCAGCAACAGGTCGCAATGGCGCGACAGCAGGCTCAACTGCTGTTCGGCGCTGTCGGACAACGCGCGCTCGTCGCAAATCACGATCACCAAGCTGCCGGGCCGTAGCACTTCCCTGGCCCGGCGCAGGGCGATGCCGAACGAGTCGCGATCCGGCTCGGCCTCGGTGTGCAGTGACTGATTGACCCGCACCAGCCGGTTGAGCAATTGCAACAGGCTCTGTTTGCTGCGTCGCGGCTTGACCTCGTAATGGGTGTTATTGCCGAACACCAGGCCGCCGACCCGGTCGTTGTGCCCCAGCGCGGCCCAGCCGATGAGGCTGGCGGCCTGAGCGGCGAGCACCGACTTGAACATCAGCCCCGAACCGAAGAACAGCCGGTGGCTTTGCTCGATCATGATGAAGATAGGCCGCTCGCGTTCTTCGTGGAACAGTTTGGTGTGGGGCTCCTGGGTCCGGGCGGTGACGCGCCAGTCAATGGTGCGCACATCGTCGCCGGCCTGATAGACCCGCACCTGGTCGAAATCGACCCCGCGTCCGCGCAGCTTGGAGTGGTGCAGGCCGATCAGCGGACTGCGCTGTCCCGGTGTCGAGAACAACTGCACCTCGCGCACACGATGGCGCATCTCGATCAGCTCCGAAAGGCTGACGCGGATGCCCGGTGCGGGCGCCAGTGGGTTATTCATGACTCATGCTCAAGCGACAGCGACGACGTCGAGAATCCGCTGCACGACCCGGTCCTGGTCGATGCCAGCGGCCTCGGCTTCGAACGACAGGATGATGCGATGGCGCAGCACGTCGAACAGCACGGCCTGGATATCTTCCGGGCTGACAAAGTCGCGTCCGGCCAGCCAGGCGTGGGCACGGGCGCAGCGGTCCAGGGCGATGGAGCCCCGCGGGCTGGCGCCGTAGGCGATCCATTCGGCCATTTCCGGATCGAACTTGGCCGGGTTGCGGGTGGCCATGATCAGTTGCACCAAGTATTCCTCCACGGCGTCGGCCATGTACAACCCGAGGATTTCCTTGCGCGCGGAGAAAATCGCCTGCTGGCTCACGCGGCGTTCGGGCTTGGTCTCGCCGTTCAGCGCTTCCCCCCGGGCCTGCTGGAGGATGCGGCGTTCCACCGCGGCATCGGGAAAGCCGATCTTGACGTGCATCAGGAACCGGTCGAGCTGGGCTTCGGGCAGCGGGTAGGTGCCTTCCTGCTCGATCGGGTTCTGCGTGGCCATCACCAGGAACAGCGGCGACAGTTCATAGGTGCTGCGCCCGACGCTGACCTGGCGCTCGGCCATGGCTTCGAGCAAGGCCGACTGGACCTTGGCTGGGGCGCGGTTGATTTCGTCCGCCAGCACCAGGTTATGGAAAATCGGCCCTTGCTGGAACACGAAACTACCGGTTTCCGGGCGGTAGATTTCCGTACCGGTGATGTCGGCGGGCAGCAGGTCGGGGGTGAACTGGATGCGATGGAACTGCGCTTCGACGCCTTCGGCCAGTTCCTTGATGGCCTTGGTCTTGGCCAGCCCCGGCGCGCCTTCCACCAGCATGTGGCCGTCGGCAAGCAGGGCGATGAGCAGGCGCTCGATGAGTTTTTCCTGGCCGAGAATCTGCGTTGAAAGAAAGGTTCGCAGCGCAAGCAGCGCTTCACGATGTTCCATCGGTGACTGTTCCTGGAAAGGGTGGCCCCAGGCGTTCGGATAACGCCGGGGCTGGGGGCGTTACTTTAATGCATGGCGGGGGGTGGCGACTAACGGGATTTTGATCGGCCGTGTGAATTGTGATCGGCTTGGAAACATTGTGGGCTGGGTTTGCTTGCCATGAATCCCACCCGGACAGGCGCACTTACCCCGTGGCGAGGGAGCTTGCTCCCGCTTGAGTGCGAAGCACTCATAAAATGAAGGGGTGTTTATCCGGGCGTAGGAGTGCTCTGGAACAGGCTACGTTGTCTTGCGCCATTGCCTACAACTGCGCCAGAATTCGCCGGCTTGTGCGCTTGGGAGGCAGGTTCTATCGTTTCCGGGTCGCTGATGAATCAGCGATCGGGTTTGGTAGCCCGGTTTTCTGGCGCAGGTGCAGCCTGATATAGGGGGCTTTTCGTCCTCTGTTTTATGGTGGTCATGCGCAGGGCGTCCTTGGACGCGCCGGGTTGCCAGGTAACCGGTCTACCAACCTTCGTATGGCCACCTCCCTTCGTTTGGTAGCGAGAGAGATGGCTCCAATTTTCTAATCTGGAGTTTCATCTATGTTCAAAGTAACCCCCAACCCACCGAACACCGATTCGTCCTCACCGCGCCCAAAAACCAAGTCCCAAAAACACGACGAAGTCACCGACCGAGTCCTCGACCATTACCTAAACCCCAAACCCGAAGCAGAACCTGCCCCCGGCCAACTCTTCACCGTCAACAAAGACATCGACACCGAAAGCTTGCTTGCCTACCTCAGCGAAACCCTGGCTTCGGCCAATGCCATGGCCGATGACCTGGCTTTCGACCTGGACGGTTCACGCCGGCATTTCCTCCTGGGCATTCAGCAACTGATCGAACTGGGCAGCCTGTTGGCGAACCGTGCACTGGACAACATCGAAACCCGTCAGCCGACATAACCCCCGTGGCGAGGGAGCTTGCTCCCGCTGGGCTGCGCAGCAGCCCCAAACCGAGCCGGCGCGGTTCCCCATACACACCGCGCCCGCCGGGCCTGCGACTGCTACGCAGCCGAACGGGAGCAAGCTCCCTCGCCACAGAAGCGCTGCTGTGCTCGGATGATTGCTCAGCCTACCCACGCCCCCGCATTCACCAGATTCACCGGCCGCTCCCCCGACAATGCCATCAGCAAATTGTCCACGGCACAACGCGCCATCGCTTCCCGTGTCTCGTAGGTGGCCGAGCCCATGTGCGGCGTCGCGACCACGTTGTCCATTTGCAATAGCGGCGAATCCGCACTCAAGGGTTCGCGCTCGAACACATCCAGCCCCGCGCCTCGGATCTGCTTGTTGCGCAGGGCGTCGATCAGTGCTGCTTCATCCACCACTTTTCCCCGGGAGATATTGATGAAGATGCTCTCGGGGCGCATCTGCGCGAACGCTTGTGCACCGATCAGTCCTTGGGTCTCAGCGGTCAAAGGTAAGGTCAGGCAAATGAAGTCCGCCTGCTGCAACAGTGTGTCGAGGCTGCAATAGCGCGCGCCGAAACGCTGCTCGACCGCGGGCTTGGGCGAATGGCTGTGGTAGAGCACCGGCATGCCGAAGCCGAAGTGCCCGCGCTGGGCCAGGGCTTCGCCGATGCGCCCCATGCCGATGATGCCCAGGGTCTTGCCATGGACGTCGGTGCCGAAATGCCGGGGACCGATGCTCTGTTGCCAGCCGCCTGCGCGAACCAGGTTGGCCAGTTCGACCACGCGTCGAGCGGTCGCCAGGATCAGGGCGAAACCGGTGTCCGCGGTGGTTTCGGTCAGCACGTCCGGGGTATTGCTGAGCAGGATCTGGCGTTCGGTCAGGTAATCGATGTCGTAGTTGTCGACCCCCACCGAGACGCTGGCGATGGCTTGCAGGTTCGGCGCCAGGTCCAGCAGCGCCGCATCCAGCTTGAGGCTGGCCCCCAGCAGGCCGTGGGCGGCGGGGAGGGCGTCGCGCAGTTGCGCCAGGCCCTGGGCATCGAGGCGCTCGATGAGCGTGACTTGGGCCTGGGCTTGCAGGTGGGCCATCAATTGCGGGGACAGCGCTTTGTACAACACCACGTGTTTTTTCATGGGACGGGTCTCGATTCAGGGACGGGCGGGCGCCGGGTGTGGCGTCGCGGTATTGGAGGCTTCCCGGTCGCTGGCGCCGGGCTTGAGGGCGAGGGTCAGTACCACCGACAGCAGCAACGCGCCGCTCATCAGCAGGAAGGACATGCCGGGGGAGCCGGTGGTGCCGTTGAGGTAGCCCACCAGGTACGAGCCGCCGAACGAACCCAGCGCGCCCATGCTGTTGATCAACGCCATGGCACCGCCGGCGACATTGGCCGGGAGGATTTCCGGAACGATGGCAAAGAACGGGCCGTACGGCGCATACATGCAAGCGCCGGCGACCACCAGCAAGCCATAGGACCACCAGAAATGCTCGGCCCCCAGCAGGTAGGAGGCGTAGAACGCGACGGAGGCGATCAGCAGCGGCGGCCAGACAAAACGCTTGCGCTTCTGCGCCTTGTCCGACGCCCAGGACACCACCAGCATGCCGATCACCGCCGCCAGGTAAGGCAAGGACGACAGCCACCCGGCCTCGACCATGTTCATCTGCAGGCCGGCCTTGAGGATCGACGGCAACCACAACACAAACCCGTAGACCCCGATGCTCCAGCAGAAAAACTGCAGCGCCAGGATGATCACCTTGGGCGAGCGAAAGGCCTCGGCGTAGTTCTTCACTGCCTTGATGCCGACTTGTTCGGCCGCCAAGGCACTTTCCAGATCGTGCTTCTCCTGGTCGCTGAGCCACTTGGCCTGGGCCGGGCGATCATCGGCCAGGCGCCACCAGACAAAGGCCCAGAGTACCGCTGGCAGGCCTTCGATGATGAACATCCAGCGCCAGTCGAACTGTTGCACCAGGTAACCCGACACCACGGACATCCAGAGCATGGTCACCGGGTTGCCAAGGATCAGGAAGGTATTGGCGCGCGAGCGTTCGGCCCGGGTGAACCAGTGGCACAGGTACACCAGCATCGCCGGCATCACGGCGGCTTCGACCACCCCGAGCATGAAGCGGATCACGATCAACCAGTAGGCGTTGGAGACCACGCCCGTCAGGGTGGCCAGCGAGCCCCAGAGGATCAGGCTGACGAAGATCAGCTTCTTCACGCTGTGCTTTTGCGCGTAGATCGCCCCCGGTACCTGGAAGAAAAAGTAGCCGAGGAAAAACAGTGCGCCGAGCAGCGATGACAGCCCCGGGGTGATCATCAGATCCTTGGCCATGCCCGAGGCAGCGGCAAATCCATAGTTGGCCCTGTCCAGGTAGGCCAGGCTGTAGGTGATGAACACAATGGGCATGATGTACCACCAGCGGCGGGTGGCGAGGTTGAGCGCTTGCATGTCGTTGACTCCTGAGCTTGTTGTTTTTGTTGCAGCAGGTGCGTTTTGTGGTGGTTTCATCGCGAGCGAGCTCGCTCCCACATGGGGTCGAGTTAACCCCTGTGGGAGCGAGCTTGCTCGCGATGGGCGGTTTCAAATTCAGCCAATAACTCAAGGCGGGTCGGCAACCCTTCCATGTCCCCACGGCTTTGCACCGCGCGGCTGCCAATCCAGTTGGCGCGCTGCACGGCCTCGCTGATGGCGCGGCCTTCGAGCAACGCACTGATCAGACCGACGGCGAAGCCATCGCCGGCGCCCACGGTGTCCACCACCTGGGTGACTGGCACGCCAGGGATAACGCCCTGGTCCAGATGCGTGCGGTAATAGGCGCCGTCCGCGCCGAGCTTGATCACAACGATTTCGGCGCCTTGGTCCAGATAAAACGCGGCGATGTCGGCCGGGTCGTCGAAACCGGTCAGCAAGCGACCTTCGCCGAGCCCCGGCAGGACCCAGTGGGCGAGGGCGGCGAGGCGATTGATTTGCGCAATCATCGTCGACTCGCTGGCCCACAGGCTCGGCCTCAGGTTGGGGTCGAACGACAGGCTGCGGCCGGCCTCGCGCATGCGGGTCATCAATTCAAAGGACATCTCGCGGGCCGTGACCGACAACGCCGGGACGATGCCGGTGGCGTGCAAGTGACGGGCTTCAAGCAGCGCTGGCGCGATGGAATCGATCGACAGATGACTGGCCGCCGAGCCACGACGGAAATACTCGACTTGCGGGTCGCTGCCATCGTCGGTACGCGACTTGAACTGAAAGCCGGTGGGGTGCGTTGGGTCGACCGTCACGTGACGACAATCCAGCCCTTCGTTTTCCAGGGTCTGCACGACGAAGCGTCCCAGGGAATCGGCGCCGACCCGGCTCAGCCACGCCACCTTGAAGCCCAGCCGTGACAGGCCGATGGCCACGTTGCTGTCGGCCCCGGCGATGCGCTTGTGGAACTGGTCGACGCAGGCCAGGTCACCGCGCTGGTCAGCCACCAGCATCGCCATGGTTTCGCCGAACGACAACACATCGAACTCAGGCATGGGCAGGCTCCCGGCGCGATTGTCCGAGACGGGACAGCGTGGCGACATGTCCAGTGGTCAATTGCAGCAAGTCTTCGCCTTGTAGCGGGTATTCGGCGGCGCGCATTACACCGATGGGCATGTGCTTGAGCAGTTGCTCCCACAGGTGCAGGTCGGTCAGGGCCGGAGGTACGGCGACCAGTTTGCCGTCGGCGCGCTGGACCACTGCCTTGCAATGCACGTAAGCCACATACCGTCCGAGCTGTCGGGCGGCGACGGCGGCCGATTGGTCCTGCCATTGCCAGTTGCCGATGTCGAAGGTCATGCCGACGGGTATTGCGTGCGCTTCTGCTGCGGTGAAGAAACGTTGCAACGGTTCGATCCGTCCGCCTTGCAAGGTCTGGTCGTTTTCCACCAGCAACTGCACCGGGCTTGCGCCGAGCACATCCGCCAGTGCCGACAGATCATGGGAGTCGGTGAAATGCCCGAGGGAGACTTTCAGCCATGCCGAGCCGAACGTCTCGGACCGTTGCAGGGTCAGCGCCAGGGCCGGGTTGGGCCTGGACTGCCCGGCGAGCCACAGCTCCAGTGGCGACGAGAAAACACTTTGCAGCCCCTGGGCGCGAGCGCGAGCGGCCAGCTCGGCGGGCTGTTCGGTGGTGAGCAATTCTTCGCGCCATTCGATGCGCGAGGCACCGGCTGCTGCCAGCAGATCGATGAAACTGCCTTGGCCTTGTTGCCGTACCAGGTCGGCGCCGTAGCTGGAAAGACTGATGGAGACGGGTGGGTTGTGCATTGTTCTTATACCTCTGAAACCGGTTTCAGTTTTGTGCAAAAAAAGTGGTGTGCTTCAGGGCCTCATCGCGAGCAAGCTCGCTCCCACAGGGGGTCCGCGTCGCGCTGGAAATCCCTGTGGGAGCGAGCTTGCTCGCGATAGGGCCCGGCCGATCACCGGGAAACCCCAAGCGTCGACCCACGCTCGATCAACCGCGCCGCAAAATCGAGGGTCCGCACTGGCCCGTTGTCGCCGCGCAAACGCTTGAGCAGACATTCGAATGCACTGGCGCCGATCTCCGCCGTCGGTTGGGCCAGGGCGGTGATGCCGCTGCCCACCAAGGGGTACCAATCCAGGTCGTCGAGGGCAATCAGGCCCACGTCGTCGAACAAGTGACAACCGAGCTCGCGCAACACCGTCGTGGCGGCCAGCGCGGCAATGCCATTGGCACAGAACAGCGCCTTGGGGCCTTGCCCCGGTTGGGCCAGGAAAGCCTTGATGCGCGCGCTCAATTGGTCGCAGGTTTCCACCACGGCGCCGGTCAGGGCAGGGCGTCGCATGATGCCAGCCTTGAAACTCTCGACCCGTTCGATTCGTGAACTGGTGCCATCGAACGGTTCGGTCACCAGCAACAGATCGCGGTAGCCCCGTTGTTCGAGGTGATCGAGGGCCATCTCGACGGCCTTTGGGTTGTCCAGCCCGACCAGGTCGCTGTCGAGGCGATCGACCTTGCGATCCACCAGCACCAGGGGCATTTCGCTGCGCAGTTCAAACAGTTCGTCGCGGTGATGCCCCAGGGTGTTCACGATCAACCCTTCGATGTTGTAGGCGCGCAACAGCGCCAGGTGCTGGCGCTCCTGCTCGTCATCACGGTCGGTGTTGCACACCACCAGGCTGTAGCCATGGCGACGACAGGCGGTTTCCACGCCATGCATCACGGCGATCGAATAGGGGTTGCGGATATCGGCCACCAGCATGCCGATCAGGCGTGTGCGCCCGCGCTTGAGGCCGCGGGCCATCTGGTTCGGCCGGTAGCCCAGCTCGCTGATGGCTTGCTCGATACGCTTGGCAATGGCCTCGGAGAGCAAGGCGCGGTCCTCGCCAATGAAACGCGAGACACTGGCCTTGGAGACCCCGGCGCGTTCGGCGACGTCAAGCATGGTCACGCGGTTGCGCTGGGCGGCGGAGAAAGAAGTCACGGATTGAAACCTGCTTATTGGAGTTATTAGCGGTTCTGAAACCGGTTTCAGGAAACACCAGAACCCAATCGGACGTCAAGGGCGACGTGTCAGAGGCACGACCGACGGTGGTTCACTTCAGCCGGACAATGGCGACGCTCAAGGCAGGTCGGCAGGCCGAAGTAACAGAACAGGCCCTCCAGGCGATTTGCGGCGCGCAAGGCCGTGTGGTTAGCTGCCTGCCTTCCCCAACCCCTTTGACGACCGAAGCCTCCATGAACTTTTCCCAGCCTCGTTTGAGATTGCTGTCGATACTGAGTGTGACCCTGTTGGTGGTGGGCTGTACGTCCTATTACCTGTTCCGCCACAGCGGCGCGCCGGCCGATGAAGGTTTCGCCGCCGAGCAACTGAACGAAGGGGGCATGGAAGACATCGGCACGCTGGCACCGCCCGAGGTGGAGAAACGCCTCAATTATTTGATTCAGGACGCCGGTGAAAGCCTCAGGTCCCTGGAGTTGGTCAGTGATGTGCAACTGAGCCTGACCGTCGAGACGACCGGGCCCGCCGACGAGCAGCCGTTGCAGTACGAGCCGCTGTTTGTCCCATTAACCAGCGCGCAACTGAAAACCGAACTGGTGTCGATCCAGGGCCTGCGTTTTGCCCAGCGGTTATTCGCCGACGGTTCCGAAGTGAGGCTCGACACCAGCAGCCTCGATCCGCTCTGGAAGCGCGCCGCCACGCCGGATGAGCCGGCGACCGAGCAGTACATGCCCCAGCGCCTTCGGTTTCGCGATGGCAGCGAAAAATTCTTCGCCGATCTCAAGGCGCCGCCCAAGGTCGAGTCCGACGACATGATCGCGTCCCATGATGCCTTTGCACTTGCGGTCAACAAACCGCTGGCGAGTCTCGGCCTGACGGTCTCCTACCGCAGTTATCCGGCGTTCAGGAAAGTGGTGCTGGACAAGGATCACCCGAAGGTGACCCTGGACGACGGCCAGTCCTTCCAGCTCACTGCCCTGGGTGACGGCAGCGCCTCCGTGCGCTTGAGTACGCCGAAATTGTCGACCTTCGTGGTGCAGGGGTTGGACGACGCTGGCAAGGCGCTCTACAGCAACGGTAACAACTCTCGGGCGTTTCCCTCCGACAGCGATATCGCGGCGTTGCATGACTATTACAAAGCGCTGCTGCAGACCAAGGACGATCTCAAGCAACTCAAGACCGGCCAGGCGGTGCAACAGCAGCTGGAGCGCTTGACCGAGGCGCTGACCGCTCAGGTGGGGCCGTTGAAAAACACCGAGGTCGACTATCAATTCGAGGCCACCCCGCAACGCATCGTCATTCATGTGCTCGATCCGATGGAAGACAACACCGTTGAGTTCACCCAGGTCGACAACGTCCTGGCGGAGCAGGCGCATTACATCGCTCTGGACCGGAAAGCCGAGCGCTACGGCTTCATCGACCAGGCCGGCCAGTGGTTGATCAAGCCCCGTTGGGTGCAGGTGCAAGATAGCCAGGTGGCCGATACCTACACGTTGTTTTCCCCGGAAAAGTCCAGCGACCCGGACTCGGACTGGCAGGCATTGCGCAGCCAGCTCGCCTATTTTCCTGCCGGCAGCAACAAGCTCGTGGACCTGCCGTTCGAAAACATCGCCGAGGCGTTGAGCAATGGCCTGCTGTTGGTGGAGCGGGAAACCAACGGACCTTATGGGCTCTACGATGCCAAGGGGCATCGTTTCGTATTGCCGATGAAGTTCGTCAACCCCTCCGTGACCGATAACCTGTTCATCGCCCGTCTCGGCATGCGAACCGATGTCACGGAAGGCCTGTACGGTGCCTATACCCTGGATGGCAAGCAGATCCTGCCGACGCAATTCTCGGGCATCGAGCACAGCGCGGGTTTGCTCTACGCCAGCTCTGCCGATCGGAGCCGCCAGGATGTTTTCGACCTGGAAGGCAAACGGATCAACCTGCAGGGTGACAACGTGATTGGCCGGTTTGTCGGGCAGCAACCGCTGTTGGTGCAGGACACTAAAAGCAGGAAGTTTGCTTTTATCAATCGCCAGGGGACGCGGTTGCCCATCAAGTTACCGTATGACGAGGTGGAACCGTTTTCCAACGGCATGGCGGTGGTCGGGCGCGATGGCAGCTATGGCGCCATCGACCTGGCGGGCACCTTACGAGTCCCGCTGGAGTACAGCCAGCTCAACGCGTTCCAGACTCGGTACGCAGCAGCCATTCGGGCCGGTGGCGGTTCCGGGCTGGTCCTGATCAGTCAAAACAACAAACTGATCAAGGAGCTGGGTGCCTACACCAGCCTGAAGGTGCCAGATAACGGCAATGAGGCCCGTTATTACGTGAGGGACCCGAATGATAGTGACGCGTACCTGGCCTATGACGCTGACGGCAATCTGGTGCAGAAAGAGCAATAGCGGCAACTACGCTGAACCCGTGGCGCGGGAGCTTGCTCCCGCTGGCCTGTAGGAGCGGTGTAGGAACTGTGTAGGAGCTGTCGAGCGAAGCGAGGCTGCGATCTTTTCCCAGKCRCTTGARTCTCAAGCGAAAGATCAAAAGATCGCAGCCTCGCTTCGCTCGGCAGCTCCTACAGTTGAGCGGGAGCAAGCTCCCTCGCCACGGGATGCCTTTGGATCAGGGGTGGCTGATGCCACAGGAGCGTGTTCGTGTCCGGATCTCAGAGCTGGCTTACATAGGTCCCCGACCCCTTGAGGATGTTCTGCAACGTCAGTTCCACTTCCGCCAGGTCCGCCGCATCGGTGTCATGGGTGATCTCCAGCACGTCGTCGCCATTGAGCGCATCGGCATCCGCCGGGGCAATTTCAATCAGCAAGCGGGTAGGGCTGAGCGTGACCTTCACGCCGTCCAGTGTCGAAGGCTCGCCATCGAGGGCGATTTCCAGTTCGTCTTCGTCGGGGTAGCGGGTCATCAGGAACATTTCGCCCTGGGCGCTGTGGCAGCAGAGCATGGCCATGTTGTCTTCTTCGTCGTCGCACGGGTTGGCGATCAGCAGGGTGGTGGTCATTTGCATGGTGATGGCTCCTGGCTCGATGAGCCGAAAAAAGTGGATTTTGCCAGCCTGGAGGACTTTGCGCTGGATTACCGCAATCGGGCTGCGATTTCACACTGCCAGGTGCCGTTTCGCCCCTGGGCTGCTAGGGTTGTTCGATGAACTCGGGCCGGTTTAGCTTGCCGATGACCGAATATGTCGCAGCGCTGCAAGCAGGCACATTGTCGCACTCGTTAAGCTGCGCAACGGATGTGCACCTGCAAAGGCCACCCTGGAGTGGTTTTTGCAGGTGTCCATGACATGAAATTACATGGAAAAGGATGTGACCTGCCGGTCCTGTCCAGCTTCATCCACCTGTCATCCTGTTTCCTCTGCCCGAGAATCAGGAACGGGATGGCCGACAGCCCCGCAGGGGTTGCACGCGACGCTTCAATCAATAACAAGCCCAAGCGGAGTACCACAGATGGCGTTCTTCACCGCAGCCAGCAAAGCCGACTTCCAGCAACAACTGCAAGCGGCACTGGCGCAGCACATCAGTGAACAGGCACTGCCACAAGTGGCGCTGTTCGCTGAACAATTCTTCGGCATTATTTCCCTCGATGAACTTACCCAGCGCCGGTTGTCCGACCTTGCCGGCTGCACCCTGTCTGCTTGGCGCCTGCTTGAGCGCTTCGACCACACGCAACCGCAGGTGCGCGTCTACAACCCTGATTACGAACGCCACGGCTGGCAGTCGACCCACACGGCAGTGGAAGTGCTGCACCACGACCTGCCATTCCTGGTGGACTCGGTCCGCACCGAGCTGAACCGTCGCGGCTACAGCATCCATACCCTGCAAACCACCGTGCTGAGCGTGCGTCGCGGCAGCAAGGGCGAGTTGCTGGAAATCCTGCCAAAAGGCACCCAGGGCGACGGCATCCTGCAAGAGTCGTTGATGTACCTGGAGATCGACCGCTGCGCCAACGCCGCCGAACTCAACGTCCTGAGCAAGGAACTTGAGCAAGTGCTGGGCGAAGTGCGCGTGGCCGTGGCCGACTTCGAACCGATGAAAGCCAAGGTCCAGGAAATCCTCGACAGCCTGGACAGCAGCGCCTACGCCATCGACGCTGATGAAAAGAGCGAGATCAAGAGCTTCCTGGAATGGCTGGTGGGTAACCACTTCACCTTCCTGGGCTACGAAGAGTTCGTGGTTCGCGATGAGGCCGATGGTGGCCACATCGAGTACAACCCCGATTCGTTCCTGGGCCTGACCAAATTGCTGCGCGCCGGCCTGACCGCCGAAGACCTGCGCATCGAAGACTACGCCGTCAATTACCTGCGCGAACCGACGCCGCTGTCGTTCGCCAAGGCCGCGCACCCGAGCCGCGTACACCGTCCGGCCTACCCGGACTACGTGTCGATCCGTGAAATCGACGCCGACGGCAAGGTCATCAAGGAATGCCGCTTCATGGGCCTGTACACCTCTTCGGTGTATGGCGAGAGCGTGCGGGTCATCCCGTACATCCGCCGCAAGGTCGCGGAAATCGAGCGTCGCTCGGGCTTCCAGGCCAAGGCGCACCTGGGCAAGGAACTGGCCCAGGTGGTCGAAGTGCTGCCCCGTGACGACCTGTTCCAGACCCCGGTGGACGAGCTGTTCAGCACCGTCATGTCCATCGTGCAGATCCAGGAACGCAACAAGATCCGCGTGTTCCTGCGCAAAGACCCGTATGGCCGTTTCTGCTACTGCCTGGCCTACGTCCCACGCGACATCTACTCCACCGAAGTGCGCCAGAAGATCCAGCAAGTGCTGATGGATCGCCTGAAGGCCTCGGACTGCGAGTTCTGGACCTTCTTCTCCGAATCCGTGTTGGCCCGCGTGCAGTTGATCCTCCGAGTGGACCCGAAGAACCGTCTCGACATCGATCCGGTCTTGCTGGAAAAAGAAGTCGTGCAGGCCTGCCGCAGCTGGAAGGACGACTACGCCAGCCTGGTCGTCGAAAGCTTCGGCGAAGCCCAGGGCACCAACGTGCTGTCGGATTTCCCGAAAGGCTTCCCGGCCGGCTACCGCGAGCGTTTTGCCGCGCATTCGGCCGTGGTCGACATGCAGCACCTGCTGAGCCTGAACGAAAAAAATCCGCTGGTCATGAGCTTCTACCAGCCGCTGGGCCAGGTCTCCGGCCAGCGTGAGCTGCACTGCAAGCTGTATCACGCCGACACGCCGCTGGCGTTGTCCGACGTGCTGCCGATCCTGGAAAACCTCGGCCTGCGCGTGCTGGGCGAGTTCCCGTACCGCCTGCGCCACACTAACGGCCGCGAGTTCTGGATTCATGATTTCGCGTTCACCGCCGCCGAAGGCCTGGACCTCGACATCCAGCAGCTCAACGACACCTTGCAGGACGCCTTCGTCCACATCGTGCGTGGCGATGCCGAGAACGATGCGTTCAACCGCCTGGTGCTGACCGCCGGCCTGCCATGGCGCGACGTGGCGCTGCTGCGTGCCTACGCCCGTTACCTGAAGCAGATCCGCCTGGGCTTCGACCTGGGTTACATCGCCAGCACCCTGAACAACCACACCGATATCGCTCGCGAGTTGACCCGGTTGTTCAAGACCCGCTTCTACCTGGCGCGCAAACTCACTGGCGATGACCTGGAAGACAAGCAGCTGCGCCTGGAGCAAGCGATTCTCTCGGCCCTGGACGACGTCCAGGTGCTCAACGAAGACCGCATCCTGCGTCGCTACCTGGACCTGATCAAGGCCACTCTGCGGACCAACTTCTACCAGACCGACGCCAACGGCCAGAACAAGTCCTACTTCAGCTTCAAGTTCAACCCGCACCTGATCCCGGAACTGCCGAAACCGGTACCCAAGTTCGAGATCTTCGTCTACTCGCCACGGGTCGAAGGCGTGCACCTGCGCTTCGGCAACGTTGCCCGCGGCGGCCTGCGCTGGTCCGACCGTGAAGAAGACTACCGCACCGAAGTGCTTGGCCTGGTAAAAGCCCAGCAAGTGAAGAACTCGGTGATCGTGCCGGTGGGCGCCAAGGGTGGTTTCCTGCCACGTCGCCTGCCGTTGGGCGGCAGCCGGGACGAGATCGCGGCCGAGGGCATTGCCTGCTACCGCATCTTCATCTCGGGCCTGTTGGACATCACCGACAACCTGAAGGACGGCGCGCTGGTACCGCCGGCCAACGTCGTGCGTCATGACGACGATGACCCGTACCTGGTGGTGGCGGCGGACAAGGGCACTGCGACCTTCTCCGACATCGCCAACGGCATCGCCATCGACTATGGCTTCTGGCTGGGCGATGCGTTCGCCTCCGGCGGTTCGGCTGGCTACGACCACAAGAAAATGGGCATCACCGCCAAGGGCGCGTGGGTCGGCGTGCAGCGCCACTTCCGCGAGCGCGGCATCAATGTCCAGGAAGACAGCATCACCGTGGTGGGCGTCGGCGACATGGCCGGCGACGTGTTCGGCAACGGCTTGTTGATGTCCGACAAGCTGCAACTGGTCGCGGCCTTCAACCACCTGCACATCTTCATCGACCCGAACCCGGAGCCGGCCAGCAGCTTTGCCGAGCGCCAGCGCCTGTTCGACCTGCCGCGTTCGGCCTGGAGCGACTACGACGCCAGCATCATGTCCGAAGGCGGCGGTATCTTCTCGCGCAGCGCGAAAAGCATCGCCATCTCGCCACAGATGAAAGAACGCTTCGACATCAAGGCCGACAAGCTGACCCCGACCGAGCTGCTCAACGCCTTGCTCAAGGCGCCGGTAGACCTGTTGTGGAACGGCGGTATCGGCACCTACGTCAAGGCCAGCACTGAAAGCCACGCCGATGTCGGCGACAAGGCCAACGATGCACTGCGCGTGAACGGCAACGAGCTGCGCTGCAAGGTCGTGGGCGAGGGCGGCAACCTGGGCATGACCCAACTGGGTCGCGTCGAGTTCGGCCTCAATGGCGGCGGTTCCAACACCGACTTCATCGACAACGCGGGCGGCGTGGACTGCTCCGACCACGAAGTGAACATCAAGATCCTGCTCAACGAAGTGGTGCAGGCCGGCGACATGACCGACAAGCAACGCAACCAGTTGCTGGCGAGCATGACCGACGAAGTCGGTAGCCTGGTGTTGGGCAACAACTACAAGCAGACCCAGGCCCTGTCCCTGGCGGCGCGTCGTGCCTTCGTGCGGATCGCCGAATACAAGCGCCTGATGAACGATCTGGAAGGCCGCGGCAAGCTGGATCGCGCCATCGAGTTCCTGCCGGCTGAAGAGGCGATCAACGAGCGCGTCGCGGCGGGCCATGGCCTGACCCGTGCCGAACTGTCGGTGCTGATCTCCTACAGCAAGATCGACCTCAAGGAAGCGCTGCTCAACTCCCTGGTACCGGACGATGATTACCTGACCCGTGACATGGAGACGGCTTTCCCGCCGACGCTGGTGAGCCAGTTCTCCGAGGCCATGCGTCGCCATCGCCTCAAGCGCGAGATCGTCAGCACCCAGATCGCCAACGACCTGGTCAACCACATGGGCATCACCTTCGTTCAGCGGCTCAAGGAGTCGACGGGCATGAGCCCGGCGAACGTGGCTGGCGCTTATGTGATTGTGCGTGACATCTTCCACCTCCCGCACTGGTTCCGCCAGATCGAAGCCCTGGACCACCAGGTCTCGGCCGACGTACAACTGGAGCTGATGGACGAGTTGATGCGCCTGGGTCGTCGCGCCACGCGCTGGTTCCTGCGCAGCCGCCGCAACGAGCAGAACGCTGCCCGTGACGTCGCGCACTTCGGTCCGCACCTGGCCGCGTTGGGCCTCAAGCTCGACGAACTGCTGGAAGGTCCGACCCGCGAAGGCTGGCAGACCCGCTACCAGGCCTACGTGGCCGCCGGCGTGCCGGAGTTGTTGGCGCGCATGGTTGCCGGCACGACGCACTTGTACACCTTGCTGCCGATCATCGAGGCGGCCGACGTCACTGGCCAGAACGCCGCCGATGTGGCCAAGGCCTACTTCGCCGTGGGCAGCGCCCTGGACATCACCTGGTACCTGCAACAGATCAGCGCACTGCCGGTGGAAAACAACTGGCAGGCACTGGCCCGTGAAGCGTTCCGTGATGATGTCGACTGGCAACAGCGGGCGATCACCATCTCGGTCCTGCAAGAGGGCGATGGCGCCCAGGACGTGGAAACTCGCCTGGCACTGTGGCTGGAGCAGCACCACGAAATGGTCGAGCGCTGGCGTGCCATGCTGGTGGACATCCGTGCTGCCAGCGGTACCGACTACGCCATGTACGCGGTCGCCAACCGCGAGCTGTTGGACGTGGCAATGAGCGGTCAGGCGGTCGTGACGGCCAACTGATCCGGCGTTGAATGAAAAAGCCCCGCATTGAGAGATGCGGGGCTTTTTTTTTAGATTCGTTGTGAGTCCCTGTGGGAGCGAGCTTGCTCGCGATGGCGGTGTATCAGTCAAGTTCAATGTCGCTGACCCACCGCTATCGCGAGCAAGCTCGCTCCCACAGGGGGACAGCTATGTCGTGGCGGTTAGTTTTTCAGCGGTATCAACACCGCCTCATCCTCACCCATCACCATGAACACCAGCAGTTTCGCCGGTTGGCTCGCGCTGGCGTTTTTCGAGACCAGGTGCTCGGACCCCGCCGCTTCATACCAGAACTCTCCAGCCTTGTAGGTCTTCGCCGGCTCACCCTTGACCTGGGAAGTGATGGCGCCTTCCAGTACGTAGGCCATCGCTGTGCCCTCATGCTTATGGGCAATGGACGCTTGGCCGGGTGCATAGTTGACGGTCAGCATCATGGTTTTTTTACCTGGAACGTTTTTCAGCAATTGCTCCTGCAGCACCGTGACCTTTTCCGAAGGCGCGGCTTCGTGGGCGTAGGTCTGGGTAATGGGCAGCAGGCTCAGGGCGGCGATCAGATAGAGTGTTTTCATAAAGGTATGGCCTGTGTGGTTTCGAGTGATTTCGCGCTGTCGCGGCGATGGATTCACCCTAAGCCCCACGGTGGGGCAAGCAAACGTCCAATCTTTCGGAAGGTGGGTAGACCAATACCGCGATCCATCCAGTTTGAAAGGTAACCCTCTGTAGGAGCTGCCGAAGGCTGCGATCTTTTGATCTTTCGCTTGAGACTCAATTGGATTGGGCAAGATCGCAGCCTCGTTGCACTCGGCAGCTCCTACAGCCGCGGGGTGTCAGCTGTTGAAGTCGACGCTTCGGGCCAGGCGGTTGTCGATCAGGCTGATGAAGCCTTGCACTTCCGGGCAGTTGAAGTGGGCTTGCATGGCCGCTTCCGACTGCCAGCGGGCACTGACGCTCCAGCGGTCGCCATCGTCCGGGCAACGGTCGACCAGATAGGCATCGCAGCCCGGCTGCGTACGCAGGGTCTCGACGATTTGTTGCAATTGCCGGCCCAGTTCTTCCGAGCGACCGGCGGCGGCTTGCACCTGCACGGTATTGATCACTTGGCGAGACATTGTTCAGGCTCCTGAATCAAGTCCGAGGGGTTGCTCAATATCAATGACACCCGTGCAGGATAGGCCCACCGGGGCAAGGCTCAAACAGCCAATGGGCGGATAAATGCCCAGTCCAATCCCTCAGGCCACTTGCTGGAGAATGTCGCGCAAGCGGTCCAGGGCGATGTCGATGTCCAGGGTTTCGATAGCGCCGAAACCGAAGAACAGGCCCGTCCGCACCGGGGCCTCATTGAAAAAGCCATCAAGGCTGTAGAGCCCGACTTCGGCTTTTTTCGCCAGCTCGATCACCAGCGCCAGGTCCATCGGGACCTTGCACAACACCGCCATATGAAAACCCGCGGTGGTGGGCACGGCCTCGAACCAGGGCGACAAGTCCCCGGCCATGCGCGCCAGGATTCGCTCGCGACGACCGGCATACAGGGTGTGGCAGCGGCGGATGTGCTTGAGCAGGCAGCCCTCGGCGATGAACTTCGCCAGCGCCCACTGGGGCAGGGTGGAGGTGTGCTGGTCGGTGAGGCGCTTGGCCAGGATCACCGCTTCAAGAATCGCTGGCGGCAGGATCGCATAGCCGAGCCGCAGTTCCGGCAACAGGGTCTTGGAGAAGGTGCCGACGTACGCCACGATCCCGCGCTCATCCAGGCTCTGCAACGAATCGGCGGGCCGGCCTTCGTAGCGGAATTCGCTGTCGTAGTCGTCTTCGATAATGATCGCCCCCAGCTCATAGGCCCGCGCCAGCAAGGCCTCGCGGCGAGCCTGGCTCATGGGCATGCCCAAGGGAAACTGGTGGGAGGGTGTCACATAAATCAACCGCGTGCCGTCGGGGATCAGGTCGACCCGCATGCCTTGCTCGTCCACTGGCACCCCGGCCACCGTGGCGCCCTGGGAGCCGAACAGCAACCGCGCCGGCGGATAGCCCGGGTCTTCCATGGCCACCAGGCTGCCGGGACGGGTCAACACCCGCGAGATCAGGTCCAGGGCCTGCTGCGCGCCGTTGCACACCACCACGTCTTCATCCTGGCAATTGACCCCGCGGGAAAACGCGATGTGCCGGGCAATGGCATTGCGCAGCGACGGCAGGCCTTCGGGCTGGCTGTAGAAGCCCTTGGCACTGGCGATCTGGCGCAGCGCGTGGGCCGTGCAGCGCCGCCAGTCGTCCAGCGGAAACAGGCCCTTGCCCGTGGCGCCGCCGATGAAGTCGTAGCGCAACGCACCTTCGAGGGTGGGATGGCGCATCAGGTCGGGCATGGTGCGCCAGGCTTCGACGACGTCGGCACCGGCCAGCTCGCGGTGGCTCTGCTTGCGCACGATCCTGGCCGGCCGTGCGTTGACGTAGGTGCCTTTGCCAATGATGCCGGTGAGCAGGTTTTCGTAGGTCAGTTGGGCATAGGTGTCGGAGACGGTCTTGCGCGAGACCCCCAGTTGTTCGGCCAGCAGGCGGCTGGGCGGCAGTTGCGTGCCGGCCGCCAGGCGACCGCTTTCGATGGCGCTGCGTAATTGTTGATACAACTGGCTCGACAGGTCCTTGCGGCCGTTGATGACAACATGAAGTTCCATACCCGCAAGCTCCTGGGCGATTGTTGGCGGCCAACGTCAAAGGCGCAAGATTACCCGCATTGTGCGACTGCATAGAAGTTGCGTGGGGAAAATCCCGCCCATTGGACTTGCCTCCGGGTTTTTCGCCGAATTGGACCTGTCATTGACCGGTCCCTGGGCCTACCGTGAAGGTCTCGAATGCCACGGAGCCCGCCATGAGCCCGCGTCTGGATTACTACACCGCATCGCCTGGGGCGATGAAAGCCATGATCGGCCTGGAAGCCCTGACCAGTCGCCTGAGTATCGAAGCGGCGTTGCTGCACCTGATCAAGATCCGCGCTTCGCAACTCAATGGCTGTGCCTTCTGCACCGACATGCACTCGGTGGAGGCACGACGCCAGGGCGAGACCGAGCGTCGGCTCTACGCGGTGGCGGTGTGGCGCGACAGCGGTTTTTTCACGGCCCGCGAACGCGCTGCCCTGGCCTGGACCGAGGCGGTGACGCTGTTGGCTGAGAGCCAGGTGCCGGACGACGTCTATGCCCAGGCCCGGGCCTGTTTCAGTGAGGAGGAACTGGTGGACCTGACCCTGGCGATCAGCACCATCAACAGCTGGAACCGGCTGGCGGTGAGTTTTCGCCAGAGTCCGGGTGGCTGAATTTTTAGTTGTTTAGCGCCTGGCAGGCCGCTATCGCGAGCAAGCTCGCTCCCACAGGGGGGCTTGAGGTGTTCATGAGTTTTGCATGCACCGCAGGCCTATGGTGGGAGCGAGCTTGCTCGCAATGGCAGTGGGGAAGTGTGTTACAGCCACCTCGGCGTGGTGAAGAACGAGGCCATTTCCGAGCGGGCCAGGGCCGCGCCGAAGTAGGGGCCTTGGACATGGTCGCAGGCCACGTTGCGCAGTTGGCTGAATTGCCGGGCGTTTTCGATGCCTTCGGCAGTGACCATCAGCCCTACACTGCGGCTCAAGCGGATCATCGCCAGGACGCCTTCCTTGTCATCCTCCAGACCCAGCTGCGTGAGGATGTTGCGATCGAAGCGGATGCCATCGAACGGCTGGTCCAGTACCTCGCGCAGGGAGGCGATGCTGGTGCCGAACTTGTCGATGTTGATCCGCACGCCGAGTTCCTTGAGCGCATGGAGGGTGCAAGCGACGGTCTTGTGGTCGGCCAGCAGGACCCCTTCGGCCACTTCCAGGGTCAGCCGGTGGGGCTCAAGGCCGCTCGTTTCGAGGGCCTCTTGCACTTGGTTGAGCAGGAAGCTGCTGTTGAACCACCGGGGTGAAACCGCGATGGAAACACTGACGGCGCTCGGCCAGGTGGCAGCCTCTTCACAGACGTTGATCAGCATCCAGGTGCCCAGCTCTTCAAGCTGGCCCGAGGTTTCGGCCACCGGTATGAAGTCGGCCCCACCCAGTTCACCTTTCTCGGGGTGGTGCCAGAAGGTCTGGGCTTCGAAACCGTGCAGTTGCTCGGCGCTCACGTCGAAGCGAGGCAAGTAGCGCAGTTCCAATTGATCCCGTTGCATGGCGTCGCGCAGTTGCTGTTCGTATTGCCGCCGGTCGCGGGCCAGGTTGCCCATGGCTTCCACATACACGCGCCAGGTGTTGCGGCCGGCTGCCTTGGCCGCATACAAGGCGATGTCGGCGTGGCGCAACAGTTCATCGGCACGTTCGTCGCCGGGCTGCGCCCAGGCAACGCCGATGCTCACCCCCAGGTACAGGGTATTGCCGTCCAGGTGCATGGGCCGTTGCATGCAATCGATCAGCCGTTCACAGAGTTGATCGAGATCGCCGGCATCGCCCGGGTCGGGCATGACAATGACAAACTCATCACCGCCCAGGCGGGCCACCAGATCGGTGCCGCGCACGTTTTGTTGGAGAATATGCGCCACTTCCTTGAGCACTTTATCGCCGACGGCATGCCCGAGGGAGTCGTTGACCGGCTTGAAACGGTCCATGTCCAGGTTCAGCAGCGCGAGGGGCGGACGATCGGCTCGGCCCAGGTGTTCGCGCAGGCAATCGAACAAGCGGTTGCGGTTGGCCAGCCCGGTCAGTGGATCATGCAGGGACAGGTGCTTGATCTGGGCCAGTGCCCGTAATTCGTCGGTGATGTCAGTGGCCGTGCCGCGAAAACCCAGGGTGCCAGCTTCGATGGCCCGCACCGAGAGTTTGCAGGTGCGGATGCGCTGGTTGCGCGCGGTGTACTCGCACAGCAGCGGCGCCGAGGAGAGACTGTTGGCACCGCCGAGCAGCCATTGGGCAATCGAGATCGAGCCACCATGGGGGTGAAGCAGCCGGTGCAGAGGTTTGCCCAGCCACTCCGTGGGACTGAAGCCGGTCACTTGTTCGAAGCGTTCCGACAGATAGGTCAGGGTGCCGGTCGAATCGACCTCCCACAACCAGTCGGAGGACACTTCGGCAATGTCGCGGAAACGTTCTTCACTGCGCTCCAACGCCTTGCGGTGGGCCAGCAGGCTGGCGTACTGGCGTTCCTGGGCGCGGAGCATGGCCAAGGCATGGCGCAGAACGGCCAGGGCCAGAACCCCAAGCACCAGTAACGCCACGGCCAGCAACGGCAGGAGGAATTTGCGCAGATCCTGGCCCGGGGTCTGCGGCCGCCAGGCCAAGGCTTCCAGGGTCAGGTTGTCGAGCAGCAGTTGGGCGGTATCGGCTGGGCCCGGGGTCCTGGCGATATGGGCATCGGGCAGGGCGAAGTCCCGCGCCAGGTTTTCCAGGGCTCCGGGATCAAGGGCCTTGACGAAGAGCATCACGCTGGGCGGGCCGGGGATTTCGGGCACGCTGGTGTCCGTGCCGATGGTAATGACGGACGCAGCGACAAACGCAGGGGCGTCCTCGTGATGCAGCATCTCGACGACCACTTCGTCGTGATTTTCCGCGGCGTTGGCTTTTTTCAACAGCGCTCGCAAGTCGCCGGTCAGCCAGGTGTCGGCATCGACCTCACTCATCTGGCCGTCGATCACCGAATAGACGGTCTGGCCGGTCGGCGAAATGACAAACACCGCCTGGTAGCCATAGAGCGAATACACGCTGCTGCCGACGTTTTCCTGGTCATAGGCCCATTCCTTGTCGACGCTGACATGCAGGTGCCGGTAGGCGTCGCTCCACTTGGAATAATCGCTCAGGTCCCGTCCGATACCTTTGCGGATCCCCTCGACGGCCCGCTGGGCGAAAAACAGGCTCTGTTCGCGGGCACGGCGGTCCTGGGCGCCGGTGATGTTGAGCAGCACGGCGATCGCCAGTGCAGACATGACAAACAGCAGGAGCATGATGGCCGGAAAAGTGCGACGGGTGAAACTTCGGGTTGGCGAACCCGGGGAAAGGACAGTTGAGTCATTGCCAGCAATTTCAATCATAAAAATAAGTCATCAGCCAAAAAGCGATTTCACCCGCACCTGTCTTATATCGGCTGGTGAGCTGATTTACTTAGTCGTGATCACACAGGAACTGGCGGATATGGGGGCTTGCGTCACGTGCGGGCCTTGAAGCGCAACGTCCATTCGAGGGCGAAGTCCCGCTGGCGCAGGTAACTGACCCCGGCGGCGGCCAGCAGGGTCATGAACGCGGCCAGCGCCGCCAGGGCCATGTCTTTTTGTGAATCCCACGGGTCCTGCTGGGCGCCGACAAAGGCCTTGGCGGTATCGCCCCCGATGTAGGCGCCGCCCAGCCATTCGATGATTTCGTAAATCGCCGACGACGCAAGAATCAGGCTCCAGGCCAGGAAGTAACCCCTGAACCCCGTTGCTGGCGCAACCCGTAGCAGGGCCTCGCGCAGCGGATAGGCCAGCAGCAGGCCGTAGCTGAAATGCACCAGTCGGTCGAACTGGTTGCGCTGGAAACCCATGAATTGATCAAGCGACTGGCCCCCCGTCAGGGCCTGCCACCACTGGTTGTAAGGCACCTTGGCATAGGTGTAATGGGCGCCGACTTCATGGATGCAAAGGAAGACGAACAACAGCGTGGCGGACAGTCGGGAAAAGCTGAATTGCCGATGAACGGTCACCATGACCACCAATAACGCGATGACCAGCAGGTTCTCCGCCAGCCAGTCGCTGCGCTTTATCGGCGCAATGGCCAGCCACCCCCACACCACGCAGAAAGCCAGGAGCAGGGACCGTTCATAGCGACGATGCAGCTCAACGGTTGGCATCGCGTCGTGCCTCACTCTTTATCCGTGCACTGGCAAGCGAGGCTGCGATCTTTTGATCTTTCGCTTGAGACTCAAGTGTCTGGGGAAAGATCGCAGCCTCGCTTCGCTCGACAGCTCCTACAGACCAGCCGCGTGTGGCGGCCGTTGGCGTCGCTGGGTGGCCTGGGCCAGCTTGCCCACCAGGCGGATGGCGGTGGCGGCGCAGATCAGGCCGAAGGGCAGCACATACCAGGCGCTCATGGGGATGCGTTTGAAATTGGAATAGGCAAAGATCGCCGCCAGGACCCACATGCCGGTGACATGCAGGCGCTTCCAGGCCCTGAGACCGATCAGGCGCGTGGTGCGTTTGAACGAGGTCAGTGCCAGCAGCAGGATGAACACGTAGCCCACGGTGCCGGGCACGTTGCCAAGGGTGGTGCGGCCGGGCCAGAACTCGGGATTGAGCTGGCCGTAGCTGTAGATCAGCACGGCATGGACCAGATGGGAAAACGCAAAGGCCAGCCCGATGAAGCGCCGTTCGCGCACCAGGGACCGGCTCAGGGGCGAGGGCACCAGCAGCGCGAATGCCGAGGCGGTGAAGGCCAGCAGGAACAAGATAAAAGACGAGCGCGCCGTGGCGCGAATGGCACTGCGCACGCCTTCGGTCAGGTCCGGGTTGAGCACCAGGATCAACCCGGTCATCAACAGCACCAGGGCGGCGAGCAGGCTGAATAGCGACCAGCCCTGATAACGAAAGGGGGATGCAGTTGTGATAGGCATGTAAAGGCTCCTTGGATGGTGAGACCCGGTCGTGACAGCGGCCGGGAACAGGGGGGAGTCTTTCAAGCAGGTGTAAGCGGGGTGTGTCCGCAATGCAGGCCTGTGCAAGTTTGTGTATGCCGATCATCCGCAGACACACTGGCATACAAACCCGCATCCAAATCCAACCTCCAACCCTTGTGGGAGCGAGCTTGCTCGCGATGGCGTCAGGTCAGTTGAACAGGTGCTGGCAGATACACCGCTATCGCGAGCAAGCTTTGCTCCCACAGGTCCTGCTCAAACAGATCTGATGGGTGTACGACCGGGAGAGCCAGGTCGGCTGTTAGGCCGCCTCGCTTTGGCTTTTGATCTGGGGCGCCCCGTTAACCACGCTGGCCGAACGCAGGCATTGTGCAGTGGGTATCCCGGCATGGATGCCGGGATAGCCGCGCTGGGCCATGGATGGCCCTTCGCGGCGGGCCCACGGAACAATGCCGGAGTGAGGGTACACCGAGCCTAAGCGAGGTGCCGAGTGGTGGGGCAAAGCGCTTTTGGTTACTTTTGGCGCTCTTCCAAAAGTGACCCGCTGTAAGAGCGGAACCATAAGCAGCCGTTACCGCAGCAATGGATATGTACCCAGTCAACAACATCCCAGCCGACGGTCAAGGCCGCCATCGCGAGCAAGCTCGCTCCCACAGGGGCTGTGTCAGCTTGCGAATGCCAGGCGCAACTCGGCGCACAAGCCGCCGCCGTCGCGGTTGCTCAGGGTCAGTGAGCCGCCCATGGCGATCGCCAGTTGCTGGGCGATGGCCAAGCCCAGGCCGGTGCCGCCGGTTTCCCGGTTGCGCGAGCTTTCCACCCGGTAAAACGGCTTGAGCACCTCGACCAGTTCCTGCTCGTTGATCCCGGGGCCGCGGTCCAGTACCTGGATCGCCAATTGCCCGCTGTCGGCCAGTTGCACATGGATCTGCGCTGCGCCACCGAACTTCAGGGCGTTGTCCACCAGGTTGACCAGCACCCGCCGCAGGGCATGGGGACGGGTGTCGATGACCGCGGCGTTTTTCCCGGTCAATTGCACGTCCTTGCCCGTGTCCTGGTAGTCGAACGCCAGGCTGTCGAGGAACGCATCCAGGCTGATCCGGCAACTGGCCTCGGTGGCGCCGTGGATGCTGCGGGCATAGGCCACGCCTTCACGCACCAGGTGCTCCATTTCACTCAAGTCGCTCCACAGCTTGTCTTTCTCGATCCCCTCGTCCATGAATTCAGCGCGCAGCTTCATGCGTGTGATGGGGGTCTGCAAGTCGTGGGAAATCGCCGCCAGCAACTGCATGCGCTCCTTGAGGTAGGCAGCGATGCGGTCCTGCATGGCGTTGAACGCTTTGGCGGCATGCACTACTTCGGTCGGGCCTTTCTCGTCCAGGCGCACGCTGTGGGCGTTAGGATCGAGGGTTTCCACCGCCTCGGCCAGTCGGGTCAATGGGCCGGCGGCGAGGCGCACGGCCAGCCAGGTGCAGCCGATCAACAGCGCCAACTGCCCCAGCAACACCATCGGCAGCCAGGGGGAGAGGGGCATCATCGCCGGGCGTACATCGATGGTCAGCGGGCTGCCGTCCCCCAGGCGCAGGTGCGCCTGATAGTGCATTTTCGGCCCGGGAATCTGTTTGAAGGTAAGGCCATAGGCCTGGCCGATGGCTTCCTGGATCGAACTGACCGAGATCGGCGCGTCGGCCAGATCCATCGGTTGGCCGGCCTGGCCTTCGTCGAGCAGATAGCCATAGTTGCGTCGGGCGAGTTTCGGCAGCCAGGCCTGGCGCTCGGCGGCAGGCAGGCGGTCGAGAATGGCGACGGAGGTCGAAACGTCGGTTTCCAGGTTGCCGAGCATGGTCGACTTGGCGCTTTGGTAGCGCTCGTAGTACTGGACGCCGAAGGACAGCCCCTGGGCCAGGATCAGGCCGATCAGGAAGATCAGCGATAGCCTCGAGGCCAGCGTACGCGGCCAGCGCAACGACAGGCTCATACCGAGGCCTCGAGGATCTCCACCGGCAGCGAGAACACATAGCCTTCGCTGCGCACGGTCTTGATGTAGGCCGGCTCCCGCGCGTCGTCCAGCAGGCGCTGGCGCAGGCGGCTGACCAGCAAATCGATGGAGCGATCGAACAAGTCGGCGTCCCGGCCCTGGGTCAGGTTAAGCAACTGGTCGCGGTTGAGCACCCGTTGCGGATGGTCGAGGAATACCCGCAACAAACGATATTCGGCGCCGCTCAAGGCAACCATGGTGCCGTCGGTGTCCAGCAGGTGGCGGGCGGTGGTGTCCAGGCGCCAGCGCCCGAACGCCAGCAGGCGACCGCTTTCGGTGACCACCAGGTTGGGCGGCAGCATGCGGGTGCGGCGCAGCACGGCATTGATACGGGCCAGCAGCTCACGGGCGGCGAAGGGCTTGACCAGGTAATCGTCGGCGCCCATTTCCAGGCCGATGATGCGATCGGTTTCGTCGTTGCGCGCGGTGAGCATCAGCACTGGCGTGGCCTTGTGCTTGCCGGCACGCAGCTCTCGGCACAGCACCAGGCCGTCATCGCCGGGCATCATGATGTCCAGCACGATCAGGTCCACCGGGGTGGTTTCCAGGAAGGCGCGCATTTGCCGGCCATCGGCAACGACAGTGGTGCGCAGGCCGTTCTTTTTCAGGTAGTTGCCAACCAGTTCTCTGATCTCGCGATCGTCATCCACTATCAACACATGATCGACATGATCCATGGTGTCCAGCTCCTCGGCGTTTCGTTGTGAGCAGTCTACAGGCGCCGGCCGGCCGGGCTCGCGGCGGTTTGTATTGCAGTGTATCTGGCGCGCGACGGATACACAGCGATGCAAAAAGCCACCTGGCTCGATACAGGCGCGATACCTGCGCGGCATTCAATGGCGTCCATCGAGGCAACGCAACAAGCCTCGGCAGATAAACCCATTGAATCGAGGAATCGCCATGAACAGCAAAGCCATCTACGCCGCCTGCCTTTTCGCCGCACTGAACATTTGCACGCTGTCGGCCCGGGCCGAAAGCAACGTGCCGGCGCAAACCTACACCTACGGCACCCACCTGGACGTCCAGAAGGTGCTGTCCCTTAGCGAAGGCGCCGAGCCGACCTGCGGCGTGGTCAACGCCCACATGACCTACCTGGATTCGGCAGGCCACAAGCAGGCGTTGGACTATCGCAAGTTTTCCGATAACTGCAGCAACCAGAACTGACTTGCTTTTGTGGCGAGCGAGCTTGCTCCCGCTGGGGCGTAGGAACTGTGTAGGAGCTGTGTAGGAGCTGTGTAGGAGCTGTGTAGGAGCTGTGTAGGAGCTGTCGAGTGCAACGAGGCTGCGATCTTTCCAAGGACACTTGAATCTCAAGCGAAAGATCAAAAGATCGCAGCCTTCGGCAGCTCCTACACAAGCCCAGCGGGAGCAAGCTCCCTCGCCACAGGGTCTATGTCAGCTTTTTATTTTGAGGTGTTGCCATGCTTCTGATCGCTTTTCTCGGCGGGATCCTGACGATCCTCAGCCCCTGTATTCTTCCAGTGGTGCCGTTTCTGTTCGCCCGGGCCGATCGCTCCCGTGGCTCGGTGCTGCTGACCCTCGGCGGCATGGTGCTGACGTTTGCCCTGGTCTCCAGCCTGGCGGTGGTCAGCAGCGAGTGGGTGCTGCGTGCCAGCAGCGTCGGCCGGCAAGTCGCCTTGGTGGTGATGGTGGTGTTTGCCTTGTCGCTGATCTTCAGTCGGGTCGGCACCTGGTTGGCGCGGCCGCTGGTCAGCCTGGGCAATCGCCTGGACACCGGCGCCGGGCGGATGGCCGGGCCTGTGGCTTCAGTGCTGATCGGGGTCGCCACCGGGCTGCTCTGGGCACCGTGCGCCGGACCGATACTCGGGGTCATCCTGACCGGGGCCATGCTGCAAGGCGCCAGCACACAAACCAGCCTGCTGTTGCTCGCCTACGGCCTGGGCAGTGCCTTGTCCCTGGGGACGCTGATCCTGGCCGGGCGCGGACTGGTCGGACGCCTGAAACTCTCGCTGCCGATCACCACCTGGCTGCGCCGGGGAACGGGGGTGGCGGTATTGCTGGCGGCCGTAGCGATTGGCACCGGGGCGGATGACCGCTTGTTGGCGGCGACTTCCTCCCAACAATCGGCCAGCTTGGAAAAAAGCCTGCTGCAGAACGTGCCCAAGGCCATCGACTATATGGTGAGCAAGGCTGGCGCAAGTTCCATGCCTGCCCTCGAATCCCAGGGCGCCATGCCTGCGCTGGACGGCGCGGTGCAATGGCTGAACTCGCCGCCGCTGAGCAGCGAATCGCTCAAGGGCAAGGTGGTGCTGGTGGACTTCTGGACCTACGACTGCATCAACTGCCAGCACACCTTGCCCTATGTGAACGGTTGGGCGAAGAAGTATGAAAAGGACGGCTTGGTAGTGATCGGTGTCCACACCCCGGAGTACGGCTACGAGAAGATCATCGACAACGTCCGCGAGCAGGTGCGCAAGCTGGACATCCACTACCCGGTGGCGATCGACAATCAGTATGCGATCTGGCGTGCCTTCAACAATCAGTACTGGCCGGCTCATTACTTCATCGATGCCAAGGGGCAGGTGCGCTACAGCCATTTTGGCGAAGGACGCTATGGCGAGCAGGAGCAGGTGATCCAGCAACTGTTGCAGGAGGCGAAGGTTAGCCAAATTGATAACTAAATCGTTTAAATTCAATATATTGTAGTTATGTTATCAACTTGTTTCTAGTTCGGCGCGCCACTTGCGAACGAATGTCGCAGATGGCGAAGGAAAGCTGTCCCGTGGCGAGGGAGCTTGCTCCCGCTGGGTCTGTAGGAGCTGTGTAGGAGCTGTGTAGGAGCTGTCGAGTGCAACGAGGCTGCGATCTTTCCAAAGACGCTTGAATCTCAAGCGAAAGATCAAAAGATCGCAGGCTTCGCCAGCTCCTACAGAGCCCAGCGGGAGTAAGCTCCCTCGCCACAGGGTTGCATGCGGATTCGAGAATGGCATGCAAATGCTGGCCCCTTGCTCAGTTACATAAGGTCAAACTTCTTTCCTTTCAGAAAGTTGGGCGACAAACCTATGCGTATTTCTATGTGGGTCGTGGCGACGTTTCTCCTGGCCGCCGTTTCGCTTGAGGCCCAGGCCAGGGTGCTGACGCAAAACCAGCAGTCGGTGTGCCGCTGGGGGGCGGATATCGCGGCAGGGGCGCAGGCGTCGAAGCTTTCCGGCGTCAGCCTGTACGGCGCGCGCAAGAAGCTGCAAGTGCGCAAGTTTCCCCGGCCCTGGATGCGCATGACCGCCCTGGGCATTACCGAGCAGACCTACAACAGCGCTTCGCGCCTCAAACCGGTCGCGGTCAAGCAGACTTACTACGAACAATGTGTGCGTCACGAACTGGCGCGACGCTAGGCCCTCAGGCCGGGCTACGGCCCGGCATTTCGATGCCATGCAGGTTTACCCGTCGATACAGGGTCGCCCGGGAAATGCCCAGGGCCCGGGCGGCGGCGGTGGGTTTCCAGCGATGGCGCACCAAGGCATCGAGCAGTGCCTGGCGTTCCGGGCTGGCGCTCGGCTCCGGCCCGTGATCGGCGGCGTCCGCGCGGTGCATTGACTCGGGCAGGTGGCTGAGCTGGACCACGCTGGCTTCGCACACCGCGCACGCGTAGCGCAGCACATGGCGCAACTGGCGCACATTGCCTGGCCAGTGATAGCCGAGCAGGCATTCCAGGGCCGCGCCGCTCAATTGCACTGTTGCCCCGCACAGCGCCGACTCCTCGGCAAGAATTCGATTGATCAACGCCAGCCGGTCGCTGCGCTCGCGCAACGGTGGCAGCTGGAAGCGCGCGCCACCCAGGCGGAAATACAAATCCTCGCGAAACTCGCCGGCGGCTACCAGGGTCTCCAGGTCGCGGTGGGTGGCGCAGATCACCTGGATGTCGACGGCCTTGCGGCGGGACCCGCCCAGTGGCGCCACTTCACCCTCGGCCAATACGCGTAGCAGGCGGGTCTGCAAGGCCAGCGGCATGTCGCCGATTTCATCCAGGAACAAGGTGCCGCCATCGGCCTGTTGCAACAGGCCCTGCATGCCTTTTGCCGAGGCACCGGTGAAGGCGCCGGCGACGTAGCCGAACAATTCGCTTTCGATCAGGCTTTCGGGAATAGCGGCGCAGTTCAACGCCACGAAAGGGCGATCACGGCGCTGGCTGGCCTGGTGCAACTGACGGGCGAACACTTCCTTGCCGGAACCGGTTTCGCCCTGGATCAGCACCGGCAGGTTGCGATCTTTCACCCGCACCGCCAGGCGCAGGCTGTCGGCCAGGCGTGGATCGATTTCCAACGGGGTCATCGCCACCCGCGAACGTGAACTGGCCCGCTGGCGTGGCGCGCTCAAGCGCCCGTGCATGGCGTGGTCGAGCGAGCAGAGGCTTTCGTCCCGGGCACGGTGCAGCAACTGCTGGTCGAACACCTGGCTGATGTGTTGCGGCAACTGCCCGTAATGTTGCAGCAGGTACTGGCGGGCGGCCGGGTTCAAGGCTTGCAGGCAACCGTCGTCGTCCCAGGCGAACAGGAAGTCCGGCTGGCTGTCGACGTAGCCGGCGTTGCGATGGGCCCGCAGCACCCAGTAACCCTGGGCGCTRCTCATGAAAAACGCCTGTTCGATCTCCCGGGCGCTCTGCACCACCATTTGCCGGATCAGGTGCTGCGAGCGCCGATCATCCGGCGAGCGCACCGCCGAGACGTCCAGCACCCCGAGCAATTCGCCCTGGGGGTCGAAGACCGGCGCGGCGGAGCAGGTCAGGCCAATGAACGCCGCCCGGAAATGGTCGCGCTTGTGCACCGTCACCGGGGCCTTGGCCGTGAGCACCGCCGCCACGCCGCAGGTGCCTTCCTCGCCCTCCGACCAACAGGTGCCCAGGTACAGCCCGGCCTTGCGGCAGTCATTGCGGATCGTGGTTTCCACCCGATAGTCGATGGTCTGGCCTTGGGCATCGGTCAGTAGCACGCAGTAGTCAGCATCGCGGACCCGGCCATGGAGGCGAGCCACTTCTTCGCTGGCGATATTGAGGAACAGCTCGGAGCGCTCACGGCATTGCTTGAGCACGTCCTGGGACAGGATGCGCGGGCCCTGTAGCGAACCGGGGTCCAGGTGATGTTGCTCCATGGACCGGCGCCAGGAGTCGAGGATCAGGTCCGGGACGGGCAGTTGTGGCAATTGGTTCGCGTTTTTCACCACGCGGCTGACGCAATCCACGTGCGCCCGGGAGTGAGCGGAAAGCATAGGGGCCTCCGATTCAGCTTCTTATCGTTGTGCGCACATTAAGCGCCGTTCGCCGGGTGCAGACAAGCTCGACGGGTTCTTCGGGCGGTGTGAGACGCCACGTCTCAGCGTCTCGCCGCAACCTCGTACAGGCTGACATGGGGCGTCTCACCGGGGCTCGGTTCGCTTCATCGAAAATCCCATGGGGGCCGCTCTGGCCCGGGCTTCTAGCAGGTTCTTTTCACAACTGGCACCGCCCTTGCTCTACCTCTGGAGCCCGCTCGACGGGTCATCCAAGAATAACAACGAGGTGTCTATGGTTTCCTGCCCAGGCCGTGTGCCTGCCCCCTCCACGGTGGTGTCATGAGTCGCCGGCCGTTGACCGTGGGCATCATCGCCAACCCCGCATCGGGCCGTGACGTGCGGCGCCTGACCGCCAATGCCGGGCTGTTTTCCAGCACTGACAAGGTCTCGGTGATCCAGCGCCTGCTGGCCGCTTTCGGCGCCACCGGCATCGAACAGGTGTTGATGCCCACCGACATGATTGGCATGGCCGCCGCCGTGCTGAAGAACAGCCACAGCCGCCAAGCCCGCAGCAGCCACTGGCCGGCCCTGGAGTTTCTCGACCTGACCCTGCGCCAGACCGTCGAAGACACCCGCCGCGCCGCACGCCTGATGGCCGAGCGCGAGGTGGCGCTGATCGCCGTGCTTGGTGGCGACGGCACCCACAAAGCAGTGGCCGCCGAAGTCGGGGACATCCCGTTGCTGACCCTGTCCACCGGCACCAACAACGCCTTTCCCGAACTGCGCGAGGCCACCAGTGCCGGCTTGGCCGGAGGGTTGTACGCCAGTGGCCGGATCCCGGACTCGATCGGCTTGCGCCGCAACAAACGCTTGTTGGTCTGTGATGCCGGACGTGGCTTGCGCGAAGTCGCCCTGGTGGATGTCGCCGTGTCGCCGCTGCGGTTTGTCGGCGCCCGGGCGATCAGTCGCGCACAGGACCTGGCCGAAGTCTTCGTGACCTTCGCCGAACCGCAATCCATTGGCCTGTCGGCGCTGTGCGGCTTGTGGTTTCCAGTGTCACGCCAGGCACCGGGTGGCGCCTGGATGCGCCTGGACCCGCAATCCCCCGAAGCGCTGCTGGTGCCGCTCGCGCCAGGGCTGCTGCAAGGCTGTGGCGTGCTCGCTGCCGGGCCCCTGGAACCGGGCATCGCCCACGGTCTGTCGCTCTCCAGCGGCACCCTGGCCCTGGACGGCGAACGGGAAATCGAATTCAACGCGCAGGACCGGCCCACGGTCACCCTCGATGCCGGCGGCCCGCTGAGCATCGACGTCAACGCGGTGCTGGCCTACGCCGCGCAACACCGTTTGCTGGCCATCGGCCGCGAACACCCGCAACACCCTCTGAATCTTCAAGAAGACACCCCAGGAGAATAAAAATGTCGACACCGCTCACCCACGATCAACTGCTGCACGCCTACCAGGTGATGCGCACCATCCGCGCCTTCGAAGAGCGCCTGCACGTGGAATTCGCCACGGGCGAGATTCCCGGTTTCGTCCACCTGTATGCCGGTGAAGAAGCCTCGGCCGCCGGCGTCATGGCCCACCTGGGCGATGACGATTGCATCGCGTCCAACCACCGTGGTCACGGCCATTGCATCGCCAAGGGCGTGGATGTCTACGGAATGATGGCCGAGATCTATGGCAAGAAAACCGGCGTCTGCCAAGGCAAGGGCGGTTCGATGCACATCGCCGATTTCGAGAAGGGCATGCTCGGTGCCAATGGCATTGTCGGTGCCGGCGCGCCGCTGGTGGTGGGCGCCGCGCTGGCGGCCCGGCTCAAGGGCACCGACAGTGTCGCCGTGGTGTTTTTCGGCGACGGCGGCTCCAATGAGGGCGCGGTGTTCGAAGCCATGAACATGGCCTCGGTGTGGAACCTGCCGTGCCTGTTCATCGCCGAAAACAATGGCTACGCCGAAGCCACCGCCTCCAATTGGTCGGTGGCCTGCGATCACATCGCCGACCGTGCGGCCGGGTTCGGCATGCCCGGGGTGACGGTGGATGGCTTTGACTTCTTTGCCGTGCATGAGGCCGCCGGGGCCGCTGTCGAGCGCGCCCGTGCCGGGGAAGGGCCGTCGCTGATCGAGGTCAAGCTGACCCGCTACTACGGCCACTTCGAGGGCGACGCCCAAACCTATCGGGCGCCCGACGAGGTCAAGCATTTTCGCGAGAACCAGGATTGCCTGATGCAGTTCCGCGAGCGCACCACCCGAGCCGGACTGCTCACCGTCGAGCAGTTGGACCAGATCGACAAGGAAGTGGACATGCTGATTGAAAACGCCGTGAACAAGGCCAAATCCGATCCCAAACCCACCGCGGCGGACCTGCTGACCGACGTCTACGTCAGCTATCCCTGAACGTCCTCCTGAATAACAACAATAGAGAATCCCATCATGGCGAGAAAAATCAGCTATCAGCAGGCAATCAACGAGGCCCTGGCCCAGGAAATGCGCCGCGACTCCAGCGTCTTCATCATGGGTGAGGACGTGGCCGGTGGTGCCGGCGCACCCGGTGAAAACGACGCCTGGGGCGGCGTGCTCGGCGTTACCAAGGGGCTTTACGACCAGTTCCCCGGACGCGTGCTGGACACGCCGCTGTCGGAAATCGGTTACGTCGGCGCGGCGGTCGGGGCCGCCACTTGCGGCGTGCGCCCGGTGTGCGAACTGATGTTCGTCGACTTTGCCGGCTGTTGCCTGGACCAGATCCTCAACCAGGCGGCGAAGTTTCGCTACATGTTCGGCGGCAAGGCCTCCACGCCCCTGGTGATCCGCACCATGGTCGGCGCCGGCCTGCGCGCCGCCGCCCAGCATTCGCAGATGCTCACATCGTTGTGGACGCACATTCCGGGACTGAAAGTGGTGTGCCCATCGTCGCCTTACGACGCCAAGGGCCTGCTGATCCAGGCGATCCGCGACAACGACCCGGTGATCTTCTGCGAGCACAAGTTGCTCTACAGCATGCAGGGCGAGGTGCCGGAAGAGCTCTACACCATTCCCTTTGGCGAGGCCAATTTCCTGCGCGATGGCAAGGACGTGACCCTCGTGTCCTACGGGCGCACCGTCAACACCGCCATGGACGCGGCGCGCAGCCTGGCCGGACGTGGCATCGACTGCGAAGTCATCGACTTGCGCACCACCAGCCCGCTGGACGAGGACAGCATCCTGGAAAGTGTCGAGAAGACCGGGCGCCTGGTGGTGATCGACGAGGCCAACCCACGCTGTTCCATGGCCACCGATATTTCGGCGCTGGTAGCGCAAAAAGCCTTTGGCGCGCTCAAGGCGCCGATTGAAATGGTCACCGCGCCGCACACCCCGGTGCCGTTCTCCGACTCGCTGGAAGACCTGTACATCCCTGACGCGGCGAAGATCGAACAAGCCGTGCTCAACGTGATCGAGTGGAGCAAGCGCTGATGAGCCAGATTCATACCCTGACCATGCCCAAGTGGGGCCTGTCGATGACCGAGGGCCGGGTCGATACCTGGCTCAAGGAGGAGGGCCAGGCCATCACCAAGGGCGATGAAGTGATGGACGTGGAGACGGACAAGATCTCCAGCAGCGTCGAAGCGCCGTTTTCCGGCATCTTGTGCCGGCAGATTGCCCGGCAGGACGAAACCCTGGCGGTCGGCGCCTTGCTCGGCATCGTGGTCGACGGCGACGCCAGCGATGCCGAGATCGATGCGGTCATCGAGCAGTTCCAATCGACCTTTGTCCCCGGTGACGCAGCCGATGAAGACAGTGGGCCGAAACCGCAGAAAGTCGAGTTGGACGGCCGGGTGATCCGCTATTTCGAGCGAGGCGAGGGCGGCACGCCGCTGTTGCTGGTGCATGGTTTCGGCGGCGACCTGAACAACTGGTTGTTCAACCATGAGGCGTTGGCGGCCGGGCGTCGGGTCATTGCGCTGGATCTGCCGGGCCACGGCGAATCTTCGAAAACCCTGCAACGCGGCGACCTGGATGAACTGAGCAGCGTGGTGCTGGCCTTGCTCGATCACCTGGACATCAACGCTGTGCATCTGGTGGGGCATTCCATGGGTGGGGCGGTGTCGCTGAATGCCGCACGCCTGATGCCCCGGCGAGTCCGGTCGCTGACCTTGATCGGCAGCGCCGGGCTGGGCGCAGAGATCAACGGCAGCTACCTGCAAGGTTTTGTCGAAGCGGCCAACCGCAACGCCCTCAAGCCGCAACTGGTGCAACTGTTTTCCAATGCCGAGCTGGTCAACCGCCAGATGCTTGACGACATGCTCAAGTACAAGCGCCTGGAGGGCGTGGACGCGGCGCTGCAGCAACTGTCAGCGACGCTGTTCGCCGACGGCCACCAACAGGTGGATTTGCGCGAAGTGGTGCAGGCCGGCGACGTAGCGACCCTGGTGATCTGGGGCAGCGATGACGCAATCATCCCGGCGGCCCATGGCGAGGGGCTGAGTGCCCAGGTCGAGGTGCTGTCCGGCCAGGGCCACATGGTGCAAATGGAAGCGGCCGAGCAGGTCAACCGGCTGATCCTCGGCTTCATCGAGCAGCACTGATCAAGCGGGCGGCGACACGCGTCGTCGTCCCTACAAATTCTGGAGGCAACGTTATGAATGTTTCAATCAAGCCGACCCGCAGCATGCGCGCCGCCGTCTGGCATGGCCGCAACGACATCCGCGTCGAAGACGTGCCACTGCCGGTTTCGCCGCCCGCCGGTTGGGTGCAGATCCGCGTGCAATGGTGCGGCATCTGCGGCTCCGACCTGCATGAATACGTGGCCGGGCCGGTGTTCATTCCAGTGGACGCGCCGCACCCGCTGACCGGGATCAAGGGCCAGTGCATCCTCGGCCATGAGTTCTGCGGCGAGATCGTCGAACTGGGCGCCGGTGTCGAAGGCTTCAGTGTCGGTGAACCAGTGGCGGCGGACGCCTGCCAGCACTGCGGCACCTGCTATTACTGCACCCACGGGCTCTACAACATTTGCGAGAACCTGGCCTTCACCGGGCTGATGAACAACGGTGCGTTCGCCGAACTGGTCAATGTGCCAGCCAACCTGCTCTACAAACTGCCCGCCGATTTCCCGGCCGAGGCCGGTGCGCTGATCGAGCCGTTGGCGGTGGGCATGCATGCGGTGAAAAAGGCCGGCAGCCTGCTGGGCCAGAACGTGGTGGTGGTCGGTGCCGGGACCATCGGCCTGTGCACCATCATGTGCGCCAAGGCCGCCGGGGCGGCCCAGGTGATTGCCCTGGAAATGTCCGGCGCGCGCAAGGCCAAGGCCCTGGAAGTCGGGGCCAACCATGTGATCGATCCGAACGAATGCGACGCCCTGGCCGAAGTCCGCCGTCTGACCAGTGGCCTGGGGGCCGATGTCAGTTTCGAATGCATCGGCAACAAACACACCGCCAAACTGGCCATCGACCTGATCCGCAAGGCCGGCAAGTGTGTGTTGGTGGGCATTTTCGAGGAACCCAGCCAATTCAATTTCTTCGAACTGGTTTCAACCGAAAAACAGGTACTCGGTGCGCTGGCCTACAACGGTGAATTCGCCGATGTGATTGCCTTCATCGCCGATGGACGCCTGGACATCTCCCCACTGGTCACTGGTCGCATCCAGCTGGAGCAGATTGTCGGCCAGGGCTTCGAGGAATTGGTCAATAACAAGGAGCACAACGTGAAAATCATCGTGTCTCCCGCACCGATCTGAGAGCGCCTGACGTGGGCGATTTGGCGATGGCTGGCAGCGGCCATCGCATTTTTTTTGAGGCCAGGGGCGACGTTCAGTCCGGACGATAGTCTTGCCAGACGGTCCTTTCGTTGAGTTGCAGTTGCTGCTCTTCTTCTTGCCGAAACGTACGGTCGCAGTCGAGGAAGAATTCATCGAGCTGCGGTGGCTTGATGCCGGTGCCACTGAGCATCGAATGCACCTGGCCGCGGTGATGGATCTGATGTTCGAACAGGTGCAACAGCAGCCGGTCGATGCGCTCGCGCACCACACCGTCGACACGCACCAGCTCCACGTAGCGGGCGAGGTCTTTTTTCCGCAGGGCTTCGCAGAACGCCACCAGCCGCTGGTCGGTCCGGGTTTGGCTTTGCTTCAGTTGGGCAAAGGCCAGGGTCTCGGAGAAGTCTTTTATCTGCCCATCCCGGTCGCCTTCCAGGGCGGTGAGGTAATAGCGGTCAACTTCCAGGATGTGGCAAAGCGTGGCTTGCATGGACGGGAAGAACCCCGTGCGCGGCGCTTCGTATTCGGCCTCGCTTAACTGCGCGCAGGCGCTGAGCAGCCTGTGGTTGGCCCATCGGTTGTTCAGGGCCTGGGCCAGGAAATAATTCATGGGAAGCCTCGTCAAGACTTTGTGGGAGCGAGCTTGCTCGCGATTTGGTCGGCACATCCAGCATAGCCGGCTCTGGCAGACCGCTATCGCGAGCAAGCTCGCTCCCACAGGTTGAGTCGCATGAACTCACTATTGTGTATTCACCACAAATCCCTGTGGGAGCGAGCTTGCTCGCGATAGCGGCGGCACCATCACCGCCAGTTAGCGCCATGCCCTTGGGTCAAAGCCCCACATCCGGCAACACTGGCCGATTGGCCAGGGCCTTGGCCATGATCTGCTCCACATACACCCGGTCCGCTTCCGGCAGGGCCAGGCGCGGTGGGCGGGTGAGGGCGCTGCCGCGGCCGGCGATGGCTTCGCACAGCTTGATGCATTGCACCAGGTCGGCGCGGGCGTCCAGGTGCAGGATCGGCATCAGCCATTCGTAGATTGGCATCGCCTCGGCGAAGCGTCCGGCGCGGGCCAGGCGGAAAATGGTCTCGCCTTCTTTTGGGAACACGTTGGACATGCCCGAGACCCAACCTTCGGCCCCCACGGCGAGGCTTTCCAGCACCACGTCATCGAGGCCTGCAAACAGCACAAAGCGATCGCCGACTTCGTTGCGCACGTCGATGAAGCGCCGGGTGTCGCCGGAGGAGTCCTTGAAACACACCACGTTGTCGCAATCGGCCAGGGAAATCAGGATGTCCGGCGTCACGTCATTCTTGTAGATCGGCGGGTTGTTGTAGACCATCAGCGGCACGTCGGCGTGGCGGGCCACGTAGCGGAAATGCTCGGCGGTCTCGAAGGGCTTGGAGCCGTAGACCAGCGCCGGCATCAGCATCACCCCATCGACGCCGACCTTGCGTACCGCGTTGGCAACCTTGGCGGCTTGCACGCTGGTGAATTCGGCCACGCCGCAGATCACCGGCACGCGGCCACGGGAGGCGTCTACCGCGACTTCGGTCACGGCGATTTTTTCCTCGGCGCTCAAGGAAGTGTTTTCCCCCACCGACCCGCAGACCACCAGGCCGGAAACGCCATCACGGATGACGTTGGAAATCACTTGGTGGGTTTTTTCCAGATTGATGGAAAAGTCATCGTTGAATTGGGTGGTGACGGCAGGGAAGACGCCGCTCCAGTTGATGCGTTTGCTCATGGGTTGTCTCCGTTTTTGATAGTGTTTTTGTGGCGAGGGAGCTTGCTCCCGCTGGGTCGCGAAGCGGCCCTCAGGATCTGACTGACACACCGAGTTGTCAGTCTTCAGGACTGCTTCGCAGTCCAGCGGGAGCAAGCTCCCTCGCCACAAGGGTTTTGGGTGAATCTGAAAGTCATGCGCCCGGCCAGGTATCCGAAAGCCGATAGCCCTCGGGCCACGGATCGGCTGGGTCGAGCAACAGCTGATGGGTCCCGGTGATCCACGCCCGTCCGGCGATGCACGGGTAAATCGCCGGGCGTCCGGCCACGTCGGTCAGTGAGTCGATGCGGCAGTGGAATTCGGAGCCGATGATCGAGCGGCCGATAAAACCCTCGCCGACCTGCATCAAACCCTTGGCGTGCAGCACCGCCATGCGTGCCGAGCAGCCGGTGCCGGTGGGCGAGCGGTCGATCTTGCCGGGCTGGATCACCACGGCATTGGCGCCGGTGGCGATGCCGTTTTCCTGGACGATGGGCGCGGCGATCTGGCAGAACGAGATGTGTGACCAGTCGGGGTTCAACGGGTGCACGAAGCCCAATTGCTCGTTGGCGGCGCGGGTGATCTTCAAGCCCACGGCCACCAGTTCGGCGGCTTCGTCAGGGCGAATGGCAAAGCCCAGGCGCTGGGCATCGACGATGACGAAGCTGTCGCCGCCATAGGCCGTGTCCACCTGCAACGAGCCCAGGCCCTCGACTTCGATCCAGGCATCGAGGCGGTCGGCGAAGGAGGGCACGTTCTTGATCTCGACCCGTTGTACCTTGCCGTCGCGGCAGTCGGCCACGGCTTCGATCAGGCCGCCCGGCGCTTCGAGCACCAGGCGGGTCTGGGGCTCGGTCATTGGCAGGATGCCGCTGTCCAGCAGCACGGTGGCAACGCACAACGAGTTGGAGCCGGACATCGGCGGCGTGTCGGCCGGTTCCATGATGATCCAGGCCATTTGCGCCCGCGGGTCCTTGGCCGGCACCAGCAGGTTGACGTGGCGGAACACACCGCCGCGGGGCTCGTTGAGGACGAAGTTGCGCAGGGTTTGGTCCTGGGCGATCCAGCGTGACTGTTCCCACACCGTGGCGCCGGGTGGAGGGGCGACGCCGCCGACGATCACATCGCCGACTTCGCCTTCGGCGTGGCAACTGACTACATGGATGATTCTGGATGAGCGCATGGATCAAATCCTTGTGTTGTCTGGTCGGGCCTCATCGCGGGCAAGCCTTGCTCCCACAAAGAGCTCTGTGGTGTACATAAGGCCCTGTGGGAGCGAGCTTGCTCGCGATGAGGCCATCGGCTATTTCACCGACTTGAGAAAAGCCGCCGTCTGCGGCTGCACCGGATTGCCAATCACCTGGTCCGGCGGCCCGATCTCATGGACCCGGCCATTGCAAAAGAACGCCACGCGGTCGGACACGTCCCGGGCGAAGCGGATCTCGTGGGTCACCAGCACCATGGTCATGCCGTCTTCGGCGAGCATGCGCATGGTGTCCAGCACTTCACCTACCAGTTGCGGGTCGAGGGCCGAGGTGGCTTCGTCGAAGAGCATGTAGTCCGGCGACATCGCCAGCGCCCGGGCGATGGCCATGCGTTGCTGCTGGCCGCCGGAAAGCTTGCCGGGAAAGGCCTTGAGCTTGTCCCCCAGGCCCACATGTTCAAGCTGTTGCACCGCCAGTGCTTCGGCGTCCTGCTTGCTTTTGCCCAGCACCTTGCGCGGCGCCAGCATCACGTTTTCCAGCACGGTCAAGTGGGGGAAGGCGTTCCATTGCTGGAACACGATGCCGATCTTCTGCCGCAGGCGATTGAGGTCGGTGGCGCGGTCATGGACCTCGACGCCGTCCACGCGGATGCAGCCTTTCTGGATCGGTTCCAGGCCGTTGATGCACATCAGCAGGGTCGACTTGCCAGAGCCGGAACCGCCGATGATCGACACCACTTCGCCCTTGTCCACGGTCAGGCTCACACCCTTGACCACTTCCAGGTCACCGAAGGATTTGTGCACGTTTTCGATCTCAATCATTTTCCTGCCACCTTCTTTCCAGGCGTGCGCCGAGGCGGGCGACCACCAGGCTCATGACGTAGTAAATGAGGCCCGCGATGCACAGCACCAGCAGGGGTTCCTGAATGCGCGTGACGATGGTTTGCGATGCTCGCAGCAATTCGACGATGCCGATCCACATCACCAGGGCGGTGTCTTTCATCACGCCCAGTACCAGGTTCAGCCAGCCGGGAAAGGCCACCCGCGTGGCAATCGGCAGGACGATGAACCGCAGGTCCTGCACGTAGCTCAGGCCCAGTGACCGACTGGCCCGACGGGTGCTCAACGGCACCGCCAGCACGCCACCGCGGACGATCTCGGTGAAGTAAGCGGCGGCATAGACGCCGAGGACGATGCAACCGACGGCAAAGGCGCTGAGGTTCAGGCCGGCGATGCTCTTGAGCGAGTTGAACAGCACGAACTGGATCAGCAACGGCACGCTGCGGAACACGTCCAGCAACCAGGCCAACGGCAGGCTGGCCCGCGGCAACAACGCCCGCAGCAGACCGAACAGCAACCCGGCCAGGGTGCCCAAAAGGATCGACCAGACGGTCAGTTGCAGCGTGACCCAGGCCCCCTCGAGCAAATACAGCAGGTCGTTGACGCTGAGGCTTGTAGAAAACATGACCCACGCTCCTCAATAACGAAACAACCGCCAGGACAACAGCCGGGCCAGCCCGACGATCAGCTTGGCGATCAGGTAATACAGCACCGCCGCGAGGGCGAAGTATTCGAAGGTGCGGAAGGTCTTGACGTTGTATTCCTGGGTGACACCGGTGAGGTCGTTGTTCAGGCCGACCACCACCCCCAGGGACGTCATCAGCACCGCCCAGACCATCTGGTTGGTCAACGGGTAGAACACAATGCGCAACAGTTGCGGGACGATGATCATCCGGTACGCCTGGAAGGCGCTCATCCCCAAGGAGCGGGCGGCGCGCATTTGCGTACTGGGCACGGCCTTGAGGCCGCCGCGAAAGTTTTCCGCCAGGTAGCCGGCATTGTTGAAGGTGATCCCGGCCAGCAAGGCCAGCCAGGAACTGACGTGCAGGCCGAGGGAGCCGAGGCCGAAGTAGAGGATGTAGATCTGGAACAGCGAGGGCGTGTTGCGGGCGATGGACACCCAGCCATTGCCCACGCCCCGCAGCAAGCGATTCGGGGCCTGGCGCATTACCGTCAGTACCAGGGCGATCAGCACGCCGAAAATCATCGACAGCGCGGCGGTCTCGAACGTCACCCAGGCCCCGGCGAGCATGTCGGGCAGGGCGCGCAAGGCAGGGCGCCATTGGAAGCTGTAGTCAAACATGAGTCGGGCTCCCGGTGCGGGCGGTGGGTTGCAGCCACGTCGGCGGCTGGCCGCGGGCCGCGGCGGTGCAGGCGGCCTCGACGCATTCGGCGAGGGCGGCAAAGTGCACCCCACGCCCGACCAGGCCCGGTGCGTAGTGGGCGTATTTGCCGGAGTTGGTCATCAGGGTGGTGGCGTGGGGCGGGATCACCGGTTCGCCCAACATGCACCAGCAGGTGTCGGTCACCAGCACCGCGCCGAACGCCTCGATGGCGGTCAGATACCCGGCTTTGCGGGCCTGCTCCAGCACTGTCCGGCCGCAGGTGATCGCCAGCACCACATACGGATGCTTGACCCGGCCCGCGCACAAGGTCGCCAGGGCGGCGAATTCGCTGAGGGAGAAATGCGGGTTACCCAGGGACACCACGTCCACCCAGTTGTCCCGGGCGCTGTTGAGCTCACGCCAACTGACAAGCAGGCCGGCGGCATCGACGCTTTCCTGCGGCAAGGTGACGTCGCTCTCCAGGACATCGGCCGGGTCGAGGGCTTCCGGCGTTACCCCGGCGATGTGGAACAACGGCGCGGCACTGGTGGTGGCGAACGCAGCGCCGAAGGCCTTGAGATCGTCCAGGGTGGGCGCGGCGTGTTCCAGCCCACGTATCAGCGGGATGCGCCGGCCCGCCAGGATGCCGATGTGATAGCCCAGCAGTGGATAGAAACTGTCATCCACCTGACCCAGCGCCGGCACGTCGACGATCAGCCGGGCCTTGCGCGGGTCGTCGAGATGGCAGCCGGTCAACGGTGCCCGTCCGCACAGGGCGATGCAGATATCGAGGAAGTCCGGGTACTTCTGCGTGCGCGCCCCCAGCACGCTGTTGGCGTAGACCACCGCGTTGGATTCGGCCCAGACGATCTGTTCGCCGGCCTTTGGCGCGGTGTCCAGCAGGTAGGGCGCGCAGGTGAAACTCAGTTGGGCGCCCATTGCCATGTAGGCATCGCCCAGGGCACTGGCCGGCTCGCCCAGGGCCGGATCGACGCCCAGTTCCCGCCAGCGACGTTGGTCCACGGAAATGGAATTGAGGGTGGTGGGTACGCGAACCTTTGCCCCCCACTGCACCAGTTGTTCGGCAAAGCGCAGGCTGGCCGGGCCGGTGTAGATACAGCCGTCGATGTGGGCCTGGGTCACGTCCAGCAGTTGCGTGGCGCCCTGGATCTCGGCCATGCGCAGCACGATTTGCATCGCCACTTGGGCGGCCTTGCCGTAGGTGCCGTCGAGCAACGCCCGGTCCTGTTCGCTCAGCACCAGGGTTGAGGACGTGGGCGGCAGCGGCGCTGGGTCAGAACCTTGCCAACCGTCATTTGGGGGCCGGCCAGACAGTGTCAGGACGTCGCCTTCCAGGCGCACGAAACCCTGGCCGCGCAGCCCATTGAAGGCCTCGTGCCCCACGCACACCACTGGCAGCGAGCGTTGGAAAATCACCTGCGCCACCAGCACGCCCAGGGTCAGGATTTCATCGGCTTCGGCGAGCACCAGGGCCGCGGGCGCGTGGCCGTTGCTGATCAGCTCCATCAAGACGCTGCTGCCGGTGCAGGAACCGCGTCCGCTGGGGATCGCCAGCACGCGCCCGGCCAGGCGCTGACCACTCAAGGGATGGTGGCGGTCGATGACTTCGCCGCTGGCTGGATCGACCCCGCCCCAGAAACTAAGCCCTACCTCGGCGAACAGCAGGGCGCCCTGGGCGGCACCCTCCACCAGGCTGCGGCCTTTCACACGGACAGGCGTGCTTGGCATGCGCCGATCCTCAGTAATAGACCTGGGGAACGGTCAGGTTGGCCGGCGGGATGTCGGTGCCGACCCATTTGACGAACAGTTCCTTGTAGCGACCCGTGCGCACCTGCTGGTTGACGAACAGGTTGAGGTAGTTGAGCAGGCCGTATTCGCTGCGCTTGGCGCCCAGGGACACGTAGTCGATGACGTAGGGCGCGTCACCGGCGATCTTCAGGCCCTTGTACTTGCCCGATTTGAGGGTCGCGGCGGCCACGGTGTTGGTCACCACGGTGGCATCGATGTGCCCTTGGGCGACGGCCAGCAAGGTGTCGTTCTGCGACTGGTAGGCGCGGAAGCTGCCGCTGCCCCAGCTCTTCTGGTCCTTCTCCAGGGCGATGGCTTCGTAGGTGCTGCTGGTGTTGCCCAGGGCTTTGCCCTTAAGGTCGGCGTAGCTGTTGATGCCGGTGTTGTCGCGGGTCAGCACGACCATCTGGAAGGCGAAGTAGGGCACGGTCAGGCCCACGGTCTTGGCTCGCTCCAAGGTGTCGGAGGTGGAGGCGACGATGACATCGGCGCGGCCGGACAGCAGCGCGGGGATTCGGTCGGAGAATGGGGTTTCCACCACTTCGGCATCGACACCGAGGACCTTCGCCAGATCGTTGCAATAGTCCACGTCGAAGCCCGCCGGTTTGTTGCTTTCGTCGCGAAAGCCCATCGGGGGGAAGTCCAGGGTCACGGCGCAACGCAGCTTGCCGGAGCCGATGATGTCATCGAGCTTGTCGGCGTGGGCGGAAGCGATGAAAAGCGGGGTGAGGACAATGCTGAGGGCTACGGCCAATGCAGGGTTTTTCATAAATGCCTCGCTGTCGAATAAATGCGGTGAGATATCGTATTGAGGATTTCGTATACGATATTAGATAAGCAATCGGCGTGCCTGTTTCTGCTTGCGGCGCAGTAATCGTGCTGGAGGGCTGACCTAGAGGCGTTCCTGACGGGCGGCACACATAAGCGCGGGGTGCTACGTTGGATTCGGGGTGTTACAGATGGGAGCAGCCACAGGATCCGATGCCCCATCAGGGAACAAGGATCAGCGCTGATTCTCGCGATATTGGCTGGGCGACAGGCTGGTCAGGGCCCGGAACTGGCGGCTGAAGGCGCTGTGGTCGGTGTAACCGCAGCGCAGGGCGATCTCGGTGATCGGCAGGTCTTTGTCGAGTAACAGCCGTGAGGCCTCTTCCAGTCGCGCCTTGTGAATCATCTGCCGTGGCGTGAGTTGGAAGATGCGTTTGCAGTGCCGCTCCAGTTGCGCCACCGACAATTCGGCAATGGCGGTCAGCTCGGCAAGGCTGATGGGGCGGGCGAAGTACTGCTTGATATGGGCGTCCACCGCCGCCAGTTTGTGGAACGCCGGATGGCTCGATTGCGGCAGTTGCAGGTCGCGGGAAATACCGGCCAGGCCGACGATCTGACCGTCTGGATCGTGCAGGGCGAGCTTGTGGGTCAGGCACCAGACGGGCTGGTTACCGTAATACAAATGCAGTTCGAGCTGGTCGGCCAACTCCCGCCCGCTGGCCAGCACCCGGCGGTCCTGTTCGGTGTACAGCGGGCCGAAGCGCTCGGGGAACACCTGGTCGGCGGTGAGGCCGAGCAGGTCACCGCTGTGTTTGAAACCGCAGCGCCGGGCCAGGGTCTGGTTGACGAAGGCGTAGCGGGCTTGCTTGTCCTTGATGAAAAACACCACGTCCGCGAGGGTGTCCAGTAGCGGGGCGATGGGCTGCAGGCTGCGCAGCAGGGTATCGAGGTCGCAGGGCGCTAGGGAAGTGAGCGAGGGGTACATGGCCGGCGGCGTCTTTTTTTGTGGGAGCGATGGCGCAGTGTCAGTCGAAAATGTGCTGGCTGTCACGCCGCTATCGCGAGCAGGCTCGCTCCCACAGGGTTCCGGTGTGTTCATAGATCTGGGGGTTATGGCAATCCCCTGTGGGAGCCGAGCTTGCTCGCGATGACGGCGGCACAGGCAGCATCTCTACCAACTGACCCACCGCTATCGCGAGCAAGCTCGCTCCCACAGGGTTCCTGTGTGTTCACAGATCTGGGGGTTATGGCAATCCCCTGTGGGAGCCGAGCTTGCTCGCGATGACGGCGGCACAGGCTGAGCTGGTCTAATAGTCCCGGACACCTCAATAGGTGAAACTACACCTATTGAGGAATATTCCATGACCAAGAAGTACAGAAAATTCGACGCCGCTTTCAAGCTAAGAGTCTGCAAGATGATTGTTGACCAGGGCCTGAGCGTGAACT
>NZ_JBFREY010000021.1:0-92851 GCF_052114545.1 Pseudomonas sp. KB_12 | reverse complement strand
GAGCCAGGTCGGCTACTAGGCCGCCTCGCGGTGGACGTTGATCTCGGGCGCCCCGTTAACCACGCTGGCCGAACGCAGGCATTGCGCAGTGGGCATCCCGGCATGGATGCCGGGATAGCCGCGCTGGGCCATGGATGGCCCTTCGCGGCGGCCCACGGAGCAATGCCGGAGTGAGGGCATGCCGAGCCTAGGCGAGGCACCGAGTGGTGGGGCATGAAGCGTTTTGCTTACTTTTGACTGGGCCGGCTTCCGGGCTTCTCAAAAGTGAGTCGCCGTCAGGGCGAAACCCTAAGCAGCCGTTACCGCAGCAATGGATATGTACTCACTTAACAAAATCCAGGCCCAACAAAACCCTGGCCGGCTGTCAGGCCGCCATCGCGAGCAAGCTCGCTCCCACAATGGGACGGTGGCGAACACAAGACGCATGCACACCCACCGATCTACATATTCCCGAAGGCCCTGAACACACCGATCATGGCCGGACCAATGGCAACCAGGAAGAAGCTCGGCCACAGGCAGAAAATCAGCGGAAAGATCAGCTTGGTGCCAATCTTGGCCCCCATTTCTTCGGCAGCCTGGGTACGCCGGTCGCGAAACTCATCGGCGTAGATCCGCAGGGTATCGGCCACGCTAGTGCCGAAACGGATGCTCTGCGCCAGCAGGCTGACCAGACCCTGGATATCCTCCAGGCCGGTACGCACGGCCAGTTGCTTGAGGGCCTCGGTGCTGGTGATGCCCGCCCGGATCTGCGCATTGACCAGCGCCAGCTCCTCGGCCAGTTCAACCTGGCTGACCGACATCTCTTCAGCCACCCGCTCGATCGTCGTGGGCAGGGCCAGGCCCGACTCGACGCAAACCACCATCAGGTCCAGCGCATCCGGGAACGCGGCGCGCAGCCGGCCTTGCCGTGCCTCCTTGCGTTTGCCGACGTAGATCGCCGGCAGCAACCAGCCAATGCCCGCCACAAGGGTCACCGCCAGCAGGCCGATGGCCACTGAAACCTTGACCATCGGCAGCAGCAACAACGCAACGCCGACCATCAACAACGGCAACATCAGGCGCACCGCCCAATACATCTGCACCGCCGAGGCAGACCGGTAACCGGCATGGGTCAGCAAGGTCTGGGTCGCGGACGTGTGGGCCTGATCGGTCGAGGCAAAGCGCTGGCCAACCCGTTCCAGCAAGAGCTGCAGGTTACTGGGCGCCTCCTGCCCCACAGTGTTGCCAGCGTAACCGCGCTTGATCAGCGCCAAGCGCCGCTGCACCGGATCCTGCAAGCCCAACATCAAGAGCATGAGCGCGACGACCGCCAACACCGTGCTGACGCCGACCACTGTGACGAACAACAGGCGTGCCAGCTCTTCGTTGCCGGTAAACCGACTCAACAATCCGAGCAAAAAGTCCATGACTGAAACCTCTCGGCGCAACAGCGCTTATACCTGGATCCGGATGATCTTTCTTATCCAGAAAATCCCGATCAACATGGCGCAGAACGCGCCGATGATCAGCTTGTGCCCTATGGGGTCATTGATCAGTACCGGCATGTAGCTGGGGCTGGTGAGCACGATGGCGATCGCCAGCACGAACGGGATCGCCACCAGCACCCAGGCCGACATGCGCCCTTCCGCCGATAGCGTCCTGATCTTGCGCTGGAAACGAAACCGCCCACGAATCAAGCGACTCAGGCGCTCCAGCACTTCGGTCAGGTTGCCGCCGGTCTCACGGTGGATCAGGATCGAGGTCACCAGCATCATCACCGTCATGCTCGGCATGCGCTCCAGCAGGCCGAGCATGGCCCGGCGCACATCGTTGCCATAGTTGATATCGGAAAACGTCATGCCGAATTCCTGGGCGACCGGTCCTTTGTGCTCCTCGGCGACCAGGCGCAGGGTTTCGTTGAACGGATGCCCGGCGCGCAAGGCCCGGCACATGGCGTCCAGCGCATCCGGCAAACCTTCCTCGAACGCGGCGAAACGCTTGTTGCGGTCACGCAGGATTTTCAGCACCGGCACCCAGGTCAGCGCAAATGCCGCCAGCAGCGCCAGCCACCAGACGGGCGAGACCATCAGCACCAAGGCACCGGCCGCCGCCCCCAGGATCAGACCGAGCAGCATGACCCGATAAGCCCGGTATTCATGCCCGGCCTGCTCGATCAGTTGGGTCAGGTTGGCCATGAACGGCAGCTGTTCCAGGCGGGCTTCCAAGGGTGACAGGCGCGTCAGGTATTTCTGCCGCAACACGGTCTGCATGTTGGGCAAATGGTTGGCCTTCTCCAGCACATGCAGGCGCCCGCGAATGCGCTTGCGCATCTTGCCGGCTTCGCCGAACACCGGCACCACCACGCCCTGGGACAGCAGGAATACGGCGATGAACACCATGCCGAGGAAAATCAGGATGAATTCACTGGGGATATTGCTCATGACGTCCGGCCCTCCATCCACTCAGGGCGAAACAGGGTCAGTGGCAGTTCGATGCCGCGCTTGGCCAGCACATCGCGGAAGGCCGGGATCATGCCACTGGGCCGATACTCCCCAAGCACCTCGCCGTGCTCGCCGATGCCCTGGCGCACGAAGGAGAAAATTTCGGTCATGGTGATGATCTCTCCTTCCATCCCGTTGATCTCTTGCATGCTCACCACGCGTCGCTTGCCGTCTTCTTGACGCTCCAGTTGGATCACCACATCAATGGCCGAGGCAATTTGTTGACGCATGGCCTTGATCGGAAAAGTCGCCCCGGTCATCGACACCATGTTCTCGACTCGCCCCAGGGCATCCCGCGCGGTGTTGGCGTGAATGGTGGTCAGCGAACCATCGTGACCGGTGTTCATCGCCGTGAGCATGTCCATCGCCTCGGCGCCGCGCACCTCGCCAATGACAATGCGGTCCGGACGCATCCGCAGGCTGTTGCGTACCAATTCCCGCTGGCTCACCTCGCCGCGCCCCTCGATGTTCGACGGCCGGGTTTCCAGGCGTACCACGTGGGGTTGCTGCAGTTGCAACTCGGCCGAATCCTCGATGGTGACGATGCGTTCGTTATGGGGAATGAAACTGGACAGCACGTTGAGCATAGTGGTCTTGCCGCTGCCGGTCCCGCCGGAAATCAGCACGTTCAGGCGCCCGCGAACGATGGCCTTGAGCAGCAAGGCAATGGCCGGGGTCATGGTGCCGACCTGGATCAGGCTGTCGGTGTTGAGCAGGTCCACGGCGAAGCGCCGGATCGACATGCTCGGACCGTCGATGGCCAGCGGTGGAATGATCGCGTTGACCCGCGAACCGTCCTTGAGCCGGGCGTCCACCAAGGGCGAGGACTCGTCGATACGTCGCCCCAGGCTGGAAACGATGCGGTCGATGATGTTCAGTAAATGCTGGTCGTCGCGAAAACGCACGTCGGTGCGTTGCAACTTGCCGAAGCGCTCGACGTAGACCGAGGCAAACCCGTTGACCAGGATGTCGGACACGCTATGGTCGGCCAACAGCGGTTCCAGCGGCCCGAGGCCAAGCACTTCATCGGTGATCTGCTTGATGATCAGTTGCCGGCTGACGGTACTCACCGGCGCCGAATGCTCCTCGAGCAGGCGCTGGCAGATATCGCGTATCTGCCGCGTGGCCTCGACTTGTTCCAAGGCATCGAGCAACGACAGGTCCATGACCTTGAGCAGTTGCTGGTAGATCTTTTCCCGCCACTCGGCCTCCACCGGCGTGACCTGGCTGCGGGTTTCGTAAAGCACGTCGGGGATGGCCTGCTCCCAGGCCATTAACGCGTCTGTCGGGTCAGGCAGGCCGTCGCCGGGCTGGGCGCCCACTGAAGCGCCAGGTTTGGCGGGCTGTTTGCGCAAGCGGTTACGAAAGTCGCTGATCATGGGTCATCCCCCGAAAAAACGGTTGAAGGCACGTTTAAGCAGGCCCTTGTCTGTGGCCATCTGGTGACCGACCAGGTCTTCGGTCAAATCGCGCAGGGCGGCGGTGATTGCCGCCTTCGGCGCATGCAGCCCCAACGGCACGCCAGTGTTCTGACTCTGGCTGACCAGGTTGAAGTCATTGGGCAATTTCGACAGGTTCGTGCAACGCAGGGCCTCGCCGATATCCTTGAGACTGACAGCAGCGTTTTTGTCATAGCGGTTGATCACGATCTGCAATTGATCCCCGCGCACGCCCAAGTCTTCGCGCAGGATCCGCACCAGGGCGCTGGCATCGCGCAGGTGGCTGACGCTCTGTTGCACCACCACGTACACCCGGTCCACCTGTTCCAGCACCGAACCGGTGAGGTGATCGATCTGCCGCGGCAGGTCCACCACCACCCACTCATAACTGGCGCGGGCCAGTTGCAACAGGGCGTCAAGCTGTTCCGGTTGGGCGTCCTGGGGCAGGCACAATTCGCCAGCCCGGCCACCCAGTACGTGCAGGGTCGGGCTGAAGTGGCTGCAAAAACCCCGCAGCGCGACGCTGTCCATGTCATCGATCTGCTGCAGTACTTCCAGATGGCTGTGGGACTGCGCCACGTCCAGGTAATGGGTCACGCTGCCAAATTGCAGGTCCATGTCCAGCAGCAAGGTATTGCCTGCCCGGGCGCTGAGCTGCTGGGCCAGGTTGCAGGCCACCAGGGTTCCGCCGGAGCCTCCCTTGGCGCTGATCACGGCGACCAGCTTGCCCTCGTTGCCGTTGCCGAGGCGGACTTCCGTCACCAGGCGATTCAGCGCCGCTACCAATTCGGTATCGGCGATGGGTTCAGGCAGCACATCCCGGGCGCCGGCCTGCATCGCCAGGCGCATGCCCTCCTGCTCACCCAAGGGACCACATACCAGCATCGGCGGACGTTCATGGGCCGGACGTTGCAGCAACGCCGACAGTTCTTCGCGCCACAGGTGGCTGACGCGTAGCAGCAGCAGATCGGGCATGCGGTCCAGGCCGTAGAGCGGGTCGACATGGCCGTTGCTGACCAGGCGCGTGTTCACCTCAAGGCCAGGCATGCGCTGGCAGACGCATTGCAGGTCGCGCAGCGACGTGGCATCGCGACTGCTGATCAGTATCCGCAGCCCGGCTCTGCCAGTCGCGGTCGAAAGCGGAGTTTCCTTGGTGTTCAGCATGGTGTGATCTCCCCGGAATCGGAATGACGCCCAAGGCTTTCGCGTGGCAAGGTTGCCCTGAACGTGGGCAAGGTGATGGGCACGCCTAAGCCGGGAATGAACAGGTTGAAAACGAAGTTCTGCACGCTCAACTGGACGTAGCGGATGGCACGAAACCCTGTGGCGCCGGACGTGTCGGCGGGGTTCGCCACCACGGCGCCATTGACGTCCAGATAAGTCAGCGCCAGGTTCGTGGTCGCCAGGCTGCTGATCAGTTGACTGGTACCGGCGTCCGTCGCGGCGTTGAAGATGGCCCGGCGCAACACCACCGGGTCGCTGATATTGCACACCGCCGCCAGACGCGCACCGCGCCGTGCGGCTTCATCCAGGGCGTTGACGGTGAAATACAACCGACCCATTTCCAGCACCCCGAACAGCAGGGTGAACACCAGCAGGCCAACGAAAGCGAACTCCACGACGTACGTGCCGCGCATGTGCTTATTGTTCATCAGAGCGCCCTCATGACGGTGGTCGCCACCAACTGGATGCCCAGCGGAATGGCGTTGCCAAAAAACCCGGGGATCGACCCATTGCAACTGCCCGCACCAATCACCGGGCAGAAGGTGTAGGTGATGGTGACGCGCACATGATCGATACCCACGGCGGCGACCTGCACGTTAGCCGTGGTCAACCCGGACACCACGGCGGTTCCAGTAGCGCTGGGCACGCCATACACCGCGACGTTTTTCGTCTGGGTCTGGAGCGTGCTGCCCAAGGCGACGGCGCCGAGGGTGGAGTTCCACGCCTGGCTGGCGACGAAGCGGTCGGCATCGCGACTGGCCTGCAACAGCACGTTGTACTGGTAGAGCATGCGACCGAACTCGCCGAAGGCCAGCAGCAACAGCAGCAGCAATGGCAGCACCAGGGTGAACTCCACCAGCGCCACGCCTTGCTGGGCCTGCGCTGGCTTGAATCGGGCAAGTCTCATGACGCCTCCTACGAGTCGGTGCTCGGCGTGCCGCTGCCGTTGAGATAGGTTTTGTAGAGCTGGATGATCTGCGGGCCGGCATCGCTGGACGGCGTGGGGCCGGGGACGTTATCGCCCTCGCACTCCTTGACGAACTGGCCAAAAACCAGGGAGTCCGAGCCCCCGCCATCCACCGGCTGCACGACGAAATAGCAGCCGAACCCCAGGACCGGAATCGAGGTGGAACCGCCCTGCTTGCCGGTGCAATTGCCAATCACGATCTTCAGCATCCGACGTTCGAAAACCCCGTTGCTTTGGCAGCCGCTCGCCCCTCCCGCTACACAGGCGGCAACCTTGGTCCGCCAATCGTTGTAGTCCTGTATCGCCTCGCCGCCCGCCGAGAGATCGCCGTTGCTCGAAGTGACGGCTTTGCCTTTGTATTGCGCCTGGGAGAGCGCATCGTTGTAGGTCATCGCCGGGGTGCTCGACGTAGTGACCAGGTCCGGTGGGTAGTCCGAAGAACTGACCGGACCGTTGTAGATACCGAAGCGCGTGTTCATGCCTTGGGACGTTGGGCCGGCTTTATTACCTGGTGCAGTCTGGACGTTGTCGCCGACACTGCGGCAAACCGAGCCACCGCCGGCAAGATCCTCCCGGACTGCACTGCCGCCTGAGCCGAAATCCAGCAGTTGGAAATTCCCCGGGCCGATGGGCGACGAGTTCCCCGCCGCCGTTTTCAAGACTTCCAGGTCGCCAAATTGATACCCCCAGAAGTTGCCGGCGGCCGGGTTGTATTGAGTGGCATCGCCGCAGACCATCAACGGCGCCAGGTCACACGGAGAGGTCGGACTGGGACCCGCAGTGGCAATCGCCGCCACGCGCTTGTTGCCCAAGCCGGCGCTGCCCATCGTTTGCACGAAACTCCAGAAGAACCCGCTCAACTGATAGCTGGACACCGACACCCGTACGTATTTGGCATCGGTAGGCCCTGGGTAGGAGAACGGGCCGTAGACGCTGCTGGACAACTCCACCACGGCAAACGCACCCGGGTTGCCGGCGACGGCGGTTGCCAGCTCGGTGTTGCCGGCGGCGTTGGCATTTCTGTTGAGCGTGTCCAGGGCCGCCGCGCGGGTGGTGCTGGCCATGTTGATGCCGCCACTCACCTGGCTCAGGGTCTTGGCGCCGCCCAAGGCCGCGGCATCCACCGCATTTTGCAGGCGCGTCTTGTTCAGCAGCATGTGCCCGCCATCCAGGGCCAAGGCCGCCATCATGGAAATCGCCACCAGGGCGATCACCATCAGTACACTCACCGCCCCTCCCTGGCGCCGGATATTGGCATTCATCATCGAGCCCTCATACAACGTTTGAGGATCGGCATCGCCACGGCCCGTAACGGCCTGGCATGGAGGCGTCACTCAGCGAACATTGATCACGCTGCTTTCAACCCCGCGGATCAACGTGATCGCCCCGCCTTGCGGCTTGGCACTGCGCAGCACCACAGGTTTTGGCACTGGGGCCGCCGCCATCGCCATGACCGGCGCAGGGGCTGGCGGCGCAACGGCCACGGCCTTCTTCTCCAGGTTCAATGGGTTGCGCAAGGCCAATTGCAGCTTGCCTTCGGTCTGCGCGGTGACCAGCAATTCCGCTTCGGTGGCGGACATTTCCAGCGTCACGGCCCGCACCACTACGGGTTGGGTCTTGTCCGTGCCTGCGGTCTGGTCCACGGCCAGTACCCGCAGGTTTTCCAGGAGAGTCCGGGATGTCGCACTGTTGCTGCCGGCACTGGTGGTCTTGGTCGCCAAGACATCGACCCGGTTGCCCGGCAAGAGGAAGCCACCCACGCCGACCACATCATCCACACGCACCGATATGGCCCGTTTGTCCGGTGCGATCAGCGAAGCCAGGGTGCTGCCGCCCAAGTGCTCGCTCAGACGCGCACCCCGCACGATGTCGCCGCGCAGGATGTCGAAGGTGGCGATCTTGCCCACGGCCTGTTCGCTGGAATCGAAGGCGTCGTCCGGGATCGTGTCCATGGGCATGCGCACGGTCGTGACTTGCTGGGCCTCGACCATTTGCCCGAAGGGGATTTCCACCGTGGCGACCACCACGCTTCGCAAGTGATCGTCGGGGGTCGCGTTGAGTCGCGCGCTCAGCCAGGAGTCAGCCATCCATGCGGCACCAAGGCCCATTACCAGGGAAATGCCTATCAGCGGAAGCGTACGAGAGCTCATGTCGGTATCTCCAGATCAAAGGAAGTCGAGCTGAACGAAATAGTTGTGCCAGGCCCATTCCAGCTCTTGCGGCGACAGGGGCCCGGAACCGCCCAGGTAACGCTGGCGGTCGAGCGCCATGTTCAACAGGTCACGGGGATGGCAAGGCACCAGCGGCATGCCTTCGGCTGCATACAACCGCTGCAGGACATAGCGCACCAGCAGCGGGTCATAGGGGATGCCCAAGCGTTCGCACTCCTGGCGCCAGATCTGTTCGTATTCCTCGGGCTTGAGGTAGCCGAACTGCACCTTGTAGCCAATGCGCCGCAGGAAGGCCTCGTCGGCCAATTCGAGGGGATTGAGGTTGGTGGAAAACACCAGCACCAGGTCGAACGGCAATTCGCAATGCCGGCCGCCGCCCAGGTTGATGAAGTCGCGCTTCTCCTCCATGGGCACGATCCAGCGATTGAGCAATTCGGCCGGGGCCATGCGCTGGCGGCCCATGTCATCGATGATGAACAGGCCATTGCTGGCCTTGAGCTGCAACGCCGCCTGGTATTGCCGGGTGAACGGGTCGTAGCGCACGTCCAGCTGTTCCATGTTCAGCTCGCCGCCGGTGATGACGATCGGGCGTTTGCAGCACAGCAGCCGGCGGTCGATGCCTTCGTTGAGCATCAGGTTGTTCGATTGGCCGTTGTCATCCAGGCGCTGGTGCACCTGCGGGTCGTAGATCTCGATCACCGACTCGTTGATGACGATGGCATGGGGCACCCAGATCGCCTCGGCGAACAGCCGGATCAATCGGCTGCTGACATAGGTTTTGCCCGTGCCCGCCGGGCCGTAGATCATGATCGCCCGCCCGGAATTCAGGGCGACGCCCAACTGATCGAGCATGCCTTGGCTCAACACCATGCCGGCCAGCGCCTGGTGCATGTCCTTGGCGGTGATGCGGCCATGGTGAATGGTCTGGATCTTGATCAGCGAGCGATAGGTGCTCACCGGGAACGGCGCCGCGCCGATGTAGCCGCTACGGGCCAGGGCGTCACGCGCCGAACTGCGGCCGCGCTCGGTCAGGCCATAACGCAGCGTCTGCCCGCCTGATTGCCCCAACTGGCCCAGTACTTCGACGCGACCGTCCTTGCGCAGGAACGCCAGGACTTCTTCCAGTACCGCGCCGGTCAGGGCCAGGCGCTCCACCAGCCGCGACATGTCCAGCACACCGGCATCGTGCAGGTGCTTGCACACCAACTCACCCAGGAAGCTGTCGGTCAGGCCGGTGTCGCGAATGGTGCAAGGTTGTGGCGCCAGGCGTTGGACCGCTTCCCGTTCGCTGGGGTAGGCATCGCTATCGTTGATGACATGCATGACTAGACTCCCCAGCCGCCGGCAACCAGTTGCCAGTAAACGCTGTTCAAAGTACCGATCAGGATCGCAATCGAATAAGGAAAGGGTTTGCCGGCCACTTCATCCGACGTAGGCGCCAGATACGCCTGCGCACGGACGCTCAACCAGTAGCGCTGCAGGGTCTGGAGCAGTTGGCCGCGGGCCAGGACGATCAGGAAACCGCATACACCGCCGGCGATCAGGCTGAACAGCGCCGCCCACAGTGCGTAATGAAAGGGCAGGAAGCTGCCGACCATGGTCATCAGCTTGACGTCACCGGCGGCCATGCCACCGACCGCGTACATGGGCAGGAACAGCGCGAAACAGATCAGCATGCCCAAGAGGCTGTCGCCGAGCCCGCCAATCCCGTCTGTATAAATCTGGCTGGCCAATCCCAAGGCCAGGCCCAACAGCACCAGCGTGTTGGGGATGCGGTGGCGAAGCAGATCGCTCACCACCGCCACACCCAGTAGTCCTAGCAGCAATACCGTCGACATCAGCAATTCCATGGACATGATGCGTCTCCATAGTGCGGTTGGAGTTAGCAGGCAGAGCCTTTTACCGCGGCGCAGAGCGCAGTGATCCGATCATTCACCGCACCACCCAGCAGAACGAACATCGCGGCAACCGCCACCGTAATCAGCCCACCGGCCACGGCATATTCCACAATGGTCAGGCCGTCTTCATCGTCGATAAACTTAACTATCGAAGTTCTGAGTCTTTGAACTTTCATGTCATTTACCTCACTTCAACGGTCATAAAACCGGCAGATAAAGAACAACGCGAAGCCCATTGAGCAAATACTTCGAAGCTTTATCAGGCAATGCTGAAACCGGCGCCTCGATGGGCTTCATCCCATTCCCGAAAGGGAGCGGTTGTCAGCAGGCAGAGCCCTTGACCGCGGCGCAGAGTGCGGTAATCCGGGTGTTCACAGCGCTGCCCAGCAAGACGAACATCGCCGCCACAGCCACCGTGATCAACCCACCGGCCACGGCGTATTCCACAATGGTCAGGCCGTCTTCATCTTTGGCGAACTTCAGTACCGAAGCCTTGATAGTTTGAAGAGTCATTTCGCACACCTCATTGGGGTTGTTTTTCAAAGAGGCAGTACATTGCGAACTGCCTGATGCAACCCTAGTCAGCAGGTGGTCATAGCCGTTAGGAGGATTTTGCACATCGCTAGGATTTTTTTGCGGGGGATGAGAAACGCCAGGAGGTCGGAAAATCCATCCGTGCCGCAGCGCAAACGGGCGCCCGCGAGCGTCTCGTGGCAGGGACGGCGCTAAAAGACCGGGTTTTTATAAAAATTTATTCGGCGAAGTGATAGCACTGTGACAATACTGCTAGCTAAAGGGCAGGAAGAACCTCTGGGTAGTCGTCCTATGGCGCCAAGTCTGACTGAAAAACCAAAGCTGTTATGGTTCGATCTGACTCACGATCGGTCCACCCAGGAACTCGTCTCCCAGTTCCAGGACAGCTGCGACTGCACGCTGGCAAAGAACGCCATGCTGCCCAGCGGGGAACAGGTCGACATGATCTGCATCCACTTCGATCGCCCGGACACGCCGGGCCTGCGGCGCCTGTTGGAGATCAAGCGGACCGTTCCGGCCATCCCCATCACCATGTTCACCGTGCAGCACTCCGAAGAACTGGCGGTGTGGGCCATGCGCTCCAGCGTCTGGGAATACATGGTGGTGCCCCTGTCTACCGCCGAGAGAAGGCGCTACCTGACGGCCGTGGTGCAACTGTGCGAGTTGCGTCGCAATACCAATGGCCGGGCAAAGACCTCGCAGATCGACCACTCCCCGACCCTGCCGGACAGTATCCGCCTGACCTCCGGGCACCAGAAACACCAGGCCCTCAGCCACATCATGCTGTACATCGACCAGCATTTTCGCGAAAGCATCGATCAGCGCGATCTGGCCAAGCGCTGCGGCATGACCACATTTCGCTTCAGCCGGGTGTTCAAGGAAGCCAACGGACTCGGCTTCACCGACTACGTGCTGAACAAACGCATGAGCTTTGCCAAGGAACTGCTCGACAACAGCCAGATGCCCATCACCAGCATCGGCTACGAGGCCGGCTTCAAGGACCCGTCCTACTTCGCCCGCGCCTTCAAGCAATACGCCAGTTGCACCCCCAGTGAGTACCGTCTTGCGTACCAGGTACGCAGCGCACGTCCTGCGCCACCCTCTGTGGATGAAGCGGCTCTGGAAGCGATTGAAAACCTGGTGCACAGTCTTGAGGGGTGAGCCCTATTTGTTTAGCAAGGCACGTAGTCAGTGCGCAGCACCCAGGCTCATGGGGCGAGCTTTCTTCTCTCGATAGGAATGGACAGGACAATGCTCGTCCGCGTCTCACCGTAGGCATTGATTTTCGCAATAATGTCTTCGATCTCAGCCATGGATCTGGCGTAGATCCGGATCAGATAGGAGTCGTTTCCCGTGATGTGCAGGCACTCAACGACTTCGGGTATGTCGGTGAGCGTCGCGATCAGTTTGGATTTCGCCGGCTTGAGGGTGGTGATGCCGACGACAGCTGATATGCCGTACCCCAGTTTGGTTGGATCTAACTGAGCGCAATAGCCCTTGATGACCCCTGAGTCTTCAAGTTTGCGCAACCTGTCATTGGTGGCAGGAATAGAAAGACCTGCGTGCTTGGAAAGCTCTGTGATGGAAATGCGACCACAGTCCTGTACCTTACCCAGGATTTTGACGTCTATACGATCCATGTGCGTTTTCCCCGGTTAAAAGTATAAATTTTAATGAAAAGCGCGCGTTTTTCATTAAAAAAAGCATGCACCAAAATAAAGCAGGACGCTAGTCTATTTCCAGCCTGAAAGCCGAGGGCAATCAATAGCCCTGCTCTTTAGCGTGACGCACTCATAATAAAATATTCTCTCCAGGGATGGTATTCGCATGGAAGATGAAAAGATAAAGTGTGGAAAAAAGTCATACTCTTTCACCCAGCACATTGGCACGCAAGTACTAAATCTTCGCCGCTTCAAGAAGGACCAGATCCTCATGTACTTGACGGGTGTCGGCTTCTTTTCGCTGGGTGCCAAGTGCTTCATCATCAGTCAACTGGGTACCGATCCATTAGACGTCTTGATCATTTCCATCGATAAAATACTTATGCTTGGCATGGGCATTTGTTCGGCTATCGTGTCCCTCTTCTTCCTCACATGGTGGATGCTCTGGAACAAAAAATACCCGCCGATAAGTCCCTTTATTACAACAACACTGACCGGTCTGTTGATTGATCTCTGGTCATGGTTGGGGCTCGGAGAGTATTTGATCGCGAGAATGAATGAGTACACGTTATTGGCGACGGGACTGATGTTATGTGCCTACTCCTCCGCGTTGATCATCATGAGCGGTATTGGAATCAGAATCATGGACCTGGTGGTCCTGACCATGGTCTCCAAGTGGGGCTGGTCATTCACCAGAGCCAAAATGATCATTGAAATCGGCATCTTTTCGAGCGGATGGCTTTTAGGCGGCCCGTTCGGCGTGGGAACGATTGCATTCCTGCTAGTGATCGGCCCGCTTATTCAACCCTTCATGAACATGAATGCCAAGCGCTTTTCTCTCAAGAACTATGGATTGATTCGCGCTTCATCCGCCTACTAATACCCATAAAGATAGTTGCCATCCATGGCAGCGGGATTGTTTCGCCTCGACTTTTTCAACCGATGATATTGATAGCAACTTCCGTGATGAGGACTGAGAAAGATGGACACTACAAAAAATAAGAACTGGACCTTGGAAAGCAGCCCGGCAAAACTGGAAGAAATACTTCCGGGGGGCGTCGTCAAGTGTCATCTCTCCCCACGAAATTGTGTCATACAGGAGGGCAAGGTAGGTTTTTGCAAAGTGCGCGGAAACCGCGGCGGCAGACTCGTTACATTGAACTACGGCAAAGGCGTTCACAGCACGGAAGAAACGATTGAGACCGAAGCCGTTTTCCACTTTGCCCCTGGAGAGCGGATCCTGTCCCTGGGCAATATCGGCTGCATGCTCAACTGTGGTTATTGCCACAACTGGAAGACCTCGCAAGCCAAGTACGTCACCGACAAAGACGTTTACTACTACACCCCTGAACAAGTTGTGGAAACCGCACTCAAGCACGGAATACGCGTCATTTCCTGGACGTATAACGATCCCGTTGTCTGGCATGAATTCATCCTCGACACGGCAAAGTTGGCCAAGGAAGCGGGCCTGATCAACCTGTATAAATCGGCGTTCTTTATCAGTGAAGAAGCCATTGATGAATTACTGCCGGTTATTGATATTTTCTCGATTTCGCTGAAATCCATTTCCCCGGAATACTACCGCAAGGTCACCACCGGCTGGGTAGAGCCAGTCCTGGCGGGTATCAAGAAGGTCTACGACGCCGGCAAATATGTCGAGGTCAGCACCTTGATGGTGACCGACATCAGCGACGACGAGGAAACGGCCCGGAAAATCAGCCAGTGGGTATTGGATGAACTGGGCCCGAATGTGCCGCTGCACTTCGTCAGGTTCCACCCCGATTACAAGATGAGCAACAGCATCCGTACCCCTGTGGACCGGCTGCTGAAGGCTCGGGACGTTGCTCGGAGCATGGGCGTTGAGCATGTCTATCTGGGCAACGTGAATGACGTCGAGGGAACCAATACCAGCTGCAACAAATGTAACGCCCTGCTCGTCACCCGCTACGGTTTGAACGCTGAAATCATCGGGCTGGACAGCAAGGGTTGCTGCTCTCAATGCGGGCACGATGCGCATTTCAAATTGCTCGGCGAGCATCAGGCGAACGCCCCTGTCGAGCTGCGCGAGGACGCGCTGAGCGCTTACGAGAAACGCAAGTTCGAGTGGCATGGGGATATCGTGTCGCTGCACGCCCAAGTGCTCAATACCGAAGATTTCGAACAGACCGTCTACCTGCGGCGCAACTATACGGACGGGCACAACAGCGATTGGAAATCACTGACGCTGCGGCCACACGAAAGCTATCGATTCATTATTGCCAAGGCACGCATCGATGAAACCGGTCCTGAGGTCTGGCTGCCCAACGGGGTGAACTCGAACCTTCATGAAGTATTCGACAGGGCTCACTTCCCCACGGAATCGATTGAAGAAATTGGTATTTCGCAAAACGACATTACCCCGACCATTGGTTACGAGGGCAAGCAGAACATGTATGAACAGGTCATCAAACTGGTCAGCCAGGCATGAAAGTGTCTACTGAAATACTTCATATCAAGGTCGATGACCGGGACGCGCGCCCTTCGGTCACGCCTATTTATCAGTGCAGCGCCTTCAGCGCTGACTCGGCCTTCTTCTACTCAAGGAAGGCCAATCCCAATGTGAGTGAATTGGAACAGGTTGTCGCATCTCTGGAGGGCAGCGAATATGCCCTGGCCTACAGCACCGGGATGAGCGCCATCTACATGGTGTTGGAACTGTTGAAACCGGGTGCTTCACTGGTCATCAACAAATACATCTATGGCTGCTCTTATAAATTGTTCCAGCGGTATGCGGCACGTATCGGCGCAGACCTGACGATTCTGGATCTCACCACGGCAGACGGGTTGAAGGCATTGCCGGCGAACGTCGACATGGTCATTTTCGAAACACCGACCAATCCGTTCCTGAAAGACATTGATATTCATGCAGTCAGCCGGGCCGTCAAGCAAATCAACCCGCAGGCGCTGGTAGTCGTTGACAATACCTGGGCCACGCCGATATTCCAGAAGCCGTTGAATTTTGGCGCCGACATTTCCCTGTACAGCGCAACCAAATACTTCTCTGGGCATAGCGATGTCATGGGCGGCCTGGTTCTGGTCAACAACGAGAAGATTTATAACCGCCTGCTTGAAGGCCGCTTTTATTCGGGCACGATATTAACCCCCAATAGCGCATGGTTGCTTCGCAGAAGCATGCAGACATTCAACCTGCGCATGGAGAAACACAGCCAGACGACATCCAGCATGCTCAACTATCTGCGTGAGCTGCCTTTTATTGAGCATGTCTATTACCCACGCGTCGATGGCAAACAGCTAACCGGTTATGGCGGCATCGTGTTTGTTGATATTCGACCCGATCTGGTTCCCTTCTACAAAACGTTCACCAGCGCGCTCAAATGGTTTGGCACGGGCACTGGAATGGCCTGCGTGACATCAATGGTTGCCCAGCCCTTCAGCGGCAGCCATGCCTCGATGACGGATCGGGAAAAAGCGGACATGGGCATCGAGAAAGGCCTGGTTCGATTGTGCTTTGGCCTGGAGGACCTGGAAGACCTCAAGGAGGACCTGCTGCAAGCATTCGAAGCCACGCAGAGCAAGGTCGATCAAGAACGCTCACTCGATCCTGCGTAGCGGGTGTTGATCATGAGCAACGGGCCTTCAATGGCTCGTTGCTTTTTTTATGGAGAAGCGAAGTGTCCAGCGCATTCGAAAACACGATATTCGACGACCCCATCCTGAACGTCATCCACCTACTGAACTCCATTGCCCAAGAAAACCCGGAGGCCATTTCACTGGCCTCCGGTCGACCCGATGACGAGCAGTGCGACCCTTCGCTCATCGACAGGGGCCTGGCCCAATACAAGGATCACGTTGCCGGCACCGAACAGTCACTGGCGACGCTGCTTTGCCAATATGGAAAAACCTCTGGAATCATCAATGAAATAATCGCCAACCATTTGCAGGTGGATGAAGCGATCAACGTTTCCAACCCTGAAAGCATTGTGGTGTGCATGGGCTTTCAAGAAGCCTGCACCTTGACGCTCCTGTCCATTTTTGAAGGCGGTGGGGTTTTATTGGTACCTGACCCGGTGTTTTCCGGGATCACGGGCATCGCAAAATTGCTGGGGATAAAAGTAGCCCCCGTCCCCATGGCTGCCTTTCTTGATCCGATCGCCCTGCGCAGGCTCATCGAAGCACTGGAATCCAGAGGTGAAAGAATCAAGGCGCTTTATGCAATTGCGGACTTTAGCAATCCTACCGCCGACAGCCTTTCCCATGACAACAGGAGAGCCATGCTCTCCCTGGCCGATGAAAAGAACTTTTTCATCCTCGAAGACACCGCCTACCGTTACTTCAGGTACGACGGCGATGCCATTGCGTCCATGAAGTCCATCGACAGCCGTCGGGTGTTCTTGCTGGGCTCGTTTGCCAAATCGATTTTCCCGGGCTTGCGCATGGGCTATGTGGTCGCCCCAGAGGGCACGGGGGTCATGTCCTTCAGCGGCCGATTGAGCAAGGCCAAAAGCCTGATCACGGTGAATACCCCCGCTCTGTGCCAAGCGGTTGTCGCAGGCTTGCTGATCGAGCACGACTACTCGTTGAAAGGGCTGAACCAACCCAGGGTGTTGTCTTACACAAAGAAAAGAAATCACATGCTTGAATGCCTTGAGCGCGAATTCCCATTCAAGGTCGGCGCCCAAAGAGCGGTCAGCTGGAATCATCCGGCAGGCGGCTTCTTCATCAACGTGCAGCTGCCTTTCGCCTTTGGATATTCTGAAATGCGCGAATGCGCCAGGTTGTTCAAGGTGATTGTATTTCCCACCACCTTGTTTTCGCTGATGAATGAGGCCACCACCCAGGTCAGGCTGTCGTTCAGCAATGCAACCACCTCGCAAATCACCCAGGCGATAGGCCGTTTCAGGGCGTACGTCGAGTTCAAGCTGCAATAAAACGTCTGCGTGTATTGCAGGGGGAATACCAAGGCTTATGCCTCGCTCAGCGAGGCATAAGCTCCGGGTCAGGCTCCCGTGGCCAGCATGACGCCAGTGGCGACCTGGTAGGCCCCCAGGACGGTGATGGTTGCCCCTGAAAAGTAGTTGATCAGCCTTAGCTTTGATTCGGCAATCCGCGCTTTGAAAATGGAGGAGAACCCACTCAACCCCAGCCACCAGGCAGCCGAGCCCAGGAAGATACCGGTCACCATCGGCAGCAAGGCGTGCTGGCCGCCTTGGTCACTGGCCATACCATCACTCAACGCGGCAAATATCGCGATAAACGACAAGATGGTCATGGGGTTCGACAGGGTCAGGAACAGCGTGGTCGAGTAGGCTTTGAACATATTGGCCCGCTCACCCGCCATGGCCGTCGAGCCGCTCTTCGATCGTATTGTCTGATAACCAATGTAGGCGAGGAACAACCCACCAAAAATACACAACCAGGGTTTAAAGCTGATGAGCGTCGCAATGATGGCGGTGACACCCAGGGCACCGATGAATCCATAGATCGAATCGGCTGTGGCCGCACCCAATCCCGTCGCGAAACCGGCTCTCCACCCAAGCATCAGACTTCGCTGTATGCACAACAGCCCAATGGGTCCTACAGGGGCTGCAATGCACAGCCCAATGACCATCGATTTAACGAATATCAGCATAAATGCATCTCCAGAAGGGGTACTGGAAGGTTAGGAGAAGTGCATTTCTTTAGGAATGAACTATTAATCTTACTAAGCGTTTTCCCTTAAATTTTGCAGGAAGTATTCTCCACTCCCCTTCAATATTAAGGAAAATCGTCGCCAGCCCCCTCATACAAGGCAAATCGCTGGTTAAAGGCCCTTGAGCGCCGGATACATAACCCTGGGCATTGAGATGGCCTTTTTACGCGCATAAAAAAACGCCGCTCAAATGAGCGGCGTTTTTTTGAATTTGGAGCGGGAAACGAGACTCGAACTCGCGACCCCGACCTTGGCAAGGTCGTGCTCTACCAACTGAGCTATTCCCGCAAATGGCGTCCCCTAGGGGACTCGAACCCCTGTTACCGCCGTGAAAGGGCGGTGTCCTAGGCCACTAGACGAAGGGGACACGCTGCCCGGAACACATGGTGTGTGTTCCAGTGCCCAGATCCGCCTCCGAAGATTTGGTTCTGGTTTCACTCAGCCCTGCCCGAAAGCAACGCTGTTTAAAATTGGAGCGGGAAACGAGACTCGAACTCGCGACCCCGACCTTGGCAAGGTCGTGCTCTACCAACTGAGCTATTCCCGCATTGGCGTCCCCTAGGGGACTCGAACCCCTGTTACCGCCGTGAAAGGGCGGTGTCCTAGGCCACTAGACGAAGGGGACACACGTACAACATTCACTGCTTAGAGCGTTTAGCTGAGTGCTTTACGCTGTAAGTGGCGCGCATTCTATGGATGGATTGAAGGGTCGTCAACCCCCAGATATAAATTTATTTAAATCAATGACTTCGCCCGGTTTGGGGGCAATCCGGACATTTTGTCCGCCCGGTCTCTGACGCCTATATTCTGTCAGCCGCCGAGACGCTATAGTCGCGCCCGGCAAATGATGGCAATGTGCATCCACCCGTTTATGCTTCCTATAAACAGCACGACGCCCGTCTAATCGCGTCGCTCGGGCCTATGCGCTTAAAAGCCAAGCCACTACACTGATGACATGCGTACCACAATAAAGAGGTCTTACCGGTGACACCACTCATGATCACCCTGCTCGTCGTAGCCGGGATCGCCCTGTTGATCGCCATTGGCTACATGAACCACGTGGTGGAAAACAACAAGCTGGAAAAGGCCCGCACCAAGGTAGAACTCAACGACCGCATGCGTCGCTGTGGCGAGCTCACCGAAACCTTCCCCGGGCAGTTGATGACCCCTGCCCTGAAGTTGTTGATGACGCGCCTTGAGATGAACGCCTGCCAGCGTTTGCTAAACCTGGACAAGACCAATTCCGCGGTCAAGGCACGCCTGGACGAATTGAGCGCACTGGCCGCCCAAGGTGAGTCGATCCCGGTGAACAATCCACCGGCACCGATCCTGACAGAAGCCAAGGCCAAGGACGTACGTTTTCTGCTCGAGGCCTTGCACGGCCAGATCACTCGCGCCGCCCAGGACGGTTTCCTGCCGTCTAACGAAGCCAAGCGCTGGATTCGCGAAGTGCGGCACATCCTGGTACTGCTGCACATCGAGTTCTTCAACAACCTCGGCCAGCAAGCCCTGCAGCAAGAACAACCCGGGCAGGCCCGCCTGGCCTTCGAGCGCGGCGTGCAGTACCTGCGCAAGCAACAGGAACCCCAGGTCTACGCCGAACAACTGGCCTACCTGGAGAAACTCCTGGCCCGCGCCAATGCCCAGGTCCTGGCCAGCACCCAGCCGGTCGAAGGCGAGGTCAACCAGTTGACCGAAGGGCTGAAGGACGCCGAAGTCAACGACGAGTGGAAGAAGAAGAAGGTTTACGACTGAGATTACTTGGCTGGATCAAGCACCCTTGTGGCGAGGGTGCTCGCTCTCGCTGGGCCGGTCCGACGCCGCGGGCTTCGGGCGTAGCCGCTCTTTAATGATGAGTACTCCGCACTCAAACGGGAGCAAGCTCCCTCGCCACAGGGTATATGTCGAGCCACCACCGGCTCACAACTTGAAATGCCCCACCATCCCTTTCAGCTCAACCCCCAACTGCGCCAGCTCGATGCTGGAAGCGGCATTGCCGCGCATCGCCAGGGACGATTGATCGGCGCTGGCGCGAATGCTGGTGACACTGCGATTGATCTCCTCGGCCACCGAACTTTGCTGCTCGGCCGCCGCCGCGATCTGTTGATTCATCTGCTGGATCAGCGATACCGCCGCCGCAATACTGCCCAAGGCGCTTTCGGTCTGCAGTGCATCGCTGACCGCCATCTTCACCAACTCGCCGCTGCTCTGGATCTGCTGCACGGAAGCCTGGGCCGCTGAACGCAGGGCACTCACCAGTCGCTCGATCTCCTCGGTGGACTGTTGCGTGCGCCTGGCCAATGCCCGCACCTCATCGGCCACGACCGCAAAGCCCCTGCCCTGTTCCCCGGCCCGGGCCGCCTCGATAGCGGCATTGAGTGCCAACAGGTTGGTTTGCTCGGCCACGCTCTTGATCACACTCAGCACCGTGCCGATGTTCTGGATCTCGGCGCTGAGGCTCTCGATGCTGGAGCTGGCCGACGTGGCCGAATCGGCCAACTGCTCGATGCGCACCATGCTCTGCCGCACCACCTGCTGGCCACTTTCGACCTTGTCGTCGGCGGTCTGGGCCGCTTGTGCGGCTTCCTCGGCGTTGCGTGCCACATCATGCACAGTCGCCGTCATCTGGTTCATCGCCGTGGCGACCTGCTCGGTTTCCTCTTTCTGGCTGCTGACTTCCAGGTTGGTCTGTTCAGTCACGGCCGACAGCGATTGGGCCGAATTGGCCAACTGCTCGATGCCGGCCTGCAGGCCGCTGACGATACTGCTCAGCCCCGCGCCCATCTGTTGCATCGCCTGCATCAACTGACCAATTTCATCCCGGCGCGTCACCTCGACCGTGGCGCTCAAGTCACCCGACGCAATCTGCCGGGCCACGCGAATGACACTGCGCAGCGGCGTCACGATCAGCCGGGTTATGACCCACGCCGCGATCAATCCCACCAGCAACGCCAAGGCCGACGAACCGATGATCAGCAGCGAATTTTTCTTCAGCTCGGTCTGCATGGCCTGGTCTTCGGCACTGAAGGCCTGGTCAACCCGCGCCACCACTTGGTCGGCCCGCTCGTGCAGTTGCTGGTAGACGACTTTTTCCTTCGCCAGCAGGCCGGTGTATTCGGCCAATTGTTCATTGAACCCGGCGATATGCCCGGCCACTTCATTCAGCACGGTCTGGTAACCCGGGTCCTTGACCGTGGTCTTGAGCACTTCGGCCTGTTTCATCGCCTGCTCGGCCTGTTCGATGCTGCCTTCTCCGGCGCCCTCGACATTGCCTTTGCGGCTCTGGTCCAGGCGGACCCGTGCTTCGTTCATGGCCTGCAACATCAAGCGTGATACTTCGCTGACCTGGTTGGCCTGCTCGATGAACTCGGCACCCTCCTTGCCCTCGGAATCTTTCAAGGTATAGGCGCCGTCATCCGCCAGCCCGGCCTGCAACACATCCAGGTTATTGGCGACGCTGGACACCGACCAACTGGCCATTTCCAGCGCCAGGTCCTTGCTCTGGCTCAACCCGACAAATTCGTCGAACGCCTTGCGATACGCGGCCAGCGCCTGCTCCACGTCGTTCATCACTGGCACGTTGGCAGCCGACTGCACCTTGAGTTCGTTCGCCTGGGCCACCAGCCCATCGACGCCCTGGCGCAGGGCGTCGGCCGTCTTGGGATCGGAGCGCGAGGCGTATTCCTGCTCCAGCAGCCTGACCTTGAGCAACCCGCTGTTGAGGGAGGACATCTGTTTCAGGCCATCGAAGCGATAGCTGATGGTCTGCAGGGACCAGACACCGATGGCCGCGACCACTGCGGTCAGCAACAGCACCAGGACAAATCCGATACCCAGTTTCTTTGCCATACCGAGGTTGGCAAAACGTCCTTGCACGGCCGAAATCATTGCGCTCAGTCCTCTGCCAGCGTGTGTTGATTGCAGATTCGCAACGAGACGCCCTGCAACACAAGATGCTGGCGTCGGAATAATGGCAAAAAGCTACAGCCGCGTCGTTTTCAGGACACTAGAGGTCGATCCAGAGCCGCGGCCCGGAAGAACGCCAGCGCCCTGGGGTCACGGGCATACGCCACGTTGATCCGTAGCCAGTCGCTGTCGGCGCCCGAAGGGCTGAATGCGCTACGCGAAGACAGCAGCACGCCACAACGCCTGGCCAGACGTTGTACTCCAGCGTAGTCACACAATGGCGGTCTTGCCCAGATGAAAAGCCCGCCGGCCGGTTTGCCAAAGACCTCCCAGTCGGCGTCTTCCAGTACCTGCAACAGCGCCGCCATATCGGCACCCAGACGCTGCCGCTGGCGCTGGACCAGCTTGCGATAGGCACCATTGGCCAGGAGGCAGGCAAGGACCGACTCACAGAACCGCGAGCCACCCATGCTGGTAATGCCCTTGACCTCGCTCAGGCGCGCGATGATGGAAGGCCCGGCCACCACGAAACCGACGCGCAACGAACTGCTCAGGGTTTTCGAGAAGCTGCCCACGTAGACCACCTCCGGATCCAGTGCCGCCAGCCGGGTCCGTGCCGAGCTCTGGAAATCGCCATAGGCATCGTCTTCGATCACCAGTACGCCGTGCTCCCTCGTCAATTGCAGCAGCCGTTGAGCGACGGCCGGAGCCAGGCTGGTGCCGGTCGGGTTATGGCAGGCGCTGTTGACGAACAGCGCAGTGGGCCGGTGCATCGCCAGCAGGTCTTGCAGCGCATCGACGTCCGGGCCGCGCGGGGTCCTGGGCAGTTCGATCATGTCGATGTCGTGCAACCTGAGCAGGTCGAACAGGCTTGAATAGCCGGGGCTCTCCACGACCACGCAGGAACCCGGCGGCAACAGTGTCCGTACGATCAGGTCCAGCCCGTGGGTCGCCCCGGTGGTGGTCAGGATCAGGTCTTTATCGGCCTCGATATTGAATTGTTTCAAGCGCCTGGACAGTTGCTCACGCAGGGCAGGCAGCCCCAACGACGTGCTGTAGTTGAACAATCCCGCCATGTCGGTGCGAGTGACCTGACGGATCGCGTAGCCCAGGTCATCGCTTTCACGCCAGCTCTCGGGCAGCCCGCCACACCCCAGCTTCAATTCCCATTGCGAGCTGTCGCCCCCGTCGGTGAACGTGTCTTGCTGTCGATTCTGATCGGTGGGCTCGGGCGGAGGGGGTGGGGCGACAAAAAAGCTGGAACCATGGCGGGACGCCAACAAGCCTTGGGCGACCAGGCGTTCACACGCCTCATTGACGCTGGACTGGCTGAGCAGGTTCTCCCGCGCCAGTTGGCGCACGGATGGCAGCCGAGTTCCCGGTTGCACCGCATCCTGTCGGATCCAGCCGGTCAGCGCGTCAACGATTTGCTGCACGACAGGCACCAGGGCCTGTCGGTCGATTCTCAACTCCATGAGTAACCAAGCTCCTAAGCGTTTGTTTTATTTCCGGAAACAGTTAAGCACAGGCCGCTACGGGACGATGTACGACAACGTCGCCAAAACCATCGATTCTCACCCTTTGAAACACATTGAGGGCCGTTCCGAGGTTTTTTCGGCCTCACACGAAAAAGCCCGCAACCAGTGCGGGCTTCGTCCTACAAGCTAATGGGCACGCCCTCAGAACGCTGTGACGCCGCCGTCCACCGCCAGGGAATGGCCCGTGGTGAAAGCCGCACCGTCGCTGCACAAATACAGCACGGCGCTGGCGATCTCCTCGACTTTGCCGATACGCCCCACCGGGTGCATGGCATTGGCGAACTCGCCCTTCTTCGGGTCTGCTTCATAGGCACGACGGAACATGTCGGTGTCGATCACCGCCGGACAGACTGCATTGACGCGGATTTTCTTCTTGGCGTATTCGATGGCGGCCGATTTGGTCAGGCCGATCACGGCATGCTTGGACGCCGCATAGATGCTCATCTTCGGCGCTGCCCCCAAGCCCGCCACCGAGGCGGTGTTGACGATCGCCCCGCCACCCTGGGCCAGCAGCAATGGCAGTTGGTATTTCATGCACAGCCAGACGCCCTTCACATTGACCCCCATGATCGCGTCGAACTCATCGAGGGTACCGTCGGCCAACTTGCCCTTCTCGATCTCGATCCCGGCGTTGTTGAAGGCGTAGTCAAGGCGACCGTAGGTCTTGATCACTTCGTCCATCAGTTGCTGCACATCGTTTTCCAGCGTCACGTTGCAGCGCACGAACACCGCTTCGCCGCCCGAATCACGAATCGACTGCACCGTGCCCTCGCCGCCCGCCACGTCCAGGTCGGCCACCACCACTTTCAGGCCCTCTGCCGCGAACGCCAAGGCAGTGGCCCGGCCGATACCAGCGGCAGCGCCGGTAACCACGGCGACCTGTCCGGAAAACGTCATGCTCATTGTCTGTTCCTCGAAGAATGCGGGAGATGCCGCCAGTCTAGTCACAGGTCCCGAGGGCGCGGCAGCACTATCCAACTGCCGTTTGAGCACTCATGGGCGCCAGTGATAAGGCCCCCAGGCGAACTATCACTGGGTTGGATCGAACTGCATTCGCTATGTCAGCAAACCTTGCGACAAGCGCTTCGAAGGTCTATCAACAAGGCTTCATTCATCTTGAGTGCCCGCCATGACTGCCCAGACCAATCGCCAGTTCCTGCTCGCCAAACGCCCGATAGGCGCGGCGACCCGCGAGACTTTCACCTATCAGCAAGTACCGGTCGGCGAACCGGCAGCCGGCCAGATCCTGGTGAAAAACGAATACCTGTCCCTGGACCCGGCCATGCGCGGCTGGATGAACGAGGGCAAGTCCTATATCCCGCCGGTCGGCATCGGCGAAGTGATGCGGGCATTGGGTGTCGGCCAGGTAATTGCCTCCAACAACCCGGGGTTCGCCGTCGGGGACTACGTAAACGGTGCGCTGGGGGTGCAGGATTATTTCCTCGGCGAGCCAAGAGGTTTCTATAAGGTCGATCCGAAACTGGCACCGCTGCCACGTTATTTGTCCGCACTGGGCATGACAGGCATGACCGCCTATTTCGCCCTGCTGGACGTCGGCGCGCCCAAGGCTGGCGAGACCGTGGTGCTCTCCGGTGCCGCCGGTGCGGTGGGCAGCATCGCCGGGCAGATCGCCAAGATCAAAGGCTGTCGCGTGGTGGGCATCGCCGGCGGGGCCGACAAATGCAAGTTCCTGGTCGATGAACTGGGTTTCGACGGCGCCATCGACTACAAGAACGAAGACGTCCACGCCGGCCTCAAGCGCGAATGCCCCAAGGGCGTGGATGTGTATTTCGACAACGTCGGGGGCGACATCCTCGATGCCGTGCTCAGTCGCTTGAACCTCAAGGCCCGCGTGGTAATTTGCGGCGCAATCAGCCAGTACAACAATAAAGAAGCGGTAAAGGGTCCCGCCAACTACCTGTCGCTGCTGGTCAATCGGGCGCGCATGGAAGGCTTCGTGGTCATGGACTACGCCGCGCAGTTCGCCGCCGCCGGGCAGGAAATGGCCGGCTGGATGGCCAAGGGGCAGCTCAAGAGCAAGGAAGACATTGTCGAAGGCCTGGAGACATTTCCCGAGACACTGACCAAATTGTTCAGTGGGGAGAACTTCGGGAAGCTAGTGCTCAAGGTCTGACACAAAACCACTGTGGGAGCTCGCTCCCACAGGTTCACTCCCACACCAAGGGATCTTCGGGGTCAGGTCAGGCCAGTTCGGCCACGACCGCCGCCAGCGCCCTAGCCGGATCGGCGGCCTGGCTGATCGGACGGCCGATCACCAGGTAATCGGAACCGGCGTCCAGCGCCTGGCGCGGAGTCAGGATGCGACGCTGGTCGTCCTGGGCGCTGCCCGTCGGACGAATCCCCGGCGTCACGAGTTGCAGCGACGGGTGAGCCGCTTTCAGGGCGCTGGCCTCCAGGGCCGAACAGACCAGACCGTCCAGGCCGGCCTTCTGCGCCAGCGCCGCCAACCGCAGCACCTGCTCCTGGGGCTCGACGTCCAGGCCGATCCCGGCCAGATCCTCGCGCTCCATGCTGGTCAGCACGGTCACGCCGATCAGCAACGGTTTCGGGCCGCTGCGCTGATCCAGCACTTCACGGCAGGCCGCCATCATGCGCAGGCCACCGGAGCAATGCACGTTGACCATCCACACGCCCATCTCCGCAGCGGCCTTGACGGCCATGGCGGTGGTGTTGGGAATATCGTGGAACTTCAGGTCCAGGAACACTTCGAAACCCTTGTCGCGCAGGGTCCCGACAATTTCCGAAGCACAACTGGTGAACAGTTCCTTGCCGACTTTGACCCGGCAAAGCTTGGGGTCCAACTGGTCGGCCAGCTTCAGGGCGGCGTCACGGGTGGGAAAATCCAGGGCGACGATAATGGGCGTCTGGCAGGCGGACATGAGCGGGCTCTCAGGCAAGTCGAAATCGGCGCGCATTGTAGCGGAACGAGCGCCCGTGCGGGACCCGATGATCGGTAAATCTCATCATCCCCCCAGCAGCATGGACGATACCGGCCTTTGTGTCGAAGCCGATACATTCATGACATGCGTACAACACGTCGACACGCTACCGTCCGCCACCGCAACCCGTCCTTTCAGCGCTTCACGCCTCGCGGCACGAAGCCTATGCTGAGGGCTCAACCTCGCCGCCTGCTTTGCGGTTGGCAGCCTACCTGGCAGATGATGCATCCATGCAGAACACCCCTGTTGCAAATTCTGGCGATCAAAAAGTACCCGACGATGACAAGCGCTGGAACACCCGCGCGCTGATCGTCGATGACGACGTGCCGATCCGCGAGCTGCTGGTCGATTACCTGGCCCGCTTCAGCATACGCGCCAGCGGCGTGACCGATGGCGCGGCCATGCGCCAGGCAATGCAGGCCGAGCACTTCGACGTGATCGTGCTCGACCTGATGCTGCCAGGTGAAGATGGCTTGCAGTTGTGCCGCTGGCTGCGCGCCGAATCGGACATCCCGATCCTGATGCTCACCGCCCGTTGCGAGCCCACCGACCGCATCATCGGCCTGGAGCTGGGCGCCGATGACTACATGGCCAAGCCGTTCGAACCCAGGGAGCTGGTGGCGCGTATCCAGACCATCCTGCGCCGGGTGCGCGACGACCGCAGCGAGCAGCGGGCCAATATCCGTTTCGACAACTGGCGGCTCAACAGCGTGCTGCGCCAACTGATCTCCGCCGATGGGCTGGTGGTGCCGCTGTCCAATGCCGAGTTCCGCCTGTTGTGGGTCTTCATCGAACGGCCACGCCGAGTGCTCAGCCGCGAACAACTGCTGGACGCGGCTCGCGGGCGCTCCATCGAGGCCTTCGACCGCAGCATCGACCTGCTTGTATCACGCCTGCGCCAGAAGCTGGGCGACGACCCCAAGGCCCCGCAACTGATCAAGACCGTGCGCGGTGAGGGCTATTTGTTCGACGCGCGGGACATCGGTTGATGCAACTGCGCCTCGACTCCCTGTTCGGCCGCCTGTTTGGCGTGCTGTTGCTGGCGATTGTCCTGGCGCATCTGTTGGCGTTTGCCTGGTTTTCTCACTACGACAGGCCGCCTCCCGGGCCGCCACCGGGATTTTCCCGACAAGCCGAAGGCCCCCCGCGCTTCGGCCCGCCCCCTAACCGTCCAGCGCGCCCCTGGTTCGGCGGGCCGGTGGTGCCGCTGACCTTTCAATTCGTGTTCCTGATCGTCGCGGCCTGGTACGGCGCCAAGCTCCTGACCCGACCCATCCAGCGCCTGAGCGATGCAGCCGAGCGCTTGAGCGAAAACCTCGACAGCCCGCCGCTGGATGAAAACGGCCCCCGTGAGGCGCGACAGGCAGCCCATACGTTCAACCTGATGCAGCAACGGATTCTCGAGCAGGTGCAGCAGCGTTCGCGCATGCTCGGCGCGGTGTCCCATGACCTGCGCACGCCGCTGTCGCGGCTCAAGCTGCGCCTGGAGCAGATCGATGACATCAAGCTGCAAGGCCAGATGCGCCAGGACCTGGACGACATGATCGGCATGCTCGATGCCACCCTCACCTACTTGCACGAACAGCGCACCAGTGAAGCGCTGCAATGGATGGACGTGCAGGCCTTGGTGGAATCGTTGAGCGAAAACGCCCAGGACCAGGGCGCCGATGTGCAGGTCAGCGGTACCTGCGCGCCGCTGCAGGTGCAACCGATGGCGCTGCGTTCGTGCCTCAACAACCTCATCGACAATGCCCTGCGCTACGCCGGTCATGCCTTGATTAGCCTGGAAGACCAACACAAGCAGGTGCTGATTCGAGTCATCGACCATGGTCCCGGTATTGCGGCGGACAAACGCGAGGCCGTGTTCGAGCCGTTCTTTCGCCTGGAAGGCTCACGCAACCGTAACTCCGGCGGCGTCGGCCTGGGCATGACCATCGCCCGGGAAGCCACCGAACGCCTGGGCGGGCAATTGACCCTCGAAGAGACGCCAGGGGGCGGTTTGACGGCGGTGATCAGCCTGCCTCGTCTCTAAGCCCTCTTATCTCCCCTGTGGGAGCGAGCTTGCTCGCGATAGAGGCCTGTCAGGCACATCAAGGTGGACTGATACACCGCCATCGCGAGCAAGCTCGCTCCCACAGGGGCGAACGCTGTGTATTTCTCTCGGTACAAACTCCACATACCCCCGACAACTCCCCCGCAGAGGCTGCATAAGCCGGTGCACCCACCGGCTATCCCAGCCCAAGGAGAGCGCCCATGATTGGTAGCGTCAGCAGTTACTCGACCTATACCAGCACCAGCAGTACCGCCACCAGCAGTGCCCGCAGCCAGCAGTTTCAAAAGGAACTGCTGAGCAAGCTCGACAGTGACGGCGACGGTTCGGTCAATCAGGAAGAGTTGAGCACCGCCCTGTCGCAGAAAAGCGACGATGGCATCCTGGTCAGCCTGAGCGACAATTTCGGCGACCTGGACAGTGACGGCAGCGGTGACCTGAGCAGCGAGGAAATGGCCGCAATGGCGCCACCACCTCCGCCGCCACGGGACCAGGCGCCGAATACCGAACTGGCCGATGCGCTGCTCAGTGTCCTGGACACCGACGGTGATGGCGTGGTCAGCAGCGATGAGTTGAGCAACGGCCTGGCCAGCACTGGCAGCGATGCCGACAGCCAGCAAGTGTTCTCGGCGTTGGACAAGAATGAAGACGGCACTGTCAGCCTCGACGAACTCGCCGCCAGCCTTGCGCCACCGCCACCACCGCAACAGGCCTCCAGTGAAGAGCTGTTCAGCCAGCTCGATGCCGATGGCGACGCCACCGTCACTGCCAGCGAACTGAGCAGCGCCTTGCAGGCCGGTCGCCGCAGCGACAGCTCCACCGAACAGGCCAATGTCAGCGAAGCGTTGAACAGAATGATCGCCAACCTCAGCCGGCAGTACTCACTGGATAACATCGCCACTGTAGGGAAACACCTGAACGTGGCGACCTGATTCACTCGAACCTGGCCCTTCGGGCGCCAGGTTGGCGGTTGATGGGTCGACAATAACCCTGTGGCGAGGGAGCTTGCTCCCGCTGGGCTGCGCAGCAGCCCTGAAGCCAGCCGACACGGTGCATCAGACGGATCGAGGTCATAGGTTTGGGGTCGCTTCGCAACCCAGCGGGAGCAAGCTCCCTCGCCACAAGTGTTCGGGCCACAGGTACTCGGCATTCAAGCTATCGCGCCTGGCTTTTGCTCCAGTCCGTCAACAGGCTATACGCCACCGCCAGCAGGGTCGGGCCGATGAACAGGCCGATGAAACCGAAGGCAATCAACCCGCCGAACACCCCCAGCAGCACGATGACCAAGGGCAGGTTTCCGCCACGGCTGATCAGGTAAGGCTTGAGCACGTTGTCCACGCCACTGATGATGAACGTGCCCCAAATGCCGAGGAACACCGCCATCCCGTACTCACCCTTCCACGCCAGCCACGCCGTGGCGGGGATCCACACCAGCGGTGGCCCCATGGGGATCAGGCTCAACAGGAACGTGACGATACCCAGTACCAGCGCCCCCGGGACCCCGGCGATCAGGAAGCCTATCAGCGCCAGCACGGCCTGGGCCGCCGCGGTGCCAATCACGCCGTTGACCACCCGTTGCACCGTACCAGCCACCAGCTCGATGTAGTAACCGGCACGGTCGCCGATCAGACGCTCCAGCAACCCGTGGACGAACACCGCCAGGCGCGGGCCGTCGCGATAGAAAAAGAACACGAACACGATGCTCAGGGTCAGCTCGAGTATGCCGCCGCCAATCTGCGCACTGCGCGCCAGCAGCCAGTTGCCGACCTGCCCCAGGTAAGGCCTGGCGGACACCATCAGCGCGGCCCCCTGCTGGTCGATGCTGTTCCAGATGCCGACCAGCCGCTCGCCCACCAGCGGTACACCGGCCAACCAGGTCGGGGCTTCGGGCAAGCCGTCGACCTGTGCGTCCTTGATGAACGCGGTGGCATCGCGCACATGGTCAGCCAGGTTGAAACCCAGCCACACCAGCGGCACCGCCACCAACAACATCCAGCCGACTGTCAGCAGCGCCGCCGCCAGGGATTCGCGACCATTGACCCAGCGGGTCAGCAGGCGCATCAGCGGCCAACTGGCGAACGCCAGCACCGCCCCCCAGAACAGCGCCGACCAGAACGGCGCCATGACCCAGAGGCTTGCGCCGAACAACACCAGGAGCAGGATCTGCACCAACAGCCGATCGTTATTGATCATGTAGGGTCTCGAAAAAATGAACAGGAGCGCGGCAGCGGCGTGAAACCCGCTGCCCCGAGACAGCTTAGCGCAGCAACTCCAGGTGCAATCCCGCCGCCTCGCCGCTGGCGGCCTCCATGCGCGCCGCCCGAACGCCCTGGCCCGCCAGAGCCTCAATCCAATCCTCAGCCCGGGGACCGGCGATATTGACCCGCAAGCCCGTGTCCAGGTTCAGCGCCCGGGACAACAGGCGCAACCAGGTGTCGTCTGGCTCACCGGCAAGACGCGGCAAATCCAGGACCCCAGTGTCCTTGAGCTGGCGCAGCAGCGTGGCCGACGTCGGCAGCAAGTCCCCCAGCGCTGCGTTCGCCTCGAACTGCTCGACATGCAGGTAGGCCTTGCGATTGCCGCGGGTGATGGCATACAGCGCAATCAGTGTGCTGTCCGCCGGTGGTGCCAGGCGCAGCAGCAGGAAGGCCTGGTCGTTGTCGGCGCCATAGAGCTTGGAGTTGCCGAAGACGTCGTTGGCCCACAGGCTGCTTTCGCCGCAATCGCGGGCCTGGCACCAGAACAACAGCTCGGCGCCCTGTTTCTGCAACGCTTCGCGCGCTGCGGTAAAGGCCTGGGTGGCGGAATGTTCCGGCGGCAGTTCGTAAGTAACAGACGTGACGTTCCCACGGGCATCGACCTGGCCGTCGAAACGCAACTGGCCGCTGATCTTGCGGATCGAGCCCATGGGATAGACGCGTTCCATGTCGCTGGTTTGCCGGTAATCGACAATCTGCGCGTCGGGCATGCGCGGAACACGCTCCAGGTCGCGACTGCCTGGCACATCGACGGCGAACGACGCCGGGCTGAAGCAGGCCAGCACCAGCAGGACGAGTGAGTGAACGGATAATTTCATCGGGTCGGCTTGGCCTGGGACGCTTGGACGCAACGGGCGTCGTCGATGCACCGCGAGGCTGATAAACAGAGGTCTGTCATGGTTGTCTCCCTTTCAACCCGCCCAGCCTCGACAGTTGCCCGCCGCAAGTCAAGGAACGGTGAAGAACCGATTGAAACAGTCTGCTACAAGCGTGGCACCGACCTCGTCGTTCAGATGTAGATGATGGCCGCCGGGCAACTGCTCATGACTGAAGGGTAGACGCTCCAGCAACTCCGAGTGCTGGGCCAGCATGCCGTCGGCTGCCACCACCAGATGCGCCGGACAACCAACCCGCGCCACGAACGCCATGGCCTGTTCATCGGTCAGGCGCAAAGGCGATGGCAAGGTCAGGCGGTTGTCGGTGCGCCAGGTATAGCCCCCGGGCACCGGCATCAGGCCGCGCTGGGCCAGCAATTCGGCGGCCTCGCGACTGACCGCCACCAGCCCCTTCATCCGTGCTTCGATGGCCCGTTCGAGGGTTTTGTAGACCGGCTTGCGTTTCTGCTGCAGATCCAACTGGGCTTGCAGGGCCATGCCCATGCGCTCGGCCGAATTATCGCCTTTGGCTGTCGGAGGAATGACCCCGTCGATCAGCCCCAGGTGCGTCACCCGCTCCGGCAGGGAGCCGGCCAGCACCAGCGAGACAATGGCACCCATGGAGTGCCCCAGCAGGGCGAAACGCTTCAAGCCCAGTTGCTCGGCGACTTGCAGCACATCGTGGGCGTAGTCCCAGAGGGCATAACCGGCACCGGGCGGCCGATGCCCGGAGTGACCGTGGCCCGCCATGTCCAGGGCAATCACTCGCAGGCCCTCGAGCCTGGGCGCCAGGCGGGCGAAACTGTTGGCGTTGTCCAGCCAACCATGCAGGGCAATCACCGGCAGCCCATCTTCCGGCCCGAACAGGTGGGCCGCCAGTTCGATGTGCGGCAGGCTCAGGCGGACTTCCTCGACCACACTCATGCGTTGTGCCCTTCCCAACGCTGGAACAGGTTCTTGAGCAGGTTGGCCGTGTCCTGTGGACGTTCGAGGGGGAACATATGGCCGCCGGGCATGCTCAGGGATTCGCCATGGAGCATACGCCCCACCGAACGCGTGTGATGACGCATCACCACGCGACTCTGCCGACCGCGCACCACGGCCAGCGGCACCTTGAGCTTACGGGGCCGCCCGGGGCTGGTGTGCGGCACGCCGCGGTAAATGCTGATTTCGGTGGCAGGGTCGAAGCGCAGCCGTAACCGGTCGCCGACTTGTTGCAGACCGTGTTGCAGGTAGGCGTCGAAGCAATCCGGATCAAAGCTGCGGAACAGGGTCTTGCCGGCAAAATACTGCCGGGCCGATGCCAGGTCAGCGAACTCCTCACGCCGACCCAGGGTCCGGCCCGCTGGCGTCAGGCGGTCAATTAAGCCCAGGCGCTTGGCGGCCAGGATCACCCACTGGTCGGTACGGGTCAGCAGCGGCGAATCGAGCATGACCACGCCCCGATACAGCTCCGGGCAGCGCAACGCCGCGTGCAGGTGCAGCACGCCGCCCAGTGAGTGACCGACGCCCCACACAGGCGTCGGTTGCTGCTCCAGGTGATGGATCAGTTCGTCCACCAGGTTGTGCCAGTTATCGTCCACCGGAAAACGCGGGTCATGGCCGTGCAACTCCAGATGCGCGACCTGGTACTGCGGCGCCAGCGCGGCGAACAGCTTGCCGTAGGTGGCCGAGGGAAAACCGTTGGCGTGGGCGAAAAAAATCTGTTGCGACATGACAGCCGATCCATTGGGGAACTGGGGCAGATTGTCCGCAGAACCCGACGGCACGGCAATGACCGTAACTGACAGGAATGATGACAGTCGGGCTTGGGCTATGGGGTTGTATGAGCGATGAAAACCTGTGGCGAGGGAGCTTGCTCCCGCTGGGCTGTGTAGGAGCTGTCGAGTACAACGAGGCTGCGATCTTTCCCCAGGCACTTGAGTCCCAAGCGAAAGATCAAAAGATCGCAGCCTTCGGCAGCTCCTACGGCGCAGTCCAGCGGGAGCAAGCTCCCTCGCCACAAGAGCTTCCCCGCCACAAATGCATTCGGGTTCAACGCGCCGGCGGCTGTTCACCCAGCGGCACCACGGCCATGGTCAGGCGCGACACGCAGTTGACCTTGCCCTCGTCATTGACCAGGCGGATGTCCCAGACCTGGGTGGTGCGGCCCAGGTGGACCATCCGGGCCGTGGCGGTCACCCGTCCGCTGCGCACACCGCGCAGATGGTTGGCATTGATCTCCAGGCCCACGCAATAGAACTTGCTGGCATCGACACAGAGATAGGCCGCCATGGACCCGACCGTTTCGGCCAGTACCACCGAGGCACCGCCGTGCAGCAGGCCGAACGGCTGGTGGGTGCGATGATCGACCACCATGCTGGCGGTCAGGGATTCGTCATCGAAAGACTCGAAACGAATGTCCAGCATTTCGCTGATGGTATTTTTACCGGCAGCGTTCAGTTGCTCGATGTTGGGGGTGGTGCGCCACAGACTCATCGTTGCCCTTCCTGTGTGGTTTTTTTATTGCATTCAATCCTGCACAGCACTGTGGGAGCAAGGCTTGCCCGCGATGCAGACGCTGGGGTGGATCAGGTATTACAGACGCTTGAGCGTCATCGCCCCGGCCAGCGGCATGTCGCCTTCCAGCTCGGCCAGACCGGCGGTTTGCACCTGCTCGGGGTGTTGCAGATGGCCGTGCTGCAGAAAGCCCAGCAGGCTGCCCACCAAAGGGTTATGGCTGACCAGCAGCACATTGTCCTGGTCCTCGAGGCGTTCCAGGACTTTTTGCGGCCGGGTGTCCGGCGTGAGCCAGTTCACCGTGATCAGCTCAGGCTGAAAACCCAGTGCCTCGCGCACCAGTTGTGCGGTCTGCTGGGCGCGCAGATAGGGACTGGCGTAAATCGCGGTCAGGGGCTGGCCGATCAATTGCGCGGCACTGCGCAACACCTCCTCGCGACCGTGAGCCGTCAGGGCCCGCTCCGGATCGGGACGGGCACCGTACGGCTCAGCCTCACCATGACGCAACACCCACAATCTCATAGCTTCGGCTCCTCGTCCCGGGCCGGATGCGGGGCCGGCGCCACGGTGTGAGGCGCTTCACCTTCAGGCGTGCGCGGGGTCGGCCAGTCCGCGAACGGCCAGGGTTTCTGATCGCTGTGAAAGGTACCGAAACGACCGATCTGGGCCAGGAACTGGCTCAGGCTGTCGCCGAAATTCATCAGGCTGGCACTGGGAGCGCCGTAGATCAGCCGATAGATCAACTGCACCAGCACCACGGCGCCGAGGATGAATTGCGCCACCTGCCAGACCAGCAGGTAAATCACCATCCACAGCACACGCAGCAGGATGGATTCGTATTGGGGTTGTCCTTGCGGATCGTTCATGGCTCGCTCCTGCTTGCGGTCAATAAAGGTTCAGTTGAAACCGCTGGTGGAAATGAAATCGACGTCGGTCTTCGGTTCGCCACGCATCAACAGCTCGATCACCTGTTCAAGCGTGCGCCCTTCGAACAGGATCGCGTGCAGCCCGGCGACCAGCGGCATGTACACCCCCGCCTCCTGGGACTTGGCCTTGAGCACCTTGAGGGTATTGACCCCTTCGGCCACTTCACCCAGGCGCGACACGGCCTCGTCGAGGCTCAAGCCTTGGCCGAGGGCAAAACCGACCTGGTAGTTGCGGCTCTTGGGCGAGGAACAGGTGACGATCAGGTCGCCCACGCCGGCCAACCCCAGGAAGGTCATCGGATTGGCGCCCTGGCTGACGGCAAAGCGGGTCATTTCCGCCAGCGCACGGGTGATCAGCATGCTCTTGGTGTTCTCGCCCATGCCCAGCGCCACCGCCATGCCGGCGATGATGGCATAGACGTTCTTCAACGCCCCGCCCAGTTCCACACCGAAACGGTCGGCACTGGCGTAGACCCGAAAGGTGCGGCCATGCAATGCCGCCTGGACCCGCTGGCAGAGCTCCTCATCCTCACTGGCGACCACGGTGGCGGTCAGCGCGTGCTCGGCGATTTCCCGCGCCAGGTTCGGCCCGGAGATCACACCGATCCGAGCCTTGGGCGCGATTTCTTCGAGAATCTCGCTCATCAGCTTGAAGGTCTTGGCTTCGATGCCCTTGGTCAGGCTCACCAACAGCTTGCCGCTCAAGCGTTCTGCGTAGGGCGCCAGCACCGAACGCAAGGCGCTGGATGGCAAGGCGACGAAGAACAGGTCGCTGCCCTCCAGGGTTGCCTGCAAGTCAGTCACCGGTTCCACTTCCGGGCGGATCTTGATGCCCTTGAGGTAACGCGGGTTCTCGCGATTGACCCGGATGGCCTCGGCCTGCTCCGGGTCACGCATCCACTGGCGCACCGGGTGACCATTCTCGGCCAGCAGGTTAGCCACGGCGGTGCCGAAACTCCCGCCTCCCAGGACCGCAATCGGGCGCTGTTCAGTCATATGCAATCCGTTCATCCATACCAAGTGGCAATGCGGGGCATTATACGGAGCGGCCAGAGCGCGACCAGCCCCGGCAACAATTACCACCAGCTGTAGGAAGCTGACCATCAATTCCTAGGAAAATGCTGTCAACGCGAATGGAAAAGTCGTTCAGCTCGGTTAACATGCCCGCCATCCACCCTATCTCAAAGGCTGTGCCGTGTCCGTTGGCCCTTCCCGTCCAGGCTCGTCCCTGCTATTGGCACTGATCATCAGCCCGCCAGTGCTGGGCGACGACCTGTTCGTGGACAGCCAGCCCATGCCCCAGGTGCTGACGGCCACGCGCCTCAAGCAATCACCAGCGGCAGTGCCAGGCAGCATGACCGTGCTCGACAGCGAGTTGATCAAGGCCAGCGGCGCCCGCGATATCAGCGAACTGCTGCGCCTGGTGCCGGGCATGATGGTCGGCAACATCAGCGGCAACCAGGCCGCGGTGAACTACCATGGCACCAACTCCAGCGAAGCCCGCCGCATGCAAGTGCTGATCGACGGCCGCTCGGTGTACCGCGCCGGCCTGGCCACGGTGGACTGGAGCGATATTCCGGTGGCCATGGAGGACATCGAGCGGATCGAAGTCTTCCGCGGCCCCAACACCGTCAGCTACGGCGCCAATGCGCTGATGGCGGTGGTCAACATCATCACCCGTGCCCCGGCCGACAGCCACGGCACCCGGTTGAAAATCACCCGTGGCCAACGCGGCATCAGCGACTGGTACGCCAGCCAGGGCAGCGGTTGGGACGGCGGCGACCTGCGGTTGTCGTTGTCCGGCCAGGAAGACGATGGCTTTGACAGCGACCGCAACGGCGCCGATTACCGCGACAGCCGCCGCCTGAACCGCTTCAACCTGTCCGTCAGCCAGACGTTGAACGAGCAGCAAAGTATCGATTGGCAGTTGAACGCCAAGGACGGGACCAATCAGCGGCCCTACACCTACCACCCGGTGTTCGCCGGGATTACCGCCGCCGGCGACAATTCCGACGTCATCGCCAAGGACTACGCAGGCTCACTGCGCTGGAACCTGGACCTGGACCCCGACCACAGTCTTTATGTACAGGGCTCGATCCAGCACTGGGATCGCCAGCAGACCTGGCGCGCCTGCGACGCCGAGGTGTCCTTCAGCCCGCAATTGACCGACCTGTGGCAGCTCAACCCCTACTATGCCGAGAAGCTGGCGCGCAATATCCCCAGCTACATCAGCAGCGGCGCGCCAGCCGGCACGCCACAGGAACAGGCGTTGGCCAATCAGGTACTCGACCAGTGGCGCAACGGTGCCTCGCAAACCCTGTGCGGCGACATCGACCAGAGCGCCCGGGAATCGCGCTACGACCTGGAGATCCAGGACACCCTGAGCCTGTCCGACAGCCTGCGACTGGTCACCGGCGCCAACTATCGCTATGACCGGGCCGATTCGCAGACATACTTCAACGGCACCCTGGACGACACCACCTGGCGCCTGTTCGGCCAGCTCGAATGGCGGGCCACCGAGCATTGGTTGTTGCAGGGCGGCGCGATGTTCGAAGACACCCGCCTGACCGGCAGTTCGCTGACCCCACGGGTCGCGGTCAACTACCTGATCACCCCGCGCCACGGCCTGCGGGCGGTGTACTCCGAAGCCGTGCGCTCCCCGGACATGTTCGAGAACAACGTCAACTGGAGCTATCAAGTCACCAACCTGCAACCCGCCGCCTTCGGCCAGAACAGTGCCCGTTACTTCGTCCGGACCCGCGGCCCGGGCAACCTGGAACAAGAGCACATGCGCTCCCGGGAATTGGGCTACAACGGTTATTTCGTGGACCTGGGGCTGGCGGTCGACGTGAAACTGTTCCATGACGAAATCACCGACATGATCAGCGAACCGTTGCGCAACAATCAGTACATCGCCAGCAACAGCAACGAATCGCAATTCTCCGGGGCCGAAACCCAGGTCGACTGGCGCGTGACCAGCGCCGACCGCCTGCGCCTGACCTATGCCTATGTCGACGCCCAGGCCAGCAACCCCCTCGACGAACAACTGACCGCCCGCAACAGCGGTTCGGCCGGCTGGCTACGGGACTGGGGCCAAGGCTGGAACAGTGCGCTGTTCTATTACGCCGCCGACGCCCTCAATGGCTATCGCTACGAACGGGTAGACACCCGCCTCGCCCGGCGCATTCCCCTGGGCAAGGCCAGCCTGGAACTGGCAGGAGTCCTGCAGCAGCGCCTGGACAACCAGCCCACCACGTTTATCGACAATCGCTACGACTCCCGCCATGTCGTGTACTTCAGCGCGGAGTTGTCTTTCTAGATGTCCCGACGCCCACCCCGCAAGACGCCATTTCATGGCCGCCTGACGCTAGCCCTATGCCTGGTGTTTGCCGGTTGGCTGGCGACCATCGAGGCCCAGGCCGCCGAGATCCTGCTGACCGGCGCCGAGGACAGCCCCGGCGTGCAATCTTTCACCCATGCCCTGAAAACCCTGCGCCCTGAAGACAGCGTGCGGTTTACGCCGCTGGCCAACCTGCCAGCACCAGACAAGCTGCCGGGCAATGTCCGCCTGATCCTGCTTGACCTGCCCAGCCTCGACTGGCGCCTGCAAGACGCCCGCGGCCCGGCCACCCTGGTGCTGCGCATCAGCCGCCAGCAAGCCCGTGATCGCCTGGGCGAAGCAACGCCTGCGCACCTGAGCCTGCTGTGGAGCGATCCACCGATGGCGCGGCAATTGCGGCTGATCCGCGCCATCCTGCCGCAGGTGCGACGGGTCGGCGTGCTCTACGACACCCACAGCGAATTCCTGCTCAAGGACATTCAACAGGCCGCGGCACCGCTGGGCCTGACCCTCGTCAGCGAACGCTGGGACGACACCAATGACAGCCGTTCCCTGCAAAACCTGCTGGGCCAGAGCGACGTGCTGCTGGGTCTCGATGACCCCGACTTGTACAACCCCAAGACCGTGAAGAACCTGTTGCTCAGCAGCTACGCCCGGCAACGCGCCCTGATCGGGCCCAGCGCCGCATTCGTCAAGGCCGGCAGCCTGGCCAGCACCTATAGCGACCAACAAGACTGGCTGGCGATTCTCGACGAGTTGCTCGACCGCCCCGCCACCACCTGGCCGCGCACCCTGTATCCGGACCGTTTCAAGGTCCTGGGCAACCGGCAGGTCTCCCGCTCACTGGGGATCGAACCGATTGATGCCGAATCCGTCGCGGCAACGTTGGCCGAAGGAGAACACCGCCCATGACCTTGCGTCGCCGTTGGGACATCAACACCCGAACCCAGCTCATCGCCCTCGGCCCGGCGTTGCTGCTGACTGTGCTGCTGATCAGTTTCTTTACCTTCGTGCGGATCCAGGACTTGCGCCAGGAGCTCAATCACACCGGGCAACTGATCGCCAACCAACTGGCCCCCGCCACGGAATACGGGGTGATTTCCGGCAACAAAGAAGTGTTGGAAAGCCTGCTCACCGCCACCCTGGCGACCCCACACGTGCGCTTCCTGGAGATCCAGGACAGCACCGACAAGGTCCTGGTGTACGTCGAACAACCCGAGCAAACCCGCAGCCGTGGCCAGCAGGTTGAAGTCTTCCAGGCCCCGGTGCGCCTGCAGCGCATCGCCCTGAACAATGATTTCCTGCAGGGCAACAGCCCATCCGTGGAGGCCTCCGGCGAAGATTACCTGGGCCGCGTGATCGTCGGCATGTCCAGTGACGCCTTCAGTCAGCGGCAACAGGAGATTCTGTTCAAGGCCGCGATCCTGGCGTTGTTCGCCCTGCTGTTCACCTTCCTGGTGGCGCGCCGGCTGGCGACCAACCTGTCCCGGCCGATCCGCGACATCGGTAACGCGGTCAAGGCCATCCAGCAAGGCGACTACAGCACCCCGCTGCCCATCGTCGATGACGCCGAGCTGGGGGCCTTGTCGCGGCACATCAACAACCTGGCCGATGGTTTGGGGCAAGCCAGCCGCGAACAGCACCAGGCCATGGCGCAGTTGATCAAGACCCGTGAAGAAGCGGAAAAAGCCAACAGCGCCAAGTCCGAATTCCTGGCGATGATGAGCCATGAACTGCGCACGCCCATGAACGGCGTACTGGGCATGCTGCAGTTGCTGGAAACCACCCGCATGACCGACGAGCAGCACGAGTACACGGCGCTGGCCTCGGAATCCACCGAACACCTGCTGAAGGTGATCAACGACATCCTCGATTTCTCGCGCATCGAACGCTCGGCCCTGGAGCTGGAGCACATCCCGTTCAACCTGGCAGAACTGGTGAGCAGTTGCGCGCAGTCGTTCCAGCACAGCGCCGCGCAGCGCAAGCTGGGCCTGGACCTGCTGGTCCCGGACGACCTGCAGGCCTTGCAGGTCCAGGGCGATCCGACGCGGATACGGCAGATCCTGGTCAACCTGATCGGCAATGCACTGAAATTCACCGAGCAAGGCCGTGTCACCGTGCAATGCCAGTGGCAGGCCCTGGACCACGAACTGCTGTGGTTCACCTGCACAGTGCGCGACAGTGGCATCGGAATCCCGGCCGAGAGCCTGGAGCGCATGTTCGACGCCTTCCAGCAGGCCGACAATTCGATCTCCCGGCGCTACGGCGGCACCGGCCTGGGCCTGCCGATCGCCCGTACCCTGGCCGAGCGCATGGGCGGGACGCTGCGGGCCCAGAGCGAAGAAGGCCAGGGTTCGGTGTTCACCCTCGAAATCCCGCTGGCCCTGTCGCGCCAGACGCCAGTGACCCTGGCGCCGCGCCTGCCTATCGGCAGCGGCAGCGGCGATGGCGAAGGCCGCAACGTATTGCTGGTGGAAGACAATCCGGTCAACCAGACAGTGGTCGAAGCCATGCTGCGCAGCCTGGGCTTCACCGTCAGCATCGCCACCGATGGCGCCCAGGCTGTACGCAGCGCCGAAAGCCTGATTTTCGAGGCGATCCTCATGGATTGCCGTTTGCCCATCATCGATGGCTACGAAGCCACGCGGCAGATCCGTCAGTTGCCGGGCTGCGGCGAGGTGCCGATCATCGCCCTGACGGCCAACGCCTTGCAGGGTGACCGCGAAGCCTGCCTCGCGGCGGGCATGAACGATTACCTGGCCAAGCCGTTCAAAAGGAACGACCTGCAGCAGATTCTGCAGCGCTGGGTGAATTAGAACAGGTCACTGGACCATCTGTGACTGGCGTGAAAGGCGAAAGTGCGGCAGTCTTAAGCACCCGAACAAGCCTCGATTGGGGCTTGAATAAAAATTTCAGTGCACAGGTGTACATTCATTTCCCGTGTGCTGTGACTTTCACTACAACGCAATAGTCTATGAGTAGGCTGTCGATTCGAGGCATGAACGCTTCGGTCGGCCGGGAAGATTTGCCCCACCCTGCCGCATGGGACTATTGAGGAGCTCGCATGACCAAACAAAACGCCTTTACCCGGGAAGATTTGCTGCGCTGCAGTCGCGGTGAGCTGTTCGGCCCAGGTAACGCGCAACTGCCCGCCCCGAACATGCTGATGGTGGATCGCATCACCCATATCAGCGAAGAGGGTGGCAAGTACGGCAAAGGTGAATTGGTCGCCGAGCTGGATATCACTCCGGACCTGTGGTTCTTCGCCTGCCACTTCGAAGGTGATCCGGTCATGCCGGGCTGCCTGGGCCTTGACGCCATGTGGCAACTGGTCGGTTTCTTCCTCGGCTGGCAAGGCCTGCCGGGTCGCGGTCGCGCCCTGGGCTCGGGCGAAGTGAAGTTCTTTGGTCAGGTCCTGCCGACCGCCAAGAAAATCACCTATAACATTCATATCAAGCGTGTCCTCAAGGGCAAGCTGAACATGGCCATTGCCGATGGTTCGGTCGCCGTGGATGGTCGCGAGATCTACACCGCCGAAGGCCTCCGGGTTGGCGTTTTCACCTCCACTGACAACTTCTAAGGGTTATCCGCATGCGCCGCGTCGTTATCACTGGTCTGGGCATCGTTTCGTGCCTGGGCAATGACAAAGAGACCGTCTCCGCTAACCTGCGTGCAAGTCGCCCTGGCATCCGGTTCAATCCGGAATATGCCGAAATGGGTCTGCGTAGCCAGGTTTCCGGCTCCATTGACCTTCCCCTCGAAGAGCTGATCGATCGCAAGATCTACCGTTTCGTCGGCCACGCGGCGGCTTACGCCTACCTGGCCATGAAGGACGCCATCGCTGACTCCGGGCTGACCGAAGAGCAGGTTTCCAACCCGCGCACCGGCCTGATCGCCGGTTCCGGTGGCGCCTCCACCTTGAACCAGATGGAAGCGCTGGACATCCTGCGCGAGAAAGGCGTCAAGCGCGTTGGCCCGTACCGCGTCACGCGGACCATGGGCAGCACCGTTTCCGCCTGCCTGGCCACGCCGTTCAAGATCAAGGGTTTGAACTACTCGATCTCCTCCGCTTGCGCCACCAGTGCCCACTGCATTGGTAATGCGGTCGAGCAGATCCAGATGGGCAAACAAGACATCGTGTTCGCCGGTGGCGGTGAAGAAGAACATTGGAGCCAGTCGTTCCTGTTCGACGCGATGGGCGCCCTGTCCAGCAAGCGCAACGACACCCCGGACAAGGCTTCCCGCGCCTACGATGCAGACCGTGACGGCTTCGTCATCGCTGGCGGCGGCGGCATGGTGGTGGTCGAGGAGCTGGAACACGCCCTGGCCCGTGGCGCCAAGATCTACGCGGAAATCGTCGGCTACGGCGCCACTTCCGACGGCTACGACATGGTCGCACCAAGCGGTGAAGGCGCCGTGCGTTGCATGCAGATGGCCATGTCCACCGTTGATGCACCGATCGACTACCTGAACACCCACGGCACCTCGACTCCGGTCGGCGACGTCGCGGAAATGAAAGGTGTGCGCGAAGTGTTCGGCGACAAGGCCCCGGCCATCAGCTCCACCAAGAGCCTGTCGGGTCACTCCCTGGGCGCCGCCGGCGTTCACGAAGCGATCTACTGCATGCTGATGATGGAAGGCAACTTCATGGCCGGTTCCGCCAACATCGACGAACTGGATCCGGAAGTGGCCGACCTGCCAATCCTGACCAAGACTCGCGAAAACGCCACCATCAATACCGTGATGAGCAACAGCTTCGGCTTCGGCGGCACCAACGCCACCCTGGTCATGCAGCGCTGGCAGGGCAAGTAAGCCCCGTCGCTACGCCACACACAAAAACGCCCCGACTGGTTCGGGGCGTTTTTTTTGCCTGGCAAATATGTCTGAGCTCATTGTGGGAGCGAGCTTGCTCGCGATAGCGGTGGATCAGCCTGCATCAATGTTGAATGTGCCGCAGCCATCGCGAGCAAGCTCGCTCCCACAGTGCTCCCTCAATCAGCGCACGACAAACCGCTGCTGCGTCAGCAGCCGATCCCCCTGGAACACCATGAACCGCCACTCCCCCGGCACCACTTCGTGGCTTTCGGTGAATTCGTAGGCCATGACATCCTGAGGCGCGCCGGGCACCAGTTTCTGGATGACCTCGAACTTGTCGTGGCGCACGCCATCAGGGGTGCGGATGCCGGGAGTGAAGTACAACAGAGTCAACGGCTGGTCATCCGCGACCTTGCCGGCCAACTGGTAGCGCATGCCGAACTTGGTGCCCAGCTTCGCCGGCACGCTCTCGGTCTGGCGGATCTGCTCGTTGCTGCGCCGCAGGACCCGCTCTCCCGATTGCAGCTCGGCTTGCGGCCCGTCGAAAACACCGTACTCCACCGGGCCTTCGACACGGACTTCGGCCTGTGCCAGGCCGCAGGTCAACAACAGCGCGACCAGTGCGCTTGAACGGGTGAGGTGCATAGTGCGCTCCTTGATTGAGATGAGCGCGAGGGTATGACGCGGGAGTGACAGGCTGATGACAAAGCGATGTTGGCCATGCCAGCTATAACTTGGGGATAGGGTTGACCTGTGGCGAGGGAGCTTGCTCCCGCTCGACTGCGCAGCAGTCGCCAGATTTGGGGCTACTGCGTAGCCCAGCGGGAGCAAGCTCCCTCGCCACAAAAGCGGACTCAGCGGGCCACTGAGCGCGGCAATACCGAAAGAAAGTTATCCCGCGCCACCTTCCGCGCCACGTCTTGCGGCAAGGCATCGAGAAACGGATCGAAGCTGCGCAGCTCCTTGCCCAACTTGTTGAACCGTCCGACGACATCCGAACCCACCATGAAGCGCTCAGGAAAGCGCTCCACCAGCGTTAGCCACTCATCCCGCGGCTTACCCGCCTCGTCCAGCAAGTACGGCGTGAGCACGCTCCAGGACAGGTCTATGTACAGATTGGGGTAAGCCTCGAGCATGCGGGTCAGGGTCGGCAACAGAAAATCCAAGCGGGTCTGGTGGCGATGGATCTCCATGCTGGTACCGGCGTGAGCCCAGATGAAGCGCGTATGCGGATGATTGCGCAACGGCTCCTCGATTTCTGCCAGATACAGCGGATTTTTCTCACGCTTGGAAGTGATGTTGGAATGCAGCATCACCGGCAAGTCGTTCTCGGCCGCCAGGTGATAGATCCGCGTCATGGCTTCATTGTTGGCCCGCGGGGTGTCGCCCGAGGTCAGCGCCGTCAGGTCGTCGTGGCGGGTGAAGACCTCGCCGATGCCTTGCCACAAACCCGGGTAGAGATCGAGCATGCGCTGGATATGGGCGGCGGAGTTCTTGTCGTTGGGGTTGAAGCCCGACAGGAAGGGATGAAAGTGCCGGCGCTGCTCGTCGGTCAGCTTGCTCACCGCCGCGGCGACAATCACGTCGGTGGCGCTGTACCAATAGGCATCCGCATCGTCACCGGCGTAATAGCGCGGACGCTTGGGCTCGTCCTCATGCCATTTCTTGGCCACCGGCACACCGGAAATCATCACATGCTCAATGCGATTGTCCGCCATCGCCTGGAGCAACTTGGGCATGCCGGCGGTTTCCTGGAAGAAATCGACGTAATGCAGGTGCGCATCGCTGTAGGCATATTCATGAGCCACGGCGCCGCTGCTGGAAACGACCAGTAGCCAGGCGCAGATCAGACGAGTCAGGGGCACGGGCAGTCTCCAGAAGCCTTGAACAGCGTAGACCCTAACCGTCCCGCCTGGGTTCAAGGCGTATCTGCCGCGTCTGCCGACGACGGGTTATGCTTCGTGCAACCGTTGTTCAACCTGGAAGACAACATGAGCACTCCCCTGACCGTTCGCCCCCGCGCCGAAGATGTCGAAGGCCAGCCGATTCTTCGCCCGCTGCCGTCCGCCAAATGCCGCAGCGTCGGGCCTTTCGTGTTCTTCGATCACATGCTGCAAACCACCTACCCGGCCGGCAGAGGCATGAACATCCGCCAACATCCGCATATCGGCCTGTCCACCCTCACCTACCTGTTCCAAGGAAAACTCCAGCACAAGGACAGCCTGGGTTCCGACCAGGTGGTGGACGCCGGGGATGTCAGCTGGATGACCGCCGGCAGCGCCATCGCCCACGTCGAGCGCACCCCAGAGTCATTGCTGGGCAGCGCATTCGTCATGCATGGGTTGCAAGTCTGGCTGGCCTCGCCCAAGGCCCACGAACAAGGCCCCGGGCACTACAGCCATCACCCGGCACACAGCCTGCCGGTCAGCGAGAACCTGGGGGTCAGCATCCGGATGATCGCCGGGTCAGGCTTTTGCCTGGAATCGCCGGTGCCGGTGCTGTCGCCAACGCTGTATGCCGAGTTGATGCTGCAAACCGCGACGACCTTGCTGATTCCCACCGAACATGCAGAGCGGGCCCTGTATGTGCTGAGCGGCGAGGCGTCATTGGATGGCGAGCCGGTAGAAGCCCATTCCCTGGTGATCCTGCCGACAGGGGAAGAAATGACGCTGTTTGCCGACAATGACTGCCATGCCGTGCTGTTCGGCGGTGCGCCCCTGGACGGACCGCGACGGATCAACTGGAACTTCGTTTCCAGCGACCCGGCCCGGATCGATGAGGCCCGCCGGCGCTGGGCCGCTGGAGACTGGCCGGCGGTGCCGGGGGAAAGCGAGCGGATCGAGTTGCCCTAGCTTCACAACATCCTGTGGCGAGGGGGCTTGCTCCCGCTTGGCTCTGTAGGAGCTGGCGAAGCCTGCGATCTTTTGATCTTGATCTTTCGCTTGAGGTTCAAGTGACTGGGGAAAGATCGCAGCCTCGTTGCACTCGACAGCTCCTACACAGCTCCTACAGGCCCAGCGGGAGCAAGCTCCCTCGCCACAGGTTCAACTTGAAGCATTCAGCCCCTGAACACTTCATCCAACAAATTATGCATCGACCTGAACGCCCGCCCGGCGACCTTGGCGTCGTACATCATCTTGCCCGGCACATTGGCCTGCGGGTCGGTGAACGAATGCACCGCACCGCCGTAGCTCAGCAGTTGCCAATCCACCCCGGCGGCGTTCATTTCATCTTCGAAGGCCGGTAGCTGCTCTTTCGGCACCAGCGGGTCCGAGGCGCCATGCATGACCAACACCGCGCCCTTGATGTTCTGCGCATCGGCCGGGTTCGGTGTATCCAGGGTGCCGTGGAAGGAAATCGCCGCCTTCAGCGGTGCGCCGCTGCGGGCCAGTTCCAGGGCGCAGCAGCCACCGAAGCAAAAGCCGAACGTGGCCAGCCTGGAAGCGTCGACCTGCGCTTCGCCCTGGCTCTGCAGTTGCTCAAGCGCCGCCTGCATGCGCTTGCGCAACAACGCCCGGTCGTTCTTGAGGGGCATCATCGCCGCTCCCGCCTCATCGGCATTGCTCGGGCGAACCGCCTGCCCGTACAGGTCGGCGATCAACACCACATAACCGTTGGCCGCCACCGATCTGGCGATGTCCTCGGCCCCCGCCCCTACGCCCATCCAATTCGGCGCCATCAGCAAACCCGGGCGCGAGCCCTGTTGGCTGACGTCGAAGGCCAGGCGACCTTCATAACTTTGACCATCGATCTGATAGACCAGCGAACGAACCGTAACCTGACTCATGACGGACTCCTTTTTGACTGAACACCAGAAATGAAAAAACCCGCCGAAGCGGGTTTTTCCTGCACTTACTTTAAGCTGACAGCTCAACCAACAGCTTGTTCAGGCGACGCACATACGCCGCCGGGTCCTTCAGGCTGTCGCCAGCCGCCAGGGCCGCCTGGTCGAAGAGGATGTGCGACAGATCGCCGAAACGCTCTTCGCTCTGCTCGTTGTCGAGTTTTTCCACCAGCGGGTGGGCCGGGTTGAATTCGAAGATCGGCTTGGAGTCCGGGACTTTCTGGCCGCTGGCTTCGAGGATCTGGCGCATTTGCAGGCCCAGGTCCTGCTCACCGATGGCTAGGATCGCCGGGGAATCGGTCAGGCGGTGCGAGACACGCACTTCGCTGACAGCATCGCCCAGGGCCGCCTTGATCCGCTCGACCAGGCCTTCCTTGCTCTTGGCGACTTCTTCGGCGGCTTTCTTGTCTTCTTCCGAATCCAGGTTGCCGAGGTCCAGGTCACCACGGGCCACGTCGACAAAGCTCTTGCCGTCGAACTCGCTGAGGTAGCTCATCAGCCATTCATCGATGCGGTCGGTCAGCAGCAGCACTTCGATGCCTTTCTTGCGGAAGACTTCCAGGTGCGGGCTGTTCTTGACCTGTGCATAAGTTTCACCGGTCAGGTAGTAGATCTTGTCCTGGCCTTCCTTGGTGCGGGCCAGGTAATCGGCCAGGCCAACGATCTGCTCGCCATCGTCACCCTGGGTCGACGCAAAACGCAGCAGGCCGGCGATCTTCTCTTTGTTGGCGAAGTCCTCGGCCGGACCTTCTTTCATCACCTGGCCGAAGTTTTTCCAGAAGCCCTTGTACTGCTCGGGCTCGTTCTTCGCCAGTTTTTCCAGCATGTCCAGCACGCGCTTGGTCAGTGCCGACTTCATGGAATCGATGATCGGATCTTTCTGCAGGATTTCCCGCGAAACGTTCAGCGACAAATCGTTGGAGTCCACCACACCCTTGATGAAGCGCAGGTACAGCGGCAGGAACGATTCGGCCTGGTCCATCACGAACACACGCTGCACGTACAGCTTCAGGCCGCGTGGCGCTTCGCGCTGGTACAGATCGAACGGCGCACGGGCCGGCACGTACAGCAACGAGCTGTACTCCAGCTTGCCTTCGACCTTGTTATGGCTCCAGCTCAGCGGGTTCTCGAAGTCGTGGGCGATGTGCTTGTAGAACTCCTGGTATTCCTCGTCTTTCACCTCGGTGCGCGGACGGGTCCACAAGGCACTGGCGCGGTTGACGGTTTCCCATTCCACTTCAGGCTTTTCTTCGCCTTCGGCAGCGGTGACTTCCTTCGGCAGCTCAATTGGCAGCGCGATATGGTCGGAGTACTTCTTGATGATGTTGCGCAGACGCCAGCCATCGGCGAACTCGTCTTCACCGGACTTGAGGTGCAGCACAATGCGGGTGCCGCGATCAGCCTTGTCGACGGTGGCGACTTCAAACTCGCCCTCGCCCTTGGACGACCAGTGCACGCCTTCGCTCGCTGCGAGGCCGGCACGGCGGCTGAACACTTCAACCTGGTCGGCAACGATGAACGCGGAATAGAAACCGACGCCGAACTGACCAATCAGGTGGGAATCTTTCTTCTGGTCACCGGACAGGTTCTTCATGAAGTCGGCGGTGCCGGACTTGGCGATGGTGCCCAGGTGCGTGATCACCTCTTCGCGGCTCATGCCAATGCCGTTGTCTTCGAGGGTGACGGTTTTCGCGTCCTTATCGAAGCTCACACGGATTTTCAGCTCAGCGCCGCCTTCCAGCAATTCTGGCTTGGAAAGGGCTTCGAAACGTAATTTGTCGACAGCGTCAGAGGCGTTCGAAATCAACTCGCGAAGGAAAATTTCCTTATTGGAATACAGCGAGTGAATCATCAGGTGCAGCAGTTGCTTCACCTCGGTCTGGAAGCCCAGGGTTTCCTTTTGAGTTTCCACGCTCATGGTCATCAAACTCCAAGTGGATGGTGGTGTCCGCCTCGCTGAGATTGGCGGCGGGATGTCCTCAAGGTGGGGGCAACGCTGATGATTTCAAGGGCGATCCGGTTTTGACGGCTCCTGGATCTTGAAATGCGCCCGGGCGGTAGCGATGGGTTGTGCCTCGGCGTCTTGCCAGGCGGTGATCGCGACGTTGGCCACCCGCCCCTGGCACCTGGCCGGGTGCTGACGGAGTGTGTTGCGAAGAAATTGCCTGAGCCACGGATAATCGCTGCTTTAATACCCGACGGCGGTTCACGAAGAACAATGGCCGAGTAAAAAGGAGCGTCAATGCATCAGGTAAAGCTGCCATTAGGTGGAGCATTATGGATGGCAGCAAGCCTGCTTTCATTCATAGGCATGGCTGTCGCGGCACGAGAGCTTTCCAAGTTCATGTCGATCTTCGAGATCCTGTTTTTCAGGTCCCTGGTCGGACTGATCATTGTTTTTCCGGTTATTTACCAACAGCGCGCCAAGCTCAAACAAGCCCGAGACCTGGGTCTGCAGATTGGCAGGAACGCGGTTCACTTCGCCGGACAATATGCCTGGACCATTGGCGTGGCATCGCTTCCGTTGGTTAAGGTCTTTGCCCTGGAGTTCACCACCCCGATATGGGTTTCCCTCCTGGCGTTTTTATTCTTGAAGGAAAAACTCTCCACCGCCAGGATATTCGCCGCCATCGGCGGTTTCCTGGGTGTCCTGATCGTCCTAAGGCCCGGCCTTGATAGCATTGAACCCGCCGCGTTCATCGTTCTTCTGGCCGCCATGGGCTACGCGACATCCATCATCATGGTGAAAAAACTGACGTTGACCAGCAGTCCCGCCATCATCGTGATCTGGATGGTGCTTCTACAATTGCCCTTGGGCCTTGGTCTGTCCCTGGCACAATGGCGTACCCCTACGCTCGCCTGCCTCCCCTGGATCCTGCTGTTGGGTATAACGGGTTTAAGTGCGCACTTTGCCATGGCCAAGGCACTGAGCGTCATGGAGGCCTCCATTGCCATCCCGATTGATTTTTTCAGAGTGCCACTCATTGCCGTCGTTGGTTTTTTTCTCTACGGCGAGCCTCTCGAAATCTGGGTATTGGTCGGCGCGGTGATTATCTTCGCCTCAAACTATCTGACCTTCCGGGTCGAACAAAAGAACATGCCATCGTCAACTTCACCAAGCCCCGAGTGATCAGCTCAAGGGCGATCCGGTTTTGACGGCTCCTGGATCTTGAAATGCGCCCGGGCAGTGGCGATGGGTTGTGCCTCGGCGTCTTGCCAGGCGGTGATCGCGACGTTGGCGACCCGCCGGCCCTGGCGCCAGACCTGGCATTTGGCATAGGTGTCGCGAAACTGTCCGGTGCGCAGGTAATCCAGGGAGAAATCGATGATTTTCGGTATGCCCGGCGTGCCAGTGGCGATCAACAGATGCACGGCAGCGGCCAGCTCCATGAAACCGGCGATGACCCCACCGTGGATGGCCGGCAGTAAAGGGTTACCAATGTTGTCTTTGTTGGCCGGCAGGCGAAACAACAAGTCGTCGCCCTGGCGCGTGCATTCGACGCCGATGAGTTGGGCATAGGGAATCGAGGCGAGCAGCAGCGCATAGTCGCCCTGCTCGCAGGCGCGGCGCAGTTGTTCCTGGAGGATATCGGTCATGGCTGGCCCACAGCGGTCATCGGAACGCCCTTCCCCATTCCCCTGGCATGCTGGCCCAGGCGCATGAATGTCCCCACCACATGGGCGATGGGTTGCTCGGGATCGTCCTGGTAGGCGAAACCCCGGGTGAAGATCACGTCCGGGGTCACTCGATAGCATTGCGCGAAGCCGTAGACATCCTTGTGGGGCTCGGCGGCATGCATGTAGTCGATGCGCAGGTCGAGGGTGGGACAGACTTCGAATTGCGGCAGCACACACAAGGTCGACATGCCGCACGCGGTGTCCATCAACGAGGTCAACGCCCCGCCGTGGATGATGCCCGTCAGGGGATTGCCGACGATTTGCGGGCTGAACGGCAGGATGACCGTCAGCCCGTCACGACTGGCACTGTGCAACTTCAAGCCCAGTACCTGGCAATGCCTGAGTGCGGATAAAAAACGTGTTGCACGCTCAAAAACGGGGTCTTCGGCCATTCGATTAACGCTCCAATGAGTGACGAGACCTGACCACAGGCGCGATGCACAAAGTTCCATCGCAGTGCAAAGTTATATATCTGTTACACAACAGGAACTTAATCCGAGGGGAGGCGTTCAAAAGGCCAGTAGTTATTTCCATAAGGAGAAACACCCCATGCGTAAGACTTTTGCTATTGCCTTGATGTTGGCCGCTTCCCTCGGCCTCGCTGCCTGCGATAAAAAATCCGAGGACAAAGCTCAAGATGCCCAACAACACGCTGAGCAAGCTCAGCAAGACATGAACAAAGCACAGGATAAAGTGAACGACGCGGCGAAAGAAAACGCCGAAGCCGCCAAAAAGCAGGCTGAATCGAACGAAGCGGCCGCGAAAGAAGCAGCCCCAGCTACTCCAGCGACTCCAGCTAAAACCAACTGATACGGTTTTAGCAGCAAAAGAAAACCCGCCTGGTGCGGGTTTTCTTTTGCCTGCGATTTGGCGGCGCCGCCTGTCAGGCTGCTTCCTTGCCCACCTCGGACACGGGTGCTTCGGTGGGGGTATAGACCATCACGTCCAGTACATCGGAGTGAAACTCGCGCTGATACAGCACGAACACCACGCCAGCACTCATCAACATGAATAACCAGGGGCTGACGAACCACGCCAACATGGTCATGCCGAAATAATAGGCACGCAGCCCGAAGTTGAACTGGTTGGCGGCCATGGAGATCACTCGCGCTGCCCTCAGCGCAAAGGCCTTGCGCTCCTGCTCCGACACATGGCGCTCGCCGATCATCGGTGCCGAGCCAATCAGGACCGCCGCGAAGTTGTACTGGCGCATGCACCAACTGAACGTGAAGAACGCATACACGAACACCAGTGCCAGGCACAGCAACTTGACCTCCGCCATGCCCTGGGACGCCTGCTGCACCATGGGTATGTCCGCCAGCAACGACACCGCCCGATCGGACGCCCCGAGTACCGTCAGGATACCGGCCAGGATGATCAATGTGCTGGAGGCGAAGAAGGATGCGTTGCGCTCCAGGTTCCCGATCACGCTGGCATCGGCGATACGGTTCTCACGCAGCAGCATGCGGCGCATCCAGTCTTCACGGTACAGGTGCATCACACTGGCCAGGCACGCCGTGTCGCGCGCCTTCCAGGTGGCATAACGGGTGTAGCCCGCCCAGCAGATGATGAACCAGGCGGCGGCAAGCAGGTGGATCAGGTTGGCTTGGATGAATGACATTCGATTTCCTGTGTGTCTAAAAACATGACGTCTAAAGCCAGACTTGCCTTGAAATGCCGACCTGTGGGAGTGAGCTTGCTCGCGATGGCGTCGGATCAGTCAGCGATGAGGTGGCTGATAGACCGCTATCGCGAGCAAGCTCGCTCCCACAGGGTTCTGTGCAGGTTTTTCAAGACACTGCTTCGACGTTAGCCCATGGAAAAAGACACTGCACTCAAAAAAAATGCCCCATATCGATTGATACGGGGCATTTCAGTCTTGCCGATGGATCTGCCAGTAGGCCGCTTAAGCCAACGCTTCGCTGCGCTTGCCCAGCAGGCGATCGCACACCACCGCGACCGCCAGGGTCATCACCGAAGGCACCAGCCAGGCCAGGCCCTGCTCGCTCAGCGGCAGGTGGGCCAGTTGCGCCGGCATCCAGTCCGCCAGGCCAGCGCCCTTGAGCGCATCGATCAGACCAAACAGGAACGACACCAGCATCACCGGGCCAACGATGCGCCCCTGCTCGTGCCAGAAGTCCTTGCAGAAGCTCAGGGCCACCAGGGCGATGCACGGCGGATAGATCGCGGTGAGGACCGGAATCGAGAACGCGATCAGCTTGGTCAGGCCCAGGTTGGAGACCAGCAGCGAAAAGGCCGCCAGGATCACGACCAAGGTCTTATAGGACAGCGGCAGGACGCGGCTGAAGTACTCGGCGCAAGCGCAGGTCAGGCCAACTGCGGTCACCAGGCACGCCAGGGAGATGAGTACGGCGAGGAAACCACTGCCCAGGCTGCCGAAGGTGTGTTGCACGTAGGCATGCAGCACAGCGGCGCCGTTGGTTGCGCCCACTGCCACCTCATGACTGCCCGAACCCAGGCGGAACAGGCTGACGTAGACCAGCGCCAGGCCCACCCCGGCAATCAGCCCGGCAATGATCGCATAGCGGGTGATCAAGGCCGGCGACTCGACGCCCCGGGAACGGATCGCGTTGACGATGACAATGCCGAACACCAAGGCGCCCAGGGTATCCATGGTCAGGTAGCCGTTGATGAACCCTTGGGAGAACGGTGCCGCGATGTACTCGGGGGTCGCCACGCCGACATCGCCGGCGGGCAAGGCAAACGCCGCGATGCCGAGCACGGCCAGGGCGATGATCTTCAGTGGCGCGAGGAAGCGCCCGACGGTGTCCAGCAGGCGGCCCGGGTAGAGCGAGATGAAAAACACCAGCAGGAAATACGCTGCGCTATAGAGGAACAGCGCCAGCGGGCTTTCACCGGTAAACGGCGCCAAGCCGACTTCGAACGAAACGGTGGCGGTACGCGGCGTGGCGAACAACGGGCCGACGGCCAGGTAGCACACCGCCGCCAGTACACCACCGGCGAGCTTGCCGATGGGGCTGCTCAAGGCGTCCATCGCACCGCCCACCTTGGCCAGTGCAACGACCGTGATGACCGGCAGCCCGACCGCCGTGATCAAGAAGCCCAGCGCCGCCATCCAGACATGAGGTCCGGACTGCAAACCGACGATAGGCGGGAAGATGATGTTGCCGGCCCCGACGAACAGGGCAAATGTCATGAAACCTAGCGCCAGGATGTCCTGGCCTTTCAACACTTTCATTAAGGAAACCACACTACTGAATCGGAATTTAGAGAGGGATTTCCCTTATGGATGAGGGAAATGCTGCCGATCCGTATGGGACCGACCCGTTTAGCGCGGCGCTTCCTTGTGGGCAGCGGTCGCAAAAATGGCTGCTAGCCTAACGAATTTAGCGAGAAAGCGCACTGTTAAGGGGCGAACTATCCGATGCACGACGTTCGTGTGTCGCGTTTACGCATCTATTTTTCCGGGTCGCTCTAGCGTGTACAGGCCGCAGCAGTACCCTTGTGGCGAGGGAGCTTGCTCCCGCTGGGCTGCGCAGCAGCCCCAATACAGGCAACCGGATCTATTCAGGTAAAACGGTACTGTCTGGTTTACGACTGCTGCGCAGCCGAGCGGGAGCAAGCTCCCTCGCCACAAGAGCCCTCGGCGGCTGCACAGGCATAGGGCCAGAAACGACAAAGGCCACCCGAAGGTGGCCTTTGTTGCTGGAACGAAAAGGTCAGCCGAAGCTTACTTCTTCATTTCCCAGCCAGTCAGCTCGGCCAGGGCCTTGCCGATGTCTGCCAGCGAACGCACGGTTTTCACGCCTGCGTCTTGCAGTGCAGCGAATTTCTCGTCTGCAGTGCCTTTGCCGCCAGAGATGATTGCGCCAGCATGGCCCATGCGCTTGCCCGGAGGAGCAGTCACACCAGCGATGTAGGAAACAACCGGCTTGGTCACGTTGGCCTTGATGTAGGCAGCCGCTTCTTCTTCAGCCGAACCGCCGATCTCACCGATCATGACGATCGCTTCGGTCTTCGGGTCTTCCTGGAACAGCTTCAGGATGTCGATGAAGTTCGAGCCTGGGATCGGGTCACCGCCGATGCCGACGCAAGTCGACTGACCGAAACCGGCGTCAGTGGTCTGCTTCACAGCTTCGTAGGTCAGGGTGCCGGAACGGGAAACGATACCGACCTTGCCTGGCAAGTGAATGTGACCTGGCATGATGCCGATCTTGCATTCGCCTGGAGTGATCACGCCTGGGCAGTTAGGGCCGATCAGGGTGATACCCAGCTCGTCGCACTTGACCTTGGCTTCCAGCATGTCGATGGTCGGGATGCCTTCGGTGATGCAGACGATCAGCTTGATGCCGCCGAACGCCGCTTCAAGGATGGAGTCCTTGCAGAAAGGAGCTGGAACGTAGATCACGCTGGCGGTGGCGCCAGTGGCGGCTACAGCGTCTTTCACGGTGTTGAACACTGGCAGGCCCAGGTGCTCGGTGCCGCCCTTGCCCGGTGTTACGCCGCCAACCATCTTGGTGCCGTATTCGATGGCTTGCTGGGTGTGGAAACTACCTTGCGAACCGGTAATACCCTGGCAGATAACCTTGGTGTCTTTATTGATCAGGACGCTCATTATTTGCCCTCCGCAGCTTTGACAACTTGTTGAGCAGCGTCGGTCAGGCTGGTAGCAGCGATGATGTTCAAACCGCTTTCTGCCAGTACTTTAGCGCCCAGCTCAGCGTTGTTGCCTTCAAGGCGAACAACAACCGGGATTTTCACGCCAACTTCTTTCACGGCGCCGATGATGCCTTCGGCAATCATGTCGCAGCGAACGATGCCGCCGAAGATGTTGACCAGTACTGCAGCGACGTTGGTGTCGGACAGGATGATCTTGAACGCTTCGGTTACGCGTTCCTTGGTAGCACCACCGCCCACGTCGAGGAAGTTGGCTGGCTTGCCGCCATGCAGGTTGACGATGTCCATGGTACCCATGGCCAGGCCAGCACCGTTGACCATGCAGCCGATGTTACCTTCCAGGGCTACGTAGTTCAGTTCGAACTTGGCAGCGTGCGCTTCGCGCGGATCGTCTTGCGACGGATCGTGGAAAGTCTTCAGCTTAGGCTGACGGTACATGGCGTTGGCGTCGATGTTGATCTTGGCATCGAGGCAGTGCAGGTCGCCGTCGGCCTTGATCACCAGCGGGTTCACTTCCAGCAGTGCCAGGTCGTGATCCTTGAACAGCTTGGCCAGACCTACGAAGATCTTGGCGAACTGAGCAACTTGCTTGCCTTCCAGGCCCAGCTGGAATGCCAGCTCGCGACCCTGGAATGGCTGTGCGCCAACCAGTGGATCGATGGTGGCCTTGAGGATTTTCTCAGGGGTATCGTGAGCGATTTTCTCGATGTCCACGCCACCTTCGGTGGAAGCCATGAACACGATGCGGCGGCTCGAACGGTCAACGACAGCGCCCAGGTACAGCTCTTTAGCGATATCAGTGCACGATTCAACCAGGATCTTGGTGACTGGCTGACCGTTGGCGTCAGTCTGGTAAGTCACCAGACGCTTGCCCAGCCACTGCTGTGCGAAGGCTTTGGCGTCTTCTTTGCTGCGAACCAGCTTGACGCCGCCCGCTTTACCGCGACCACCGGCGTGAACCTGGGCTTTGACAACCCATTCGCTGCCACCGATTTTGTCGCAAGCTTCTGCTGCCGCTTCCGGGGTGTCTACCGCGTAACCGGTGGATACTGGCAGGCCGTACTCAGCGAACAGCTGCTTACCCTGATACTCGTGAAGATTCATGCTTATTACCGTCTTCGTTAGGTACTGCGCATTCGGTGCTGCACCGTTCTGGTGCCGCACCACCTGTGACTGCTGCTTGCGTAGCGTTCCAGTTAACCGGTTCGGCTACGCAAGGCTGCGTCCAGCGGATATTCCGCGGTGAGTCTTGCTCGCAAGGCTCACGACGGGCCATACCGCCGTGGTTTCTTATTGTCTATTAACGCTTCTTGCGGTTGGCCACGTGAATGGCGCCGCCATTTACGGCCAGGGCCGCTTCGTGCAAGGCTTCGGACAGGGTCGGATGGGAGAAGACCATCATGCCCAGATCTTCAGCGCTGGTGCCGAATTCCATGCCGATCGCGCCTTGCTGTACCAGCTCGGCAGCGCTTGGGCCAATGACGTGAACGCCCAATACGCGATCCGTCTTGGCATCGGCGATGACTTTCACGAAACCACCGGTATCGTTGGCTGCCATGGCACGGCCACTGGCTGCAAACGGGAAGGTGCCGACGTTAACTTCAACGCCTTCGGCTTTCAAGGCCTGCTCGGTCTTGCCAACCCATGCGATTTCCGGGTGGGTGTAGATAACCGAAGGGATCAGGTCGTAGTTCATCTGGGCTTTGTGGCCCTTGATGCGCTCGACAACCATGATGCCTTCTTCGGATGCCTTGTGTGCCAGCATCATGCCGCGAACCACGTCACCGATGGCGAAGACGCCCGGTACTGCGGTTGCGCACTGGTCGTCGACGGCAATGAAGCCGCGCTCGTCGATTTCCACGCCGCTATCGGCAGCCAGCAGGTCGGTGGTCACAGGACGACGGCCGACCGCGACGATCAGCTTGTCGAAGGTGATGGTCTGTTCGCCGTTGGTGTCGGTGTAGGTCACCACGACTTCTTCGCCGTTGACCTTCGAACCGGTGACGCGAGCGCCCAGCTTGATGTCCAGGCCCTGTTTGGTCAGGGTTTTCAGCGCTTCCTTGGAAACCGCAGTGTCAGCGGCCATCAGGAAGGTGTCGAGGGCTTCCAGTACGGTGACTTGCGCACCCAGGCGCGACCATACCGAACCCAGCTCGAGGCCGATCACGCCAGCGCCGATCACGCCCAGGCGTTTTGGCACGGTCTGGAATTCCAGGGCACCGGTGGAATCGACGATCACGTTCTGGTCGACAGGAGCCGGTGGAATGTCGATCGGACGCGAGCCTGGCGCCAGGATGACGTTCTCGGCTTCGATCACTTCAACCGAGCCGTCTGGCTTGGTCACTTCGACTTTCTTGCCCATCAGCAGCTTGCCGTGGCCCTGGATCGAGGTCACGCCATTGGCCTTGAACAGGGTGGCAACACCGCTGGTCAGGTTCTTGACGATGTTGGCCTTGCGACCCACCATCGCTGGCACGTCCATCTTCACGTCGCCCGTGCTGATGCCGTGGATCGCGAAGCCGTCTTGGGCTTCGTGGAACTTCCAGGAGCTGTCCAGCAGCGCCTTGGAAGGAATGCAACCGACGTTCAGGCAAGTACCACCGAGGGCCAGTTTGCCCTCCTTGTCGGTGTATTTCTCGATGCAGGCAGTGGTAAGGCCCAGTTGCGCAGCCTTGATGGCCGCTACGTAGCCGCCAGGGCCCGCACCAATCACTACCACGTCGAATTTCTGAGTCATGAGTCATTCCTTTTCGAATCAAACCGGACGATCACTTGTGATGACCGTCGAGGGACGAAACCGGTTGTTTCAGCAAGAGGCCGGTCAAAACAGACCGGCCCTCGCGGCGAAAATCAGATATCCAGCAGCAGACGAGCCGGATCTTCAAGCAGGTTCTTGATGGTTACCAGGAACGTCACGGCTTCTTTACCGTCGATCAGGCGGTGATCGTAGGACAGTGCCAGGTACATCATCGGACGAATCACGACTTGACCATTGATCGCCATAGGACGCTGCAGAATGTTGTGCATGCCCAGGATCGCCGCTTGCGGCGGGTTGACGATCGGGGTCGACATCATCGAACCGAATGTACCACCGTTGGTGATGGTGAACGTACCGCCGGTCATCTCTTCGATGGACAGCTTGCCGTCACGGGCCTTCTTGCCGAAGGTGGCGATGCCGCCTTCGATTTCGGCCAGGCTCATCAGTTCGGCGTTACGCAGTACTGGAACCACCAGGCCACGGTCGCTGGAAACAGCAACACCGATGTCGGCGTAGCCGTGGTAGACGATGTCGGAACCGTCGATCGACGCGTTGACGGCCGGGAAGCGTTTCAGCGCTTCGGTGGCAGCCTTGACGAAGAACGACATGAAGCCCAGGCGTACGCCGTTGTGGGACTTCTCGAACAGATCCTTGTACTTCGAACGCAGGGCCATGACTTCGGTCATGTCGACTTCGTTGAAGGTGGTCAGCATCGCCATGTTCGACTGGGCTTCTACCAGACGCTTGGCCACGGTAGCGCGAACGCGGGTCATCGGAACGCGTTTTTCAACGCGATCACCGGCAGCGAACACCGGAGCGGCAGCGGCAGGTGCGGCAGGCTTGGCTGGCGCGGCGGCCGGAGCGGCTTTCTTGGCGGCAACGGCTGCAACCACGTCTTCCTTGGTCACGCGACCACCCTTGCCGGTGCCGGCAACGGAAGCGATGTTGATGCCGTTCTCTTCAGCCAGCTTGCGAGCAGCAGGGGCAGCGACCGGATCGTCTTCACCACCAGCGGCTGGAGCAGCAGCCTGGGCGGCAGCCGGTGCAGCAGCGGCGGCTGGAGCAGCGGCAGCGCCGCCCTCTTCGATCGAGCCCAGGACCTGGTTCGACAGAACGGTAGCGCCTTCCTCGGCAATGATTGCGCCCAGCACGCCGTCAGCTTCGGCCAATACTTCCAGCACGACCTTGTCGGTCTCGATGTCGACGATCAGGTCGTCACGCTTGACGGCCTCGCCTGGTTTCTTGTGCCAGGTGGCAACGGTGCCATCGGCAACCGATTCCGGGAATGACGGGGCTTTGATTTCGATAGCCATTATCTGTGGGTCCTTAAAATTCGGTTTCAGTCAGCGCGAAGGCGTTAAACAGTGAAGGCATCTTGCAGCAGTTTTTCCTGCTGCTCGGCGTGCATCGACGCATAACCACACGCAGGTGCAGCAGAAGCATCACGGCCGGCATATTCCAGGCCCAGGGCCTTGTTGTGGTTGCCGATGCTGCGACGCAGGTGATGCTGGCTGCTGTACCACGCGCCTTGGTTCATCGGTTCTTCCTGACACCACACCACGTGGGTGAGGTTGGTGTAAGGCGCGATGGCCTCCATCAGGTCTTCTTCCGGGAACGGGTAAAGCTGCTCGATCCGCACGATGGCGATGTCTTCGCGGCCTTCGGCACGACGTTTTTCCAGCAGGTCGTAGTAGACCTTGCCGCTGCACAGGACCAGGCGAGTGACCTTCGCCGCGTCCAGGGTGTCGATTTCCGAAATAACGGTCTGGAACGAGCCTTCGGCCAGATCCTCGAGCGTGGAGATCGCCAGTTTGTGACGCAGCAGCGACTTCGGTGTCAGCACGATCAGCGGCTTGCGCAGCGGACGGATGACCTGACGACGCAGCAAGTGGTAGATCTGTGCTGGCGTGGTCGGTACGCAGACCTGGACGTTGTGCTCGGCACACAGTTGCAGGTAACGCTCCAGACGCGCCGAAGAGTGCTCCGGCCCCTGCCCTTCATAACCGTGTGGCAACAGCATGGTCAGACCGCAGAGACGGCCCCACTTGTGCTCGCCGCTGGTGATGAACTGGTCGACAACCACCTGGGCACCGTTGGCGAAGTCGCCGAACTGGGCTTCCCAGATCACCAGCGCCTCAGGCGTGGTGGTCGAGTAACCGTATTCGAACGCCAGCACGGCTTCTTCGGACAGGAACGAATCGTACAGGTCGAAACGTGGCTGGCCCTTGTACAGGTTTTGCAGCGGGACGTAGGTACCCGCGTCTTTCTGGTTGTGCAAGACAGCGTGACGGTGCGAGAACGTACCGCGACCGATGTCCTGACCCGTCATGCGAATCGGGTGACCTTCGAACGCCAGGGTCGCGTACGCCATGGTTTCGGCGTAACCCCAGTTGATCGGCAGGCCGCCGGCTTGCATCTTCTGCCGGTCTTCGTAGATTTTCGCGACCTGGCGCTGAACCACGAAGCCTTCCGGAATTTCCAGCAGCTTGGCGGACAGTTCCTGCAAGGTTTTCAGATCGAAGCGAGTGTCGTGACGCGCGGTCCAGGCGTGGCCCAGATACGGACGCCAGTCCACGAACAACTCTTTGTTCGGCTCTTTGACCAGGCTTTTTACCACGTGCAGACCGTTGTCCAGCGCGTTGCGGTATTCGTCGACTTTCGCCTGAACACGCTCAACGTCCAGCACACCGCTCTGGGTCAGATGATCGGCATACAGCTCACGGGTGGTGCGCTGTTTGGTGATCTGCTGATACATGATTGGCTGGGTGCCGCTTGGCTCGTCGGCCTCGTTGTGACCGCGACGACGGTAGCAGACCAGGTCGATCACCACGTCACGCTTGAACTGCATGCGGTAGTCGATGGCCAGCTGGGTCACGAACAACACGGCTTCCGGATCATCACCATTCACATGGAGGATCGGCGCCTGGATCATCTTCGCAACGTCGGTCGCATACTCGGTGGAGCGCGAGTCCAGCGGGTTGCTGATGGTGAAACCGACCTGGTTGTTGATCACGATGTGCACGGTGCCGCCGGTCTTGAAACCGCGGGTCTGCGACATCTGGAAGGTTTCCATGACCACGCCCTGACCGGCGAATGCCGCGTCACCGTGGATGGAGATCGGCAGTACCTTCTCGCCGGTAGGGTCGTTACGACGATCCTGACGGGCGCGAACCGAACCTTCGACCACTGGAGAAACGATTTCCAGGTGAGACGGGTTGAACGCCATGGCCAGGTGCACTTCGCCACCTGCGGTCATCACGTTGGACGAGAAGCCCTGGTGGTATTTCACGTCACCGGAACCCAGCTCGACCTTCTTCTTGCCTTCGAACTCGTCGAACAGCTCGCGCGGGTTCTTGCCGAAGGTGTTGACCAGGACGTTCAGGCGACCACGGTGGGCCATGCCGATCACGATTTCCTTGGTGCCGTAGGAACCGGAACGCTGGATCAACTCGTCGAGCATCGGAATCAGGCTCTCGCCGCCTTCCAGACCGAAACGCTTGGTACCCGGGTATTTGGTCCCGAGGTATTTTTCAAGGCCTTCGCCGGCGGTGACGCGCTCAAGCAGGTGGCTCTTGATGTCGACAGAGTACGTCGGACGGCCGCGCACGCTTTCCAGACGCTGCTGGAACCACTGGCGCTGCTCGGAATCGGTGATATGCGTAAATTCAGCGCCGATGGTGCGGCAATATGTCTGCTGCAACGCTTCGTGAATTTCGCGTAGGCTCGCTTCCTCTTTGCCGATGAACAGGTCGCCGGCACGGAAGGTCGTATCAAGATCGGCATTGGTCAAGCCGTAGTGATTGATCGACAGGTCTGCAGGTGCAGGACGCTGCCACAGCCCCAGCGGGTCAAGCTGGGCTGACTGGTGGCCACGCATCCGGTAGGCCTGGATCAGTCGCAGCACTTCAACTTGCTTCTTCTCGTGTTCACTGCTCACGCTGCCGGCAGATACCGGTTGAGCGCGGCGCTGGTTCTTTGCCAGCAACACGAAATGATCGCGAATCGTCGAGTGCGAAACATCAGTGGCAGAGTTACCGTCAGCCGGCAACTTCTGAAAGTAGGTGCGCCATTCTTCTGGCACAGCGTTAGGGTCGTGCAGGTAGAGCTCGTAAAGCTCTTCCACATAGGCAGCGTTACCACCGGAAAGGTGGGCACTGTTCCACATGCGCTGCATCACGCTTTCTTGCATGCTTGGTCACCCTCGATTAGGGGAACACCACCGGCGAAAACACCGAGCAAACTTGCAGAAGTCCGAGTGCAGCGACTAAAACAAGCCACTTAGGATCACGCTGATAGTCCGGGTACCAGCCCGGATGCCCCTGCTTGTCTCATTTCTTCAAAATAAGAACCGCCGCTTTGTGAGCGGCTGTTCTGGTTATAGCCTGAGCGCGGGTTGAAGCCCGCGCCTGGCCTTCTACGGGTAAAGCGGTCCTACGGGTACAGCAGCTGAATCACACGCCGCTTTGCAGCAGCATGTTACGAATGTGACCGATGGCCTTAGTCGGGTTCAGGCCTTTCGGACAGACGTTGACGCAGTTCATGATCCCGCGGCAGCGGAATACGCTGAACGGGTCATCCAGCGAAGCCAGACGCTCGGACGTCTTGGTGTCACGGCTGTCTGCCAGGAAGCGGTACGCTTGCAGCAGGGCGGCCGGGCCCAGGAACTTGTCCGGATTCCACCAGAAGGATGGGCACGAGGTCGAGCAGCAAGCGCACAGGATGCACTCGTACAGACCGTCGAGCTTCTCACGCTCTTCAGGAGTCTGCAGACGCTCGATGGCCGGAGCCGGCGTGTCGTTCTGCAGGAATGGCTTCACCTTCTCGTATTGCTTGTAGAAGATGCTCATATCGACGACCAAGTCACGGATAACCGGCAAACCTGGCAGCGGACGAACGATCAGCTTGTTGCCCTTGACCACGGCAGACAGCGGCGTGATGCAAGCCAAGCCGTTCTTGCCGTTGATGTTCATGCCGTCGGAGCCGCAAACGCCCTCACGGCAAGAGCGACGATAGGAGAAACCCTCGTCCTGCTCCTTGATCAGGGCCAGCACGTCCAGCACCATCAGGTCTTTACCACCGGTGTCGACCTGGAAGTCCTGCATGAACGGCGCAGCGTCCTGATCAGGGTTGTAGCGATAAACACTGACTTGCAACATAGCGGTCACCCTTAATAAGTCCGGACTTTTGGTTCGAAAGTCGGAACAGTCTTCGGCGAGAAGTTCACGGCACGCTTGGTGACGCGCTTATCACCCGGGAAGTACAAGGTGTGGCACAGCCAGTTTTCGTCGTCACGGTCTTCGAAGTCTTCGCGGGCGTGGGCGCCACGGGACTCTTTACGCACTTCTGCGGCGATGGCGGTGGCTTCGGCCACTTCCAGCAGGTTCTGCAACTCCAGCGCTTCGATACGGGCAGTGTTGAACGCCTGCGACTTATCGTTGATCTTCACGTTGGCGATTCGTTCACGCAATTGCGCCAGCTGGGCAATACCCTTCTGCATGTATTCGCCGGTACGGAATACACCGAAGTAGTTCTGCATGCAGTTTTGCAACTCGCGACGCAGGGTCGCCACGTCTTCGCCTTCGGTACGCTCGTTCAGAGCGGACAGACGCGCCAGGGCGGCTTCGATGTTGGCGTCGGTGGCATCGTCATATTCGATACCGTCGGACAGCGCTTTTTCCAGGTGCAGGCCGGCAGCGCGACCGAAGACCACCAGGTCGAGCAACGAGTTGCCGCCCAGGCGGTTGGCACCGTGGACCGATACGCACGCCACTTCACCCACTGCGAACAGGCCAGGGATGATTGCGTCCACGCCTTCGGCGTTCTGGGTGATTGCCTGGCCATGAATGTTGGTGGCAACGCCGCCCATCATATAGTGGCAGGTTGGAACTACTGGAACTGGCGCGACGACCGGGTCGACGTGAGCGAAGGTCTTGGACAGTTCGCAAATACCTGGCAGGCGGCTGTGCAGCACTTCCTCGCCCAGGTGGTCGAGCTTGAGCATCACGTGGTCGCCATTCGGACCGCAACCGTTGCCAGCGATGATTTCCTTAACCATCGAACGGGCAACCACGTCACGACCGGCAAGGTCCTTGGCGTTCGGAGCATAACGCTCCATGAAACGCTCGCCGTGCTTGTTGATCAGGTAACCACCTTCACCACGGCAACCTTCGGTCACCAGTACACCGGCGCCGGCGATGCCGGTTGGGTGGAACTGCCACATTTCGATGTCTTGCACCGGAACGCCAGCACGCAGGGCCATGCCGACGCCGTCACCGGTGTTGATCAGGGCGTTGGTGGTGGATGCGTAGATACGGCCTGCACCGCCGGTCGCCAGTACGGTGGCCTTGGCGCGGATGTAGGTGGTTTCGCCGGTTTCGATGCAGATCGCGATCACGCCGACGAAGGCGCCGTCCTGGTTCTTCACCAGGTCAACGGCGTAGTACTCGTTCAGGAACGTGGTACCGGCTTTCAGGTTGCCCTGGTACAGGGTGTGCAGCAGCGCGTGACCGGTACGGTCGGACGCCGCGCAAGTACGCGCAGCCTGGCCGCCCTTGCCGTAGTCCTTGGACTGGCCACCGAACGGACGCTGATAGATACGACCTTGCTCGGTACGCGAGAATGGCATACCCATGTGGTCCAGCTCGAACACTGCGGCCGGGCCTTCCTGACACATGTATTCGATAGCGTCCTGGTCACCGATGTAGTCGGAACCCTTGACGGTATCGTACATGTGCCAGCGCCAGTCATCGTTCGGGTCGGCCGAAGCGATGGCGCAGGTGATGCCACCCTGGGCGGAAACAGTGTGCGAACGGGTAGGGAAAACCTTGGTGATCACGGCAGTCTTGTGACCGCCCTGTGCCAGTTGCAGCGCTGCGCGCATGCCGGCACCGCCACCACCAATGATGATAGCGTCGAAAGAAATCGTTGGAATGTTAGCCATGGATCAGATACCCCAGAGAATCTGCACACCCCAGACGAAGTAAGCGAACATCGCAACGCCGCATACTGCCTGGAAGAGGAAACGTACGGCAGTCGCCGACTTGCCGAACGCCATTGGCGTCAGGTAGTCGGTCGCGATGGTCCACATGCCAACCCAGGCGTGAGCGCCCAGTGCGACAAGTGCCAGCAGACTGAAGATACGCATCCAGTTGTTTGCGAACAGTTCATGCCATTGGGCGTAGCCCAGGCCTGGGTTTGCTACGACATATCCGATCAGGAAGATGAAGTAAGCCGCGAGAACGACCGCAGACACACGCTGCGCCATCCAGTCATAGAGGCCCGAACGCGAAAGGTTCGTGACGTTGGTTACCATATCCAGACTCCTGCCAGAACGATCAGCACCGCAGACACGGCGATAATGATTTTCGAGCCCAGCTTGCCGCCTTCCAGCGTCTCACCGATGCCCATGTCCATGATCAAGTGGCGCACACCGGCAACCAAGTGATACAGCAAGGCGGACAGGATGCCCCAAATCACTAGCTTGGCTAGCGGACTGGTCAGACACGCTTTCACCTGACCGAAGCCTTCTTCCGAATCGAGCGACTTGTCCAATGCATAAAGCATGATGGCCAGGCTGACGAAGAGGATGACACCGGAAATACGGTGAAGAATGGACGTGTAAGCAGTGACTGGGAGTTTGATGGTCCTTAGGTCTAGGTTTACAGGTCGTTGGCTTTTCACGGCTTTTTTTTCACACTGAAGAGCCCCTAACAATCAGGGCAAAGTTGTTGGGGCGCGCACTGGTCAGGTACTCACCACCCAGGGAGTGACGACCCCCAAGAAAGCAGGCCCAAAAGCCCCTGGCGGTCGGTGGCCGAGTATAGACAGTTAGGCTACTAATGACAACGCGTTCACCTTCCCCTAATAGCGCATTGCACATACGGCGCAAAAGGCGTAAACGGCAGGTAATTTCGCGGAAAAAGTCCGGTTAAAGCCTTCTGGAGCAAGACTTTAGGCAAATTGACATTCGGATTTATCTCACTATAGTGGTGCGGGCCCTGCGTGGGGGGTCTGTCTGATGATTCCAAGCATTAATAGGAGGCCACATGGCTGACAAAAAAGCGCAGTTGATCATCGAGGGCGCAGCCCCCGTCGAGCTGCCCATTTTAACCGGCACCGTTGGTCCCGATGTAATCGACGTACGGGGCCTGACGGCCACGGGCCGTTTCACCTTTGACCCAGGTTTCATGTCGACCGCCTCGTGCGAATCGAAAATCACCTATATCGACGGCGACAACGGCATCCTGCTGCACCGCGGCTACCCGATCGAGCAACTGGCTGAAAAATCGGACTACCTGGAAACCTGCTACCTGCTGCTCAATGGCGAGCTGCCAACCGCAGAGCAAAAGGCCCAGTTCGTCAGCACCGTGAAGAACCACACCATGGTTCACGAGCAGTTGAAGACCTTCTTCAACGGCTTCCGTCGCGATGCCCACCCGATGGCCGTGATGTGCGGCGTTGTCGGCGCCCTCTCGGCCTTCTACCACGACTCCCTGGACATCAATAACCCCCAGCATCGCGAAATCTCCGCGATCCGCCTGGTGGCGAAGATGCCGACCCTGGCAGCCATGGTCTACAAGTACTCCATGGGTCAGCCCATGATGTACCCACGCAACGACCTGACCTATGCAGAGAACTTCCTGCATATGATGTTCAACACCCCGTGCGAGATCAAACCGATCAGCCCGGTGCTCGCCAAGGCCATGGACCGGATCTTCATCCTCCATGCCGACCACGAGCAGAACGCCTCCACGTCCACCGTGCGCCTGGCCGGCTCCTCGGGTGCCAACCCGTTCGCCTGTATCGCCGCCGGTATCGCCGCACTCTGGGGCCCAGCCCACGGCGGTGCCAACGAAGCGGTACTGACCATGCTCGATGAAATCGGCGATGTTTCGAACATCGACAAGTTCATCGCCAAGGCCAAGGACAAGAACGATCCGTTCAAGCTGATGGGCTTCGGTCACCGGGTCTACAAGAACCGCGACCCGCGCGCCACCGTCATGAAGCAGACCTGCGACGAAGTGCTCAAGGAACTGGGGATCACGAACGATCCGCAACTCGAACTGGCCATGCGCCTGGAAGAGATCGCCCTGACCGACCCGTACTTCATCGAACGCTCGCTGTACCCGAACGTCGACTTCTACTCGGGGATCATCCTCAAGGCGATCGGCATTCCAACCAGCATGTTCACCGTGATCTTCGCCCTGGCGCGGACCGTCGGCTGGATCTCCCACTGGAAGGAAATGCTCTCCAGCCCGTACAAGATCGGCCGCCCGCGCCAGCTGTACACCGGCTACGAGTCGCGTGACATCACCCAGCTGGAAGACCGCAAGTAAGGCCTTCCTTGCTATAGGTCCCAAGCTGTACTGAAACAGCCCCTGCTTCTTATATAAGAGCAGGGGCTGTTTTGCTTGTGCCCTCTTTGATATCTGCTGCGACTGGTCCGACACCTTCGCGAGCTAGCTCGCTCCCACATTGGACCCTGTGTATGACGCAAATCCCCTGTGGGAGCGTAATACCGCTCACTTAAGGAAACGGCGCTTTTCCGAGGGAGCGCCGTTTCCTTTGGGGTTGGGTTGGGTACATATCCGTTGCTGCGGTAACGGCTGCTTAGGGTTCCGCCCTGACGGCGGGTGACTTTCGAAAAGCCCGGAAGCCGGCCCAGTCGAAAGTAACCAAAGCGCTCATGCCCCACCACTCGGCACCTCGCTTAGGCTCGGTGTGCCTGAACGAAGGCATTGCTCCGTGGCCCTTCGCGGCGGGCCCATGGAGCAATGCCGGAGTGAGGGCATGCCGAGCCTAGGCGAGGCACCAAGTGGTGGGGCAGGAGCGTTTTGCTTACTTTTGCGCTTCTCAAAAGTGAGCCGCTGTAAGAGCGGAACCCTAAGCAGCCGTTACCGCAGCAACGGATATACACCCCTACCCCAATCCACAGCCTTAAGTGAACAGCATTACCTGTGGGAGCGAGCTTGCTCGCGATGACGACAGCCCTGCCCCCCCCCCTTAAACCCGGCACAAAAAAATACCCCAGCCTCTCGACCGGGGTATTTCCTCAAGCAATACGCTTGTAGCTTACTGGCGTATCAGTGGTTAACCGCCCCACTCGCCCCCAGGCCCGTCTGCGAACGCACGAACTGCGGGAAGAACAGCGCCCGCTCGTTTGCACCTTCAGCCGACTTGTCGGTAATGGAGAAGAACCAGATGCCGACGAAGGCGATGGCCATCGAGAACAGCGCAGGGTATTCATACGGGAAGATCGCCTTCTCGTGACCCATGATCTGCACCCAGATGGTCGGGCCGAGGATCATCAGGCCCACGGCACTGACCAGGCCCAGCCAACCGCCAATCATGGCGCCACGGGTGGTCAGCTTCTTCCAGTACATCGAAAGCAGCAGTACCGGGAAGTTGCAGCTCGCCGCAATGGAGAACGCCAGGCCGACCATGAACGCGATGTTCTGCTTCTCGAACAGGATGCCCAGGCCAATCGCCAGCACCGCCAGGGCGATGGTGGTGATTTTCGAGACGCGAATCTCGTCCTTCTCGTTGGCCTTGCCTTTCTTGATCACGCTGGCATACAGGTCATGGGACACCGCCGAGGCACCGGCCAGGGTCAGGCCCGCTACCACCGCCAGGATGGTGGCAAAGGCTACCGCCGAGATGAAGCCCAGGAAGATACTGCCACCCACAGCGTTGGCCAGGTGCACCGCCGCCATGTTGTTGCCGCCGAGCAAGGCACCTGCCGCGTCCTTGAAGGCCGGGTTGGTGCTGACCAGCAGGATCGCGCCGAAGCCGATGATGAAGGTCAGGATGTAGAAGTAGCCGATGAAACCAGTGGCATACAGCACGCTCTTGCGCGCTTCCTTGGCGTCGCTCACGGTGAAGAAGCGCATCAGGATGTGCGGCAGGCCTGCGGTACCGAACATCAGCGCCAGCCCCAGGGAGAAGGCCGAGATCGGATCCTTCACCAGGCCGCCAGGGCTCATGATCGCCTCACCTTTAGGGTGGACCTTGACCGCTTCGGCAAACAGCATGTTGAAGTCGAAGTTGACGTGTTTCATGACCATCAGGGCCATGAACGAAGCACCCGACAGCAACAGCACCGCCTTGATGATCTGTACCCATGTGGTGGCCAGCATGCCGCCGAACAACACGTAGAGGCACATCAGGATACCGACCAGGATCACCGCAACGTAGTAGTCCAGGCCGAACAGCAGCTGGATCAGCTTGCCGGCACCGACCATTTGCGCGATCAGGTAGAACGCCACCACGACCAGCGAGCCACAGGCGGACAGACTGCGGATCTGGGCTTGCCCAAGGCGATAGGACGCCACGTCGGCAAAGGTGTATTTACCCAGGTTACGCAGGCGTTCAGCGATCAGGAACAGAATGATCGGCCAGCCCACCAGGAAGCCGATCGAGTAGATCAGGCCGTCGTAGCCGGAGGCGAACACCAGTGCGGAAATCCCCAGGAAGGACGCCGCCGACATGTAGTCACCGGCAATGGCCAGGCCATTCTGGAAACCGGTGATCCGCCCGCCCGCCGCATAGTAGTCAGCGGCCGACTTGTTGCGCTTGGAGGCCCAGTAAGTGATGCACAGGGTCGCACCGACGAAAACCACGAACATCACGATGGCCGAGACGTTCAGAGGCTGTTTCTGCACGGCACCGGTCAGGGCTTCAGCCGCCCAGGCGCCCGGGGCAAACGCTGCGATGCTCAATAGAGCCAGTAGACGCCGGATCATTGCTGAGCCTCCTTGAGAATCGCATTGTTCAGGTCGTCGAACTCGCCGTTGGCGCGTCGTACGTAGATAGCGGTCAGGACGAAGGCCGAGACAATCAGGCCGACACCGATGGGAATGCCCCAGGTGATGGTGGACTCAGGCGTGATCTTGGCCCCGAGAATGTGTGGCCCGTAGGCGATCAGAAGAATGAAGCCGGAATACAGCCCAAGCATGATCGCCGAGAGAATCCAGGCGAACTTTTCCCTTTTTCTCACCAGCTCCTTGAAGCGCGGGCTGTTTTGAATCGAGAGGTAAATGCTGTCGTTCATTGTTTTTATCCTCGCAGCACAGATTTAATTGGAACAGCCCTACTCTATGCGGCTCAAGGCCAGGTTCCAGACGACCTTAGTATTAGAACGACATGACGGTTTTGCCAGTTTTCCGCAAAAAAACCCAAGCCCCTCCCCTGTGGGAGCGAGCTTGCTCGCGATGGCGGTAGCACAGTCAGTGTAGATGCAAGCTGACACACCGCTATCGCGAGCAAGCTCGCTCCCACAGGGGGTTGGGGGAAACAGGAATTTCGGGCACAAAAAAACCGCATGACACACGGTCATGCGGTTTTTCGGAACAGCTAAACCAGGCCGATTATTTGCCGGTCCATTCCTTCACGCGATCCGGGTGCTTGGCAACCCAGTCCTTGGCGGCGGCGTCAGGCTTGGCGCCTTCCTGGATCGCCAGCATGACTTCGCCGATCTCGTCTTTCGAAGCCCATTGGAATTTCTTCAGGAACGCGACCACTTCCGGTGCCTTGGCCTCCAGTTCCTTGCTGCCGATGCTGTTCACGGTTTCAGCCGCGCCGTAGACGCCTTTCGGGTCTTCCAGGAAGCGCAGTTTCCACTTGGCGAACATCCAGTGCGGCACCCAACCGGTGACGGCAATGGATTCGTTTTTCTTCTCGGCACGGGTCAGCTCGGCAATCATGCCGGCGCCGGAACTGGCCTTGAGTTGATAACCGGTCAGGTCGTAATCCTTGATGGCCTGTTCGGTCTTGAGCATAACGCCTGAACCGGCGTCGATGCCGACGATGCGTTTCTTGAAGGAGTCGTCGGTCTTGAGATCCTCGAGCGACTTGGCCTTGACGTACTCCGGCACGATCAGGCCGATTTTTGCGTCCTTGAAGTTGGGGCCATAATCGACCACGTTGTCCTTGTTCTTGGTCCAATAGTCGCCGTGGGTCACCGGCAGCCAGGCCGAGAGCATCGCGTCGAGTTTACCGGTGGCCACGCCTTGCCACATGATCCCGGTCGCAACCGCTTGCAGCTTCACATCGTAGCCAAGCTTCTGCTGGATGACTTCGGCGGCCACGTGAGTGGTCGCGACGCTGTCGGACCAGCCGTCAACGTAACCGATGCTCAAGGTTTTGTTTTCGGCGCTGGCCAGGGTGGAGCTGATCGCCAGTACCAGTGCGGCACCTGCGCCCAAGAGTCGTCGCATCTTCATCGTTACTTCCCCGAAAGTGCTGCGCCCGACGGATGTCGGGCAGCGTCAACGTATTGTTATGGTGCACAGCGCCCCCATCACGTTCGCCTGAAACCAGCTCGAACGCCAGTGGAGTACTGACTCGTTGATCATCGACCTGCGCCGATCCGGAACCTGCTCTGTCTGCGACGTCGAGGCAACGAGAAACGACATCAGAACGCCAGCTCTCAGTTCCGGGCATTTGTAGCTCCGTCACACGTGAAATTTAGCGGTCAAATCCGGCAAACGCCAGATAACTAGCCGCCAGCACGCACGAGCGTGTATCGTCCCGCTACTATCGCGCCCCGTCCGTGCCTGTTTTGTGCCCATCATGGCACTTGGCTCTGCTTCGGTGGTCATAGCCTGCGAACCTCATTCGGCACCTTCCTCTAAGGGATCCAGTCATGCTCCGTTCCTTGCGCTTCGCTGCCCTTCTCGGCGGCCTTATCCTGAGTGCGTCCGCGCTGGCGGCAGATATTGACGCCGCCAGCTATGGCTACCCCTTGACCAACCCGTTCGAGGCGACCATCGCTACCACGCCACCGGACCTGCGCCCGGAGTTGCCGCTTATCGAAGACATCGACCAGGCAGACCACAGCCTGACCCTGCGCCCGGAACGCGAGTTCATCCTGCCGGACAACTTCTGGCCAGTGAAAAGCCTCACCTACCGCATGGCCACCCAGGACAAACCCGCGCCGCTGATCTTTCTCATCGCCGGCACCGGTGCGCGCTTTGACAGTAGCATCAATGAATACCTCAAGCGCCTCTACTACAAGGCCGGCTACCACGTGGTGCAGTTGTCCTCGCCCACCAGCTTCGACTTCATGAGCGCCGCTTCGCGCTTCGCCACGCCAGGCATTTCCAAGGAAGACGCCGAAGACATGTACCGGGTGATGCAAGCCGTGCGCGCGCAGAACCCCAAGCTGCCGGTGACCGAGTATTACCTGACCGGTTATAGCCTAGGTGCCCTGGACGCGGCCTTCGTCGCACACCTGGACGAAACCCGGCGCAGCTTCAATTTCAAGAAGGTGCTGCTGCTGAACCCGCCGGTTAACCTCTACACCTCGATCACCAACCTGGACAAACTGGTCCAGACCGAGGTCAAGGGCATCAACAACACCACCACCTTCTATGAGCTGGTGCTGAACAAGCTGACGCGCTACTTCCAGCAAAAAGGCTACATCGACCTCAACGATGCCCTGGTCTACGACTTCCAGCAGTCCAAGCAGCACCTGAGCAACGAGCAGATGGCCATGTTGATCGGCACCTCGTTCCGTTTCTCGGCGGCCGACATCGCGTTCACTTCGGACCTGATCAATCGGCGCGGGCTGATCATCCCGCCCAAGTTCCCGATTACCGAAAGCACCAGCCTGACGCCGTTCCTCAAGCGTGCGCTGCAATGCGATTTCGACTGTTACCTCACCGAGCAGGTGATTCCGATGTGGCGCGCGCGTACTGACGGCGGCAGCCTGTTGCAACTGGTCGACCAGGTCAGCCTGTACGCGCTGAAGGATTACCTGCACGACAGCCCGAAGATTGCCGTCATGCACAATGCCGACGACGTCATTCTCGGTCCGGGCGACCTGGGCTTCCTGCGCAAGACCTTTGGCGATCGCCTGACGGTTTATCCGCTGGGCGGCCACTGCGGCAACCTTAACTACCGCGTCAACAGCGACGCCATGCTGGAGTTCTTCCGTGGCTAAATATCTGCTGCTTATCGCTGCGTTAATGAGTGCGGGCATGGTCCACGCCGACAACAGCAAGGCCAATGCGCCTGTGGTGGTGGATTCGGACGGCTTCAAGGAGCCGTCGAGCAAGCTCAAGTTCAACCCGGGCCTGGACCAGCGCGAATTCGAGCGCTCGACCCTCAACGCCCTGAACGTCTATGACCCGCTGGAGTCCTGGAACCGCCGCGTCTACCACTTCAACTATCGCTTCGACCAATGGGTATTCCTGCCCGTGGTCGATGGCTACCGCTACGTCACGCCAAGCTTCGTGCGCACTGGGGTGAGCAACTTCTTCAACAACCTGGGGGATGTGCCAAACCTGATGAACAGCCTGCTGCAATTCAAGGGCAAGCGTTCGATGGAAACCACGGCGCGCCTGCTGCTCAACACCACCGTCGGCATCGCCGGCCTGTGGGACCCAGCCACCGCCATGGGCCTGCCGCGCCAGAGCGAAGACTTCGGGCAGACCCTGGGTTTCTACGGCGTACCGGGCGGCGCCTACTTCGTGTTGCCGATCTTTGGCCCGTCGAACTTGCGCGACACCTCAGGCCTGCTGGTGGACTACACGGCCGAATCGGCGATCAACTTCCTGAACGTCTCGGAAGTCAGCTCCAACCACCCGGAGCTGCTGCTTCTGCGCGGCGTGGACAAGCGCTACCAGACCAGCTTCCGCTACGGGCAACTGAACTCGCCATTCGAGTATGAGAAGGTGCGCTACGTGTACACCGAGTCGCGCAAGTTGCAGATTGCCGAATAACTTTCGGCCCCCCCCAAAACCCACTGTGGGAGCGAGCTTGCTCGCGATAGCAGTCTGTCAGGCAACATTAATGTTGGATGCCAGGCCCTCATCGCGAGCAAGCTCGCTCCCACAGGGGTTAGGAGTTGTCAGTTTTAGCCTTTGAGCGTCTTCCAGATCTTGCCCACCGCCAGCACACCGACCAACACCACCGCCCCCGCGACAATGCCCGCCACCGCATTGAGCAACGTCGGCACGATAAACCCGGCACCACCGGCGCTGGCCGTCACGCTTTCGATCCAGTGATGCACCGCTGGCACGCCATGGGTCAGGATGCCGCCGCCCACCAGGAACATCGCTGCCGTGCCGATCACCGACAGGCTTTTCATCATGTAGGGCGCTGCACTCAGGATGGCGCCGCCGATGCTTTTGGCGGTCTGCCCTGGCTTTTGCGTCAACCAGAGCCCCAGGTCATCGAGCTTGACGATCCCGGCCACCAGGCCATAGACGCCAATGGTCATGACGATGGCGATGCCCGACAGGACGATCACTTGCTGGGTCAGCGCGGCGTCGGCAACAGTGCCGAGGGTGATGGCGATGATTTCCGCTGACAGAATGAAGTCGGTGCGTACCGCGCCCTTGATCTTGTCCTTTTCAAAGGCCACCAGATCGACCGCCGGATCCGCCACCGCCTCGACCAGTTGCGCATGTTCAGCCTGGTCCTCGGCCTTGCTGTGAAGGAACTTGTGGGCCAGTTTTTCGAACCCTTCGAAACACAGATAGGCGCCGCCCACCATCAACAGCGGCGTCACCAGCCAGGGCACGAAGGCGCTGATCGCCAGCGCCGATGGCACCAGGATCAACTTGTTGATGAACGATCCCTTGGCCACCGCCCACACCACCGGCAGTTCCCGCTCGGCCCGTACACCAGAGACTTGCTGGGCATTGAGCGCCAAGTCATCGCCGAGCACGCCAGCGGTCTTCTTGGCGGCCATTTTGGTCATCAGCGCAACATCGTCGAGCACGGTGGCGATATCGTCGATCAGTACCAGCAAACTGCTTCCGGCCATGGAGGGGCTCCTTGAATAATAATGCCGCGCAGCATACCGCGAGCCGCAGCGCCTTGTGGCCTGTACTGTTAATTCGAGTACTCAAATTCGAGTGCCAGTGCTTGCCAGGCAAGGCGCCATGACGAGTCGTAGCCCGCTACGGCGAGGAATGGTAACGCAGCTTGGCAAGCACTGGCGCCGAAGTTGAGTGCACGAATTAGCCACACAGGCCACCAGGGGCATTCTTGAGCGCCGCGCGAGGCCGGTGCTACCATGCGCCACCGCCAGAACAGGCAAGGAACCCCTGGGTTTATGAGCACTATCCGCGAGCGCAACAAAGAATTGATCCTGCGTGCCGCCAGCGAAGAGTTTGCCGACAAGGGCTTCGCCGCGACCAAGACCAGCGACATCGCGGCCAAGGCAGGCCTGCCCAAACCCAACGTCTACTACTACTTCAAATCCAAGGAAAACCTCTACCGCGAGGTACTGGAAAGCATCATCGAGCCGATTCTCCAGGCTTCGACACCGTTCAATGCCGACGGCGTGCCCGGCGAGGTACTGAGCCACTACATCCGCTCCAAGATCCGCATCTCCCGCGACCTGCCCTTCGCCTCGAAAGTCTTCGCCAGCGAAATCATGCACGGCGCCCCCCACCTGAGCCCCGACCTGGTGGACCAACTCAACGCCCAGGCCCGGCACAACATCGACTGCATCCAGACCTGGATCGACCGCGGCCAGATCGCCCCCATCGACCCCAACCACCTGATGTTCAGCATCTGGGCCGCCACCCAGACCTATGCCGATTTCGACTGGCAGATCAGCGCCGTGACCGGCAAGGCCAAGCTCGATGAGGCGGATTACGAAGCGGCGGCGCAGACGATTATTCGGTTGGTGTTGAAGGGGTGTGAGGTGGATCGCTAGGCTCAGGACCGAGTCGCCGCCTTCGCGAGCAGGCTCGCTCCCACAGGGTTCTGCTGTGAATATAGATTCTGCGAGCAACCTGAATCCCTTGTGGGAGCGAGCCTGCTCGCGAAAGCGGCAACTCGATTTCAAGTCAAAGCCAAATGGAATCCCACAACGGATAGTCGCCAAGTCGGCTCACCAAGCCTGCCCGCAACGGGTTGGCGACGACATAGCGAGCCATTATTTTCAGATCTTCTTCCCGCCGCAGTGCTCGGTCATGAAATCCTTGCTGCCAAAGGCTGACTTTACTGTCCAGGCACAGATTTACAGCCTTGGTACTCAATGATTTGGTCCTTTGCATCAACTCACTCAGAGATCCCCTGCGCAACTCGATCAACCAATGGAAATGATCCGGCATAACAACCCAGGCCAATGAGTCGGCCCGGCCTTGTTCCTGAGCCTTTCGAAATTGCTCAACGACCAGTCTACCCAGGACAACGTCCTTAAAAACTGGTGCGCGGCCAAATGTGTTGGTGGACAGTAAATAGATCCGGCTGGACTCGGCATAGCGGCCGAGGCGCAGTCTATGTGAAGCAGGTGAAACAGGCATTCCTTGCCCCTTTGATGATTGAGTCATAAAGAAGGCTAGACCCGTGGATGCCTGGATAGGAGGCAGACTTTTAGCTGAATGTGTCTGCTAGATTGCTATCGCGAGCAGGCTCGCTCCCACAGTGTGAATTTGCAGTGTTTGCAGAATATGCCCCCACCCGCCGCCCTCTTGTGGGAGCGAGCCTGCTCGCGATAGCAAAGGCTCAGTCAGTACAAATCAAGCCCCCGCATCCGCCCTCAACTGCAGCGCCTCTACCGCCCTGACCGCCACCTGCTCATCCACATCCGAAACATCACCACTGACACCAATCGCCCCCAGCACCTTCCCATCCTGATCCCTGATCAATACCCCACCCGGGGCCGGTACGACGTTGCCCTGCCCCAGCCCGTTCAATGCCGCGAAAAACGCCGGGCGTTGCTGGGCGTCCTGGGCGAGCAGGCGTGAGCCTTTGCCCAGGGCAATGGCGCCCCAGGCCTTGGCGATGGCGATCTGCGGGCGAAGCAGGCTGGCGCCGTCTTCGCGTTGCAAGGCAACCAGGTGCCCGCCGCTGTCCAGGACCGCGACGGTCAGGGGTGCTGCGCTGATTTCACGACCGGCGACAAGGGCTTGCCCGGCCAGGTTGACGGCGATTTTCAAGGTTAGAACGCTCATGGGTGCTGTCCTTCTTTTGTTATGGGAGAGCCTTGTGGGCTTCACTTTCAGCAAAACCGAACACAACAAATAGAACACAACAATACATTTTTTTGTATACAATAATTTTCACAAAGCACCTTAATCGATGAAAGACTGCAGCAAAACCTGGCCTTCCGACGAATGAAACAGATGCTTGAGGAAATGGATTGACCTGCGCCGTTTACCGTGAATACACTCTGCGCAAAGCAACTTGTATACAATTACAAAACGTAAGAGGCACAAAACAATGAGCAAAATGAGAGCAATCGAAGCCGCCGTTCTGGTAATGCGCCGTGAAGGCGTGGACACCGCCTTCGGTATCCCGGGTGCCGCGATCAACCCGCTGTACTCCGCCCTGCAGAAGGTGGGTGGCATCGATCACGTCCTTGCTCGCCACGTTGAAGGCGCCTCGCACATGGCCGAGGGCTACACCCGCACCAAGGCTGGCAATATCGGCGTGTGCATCGGTACCTCGGGCCCTGCCGGCACCGACATGGTGACCGGGCTCTACAGCGCCTCGGCCGATTCGATCCCGATCCTGTGCATCACCGGGCAAGCCCCCCGCGCCCGTATGCACAAGGAAGACTTCCAGGCTGTGGATATCACCAGCATCGTCAAACCCGTGACCAAGTGGGCAACCACCGTGCTGGAGCCCGGCCAGGTGCCGTATGCCTTCCAGAAGGCGTTCTTTGAGATGCGCTCCGGCCGTCCGGGCCCGGTGCTGATCGACCTGCCGTTCGACGTGCAGATGGCCGAGATCGAATTCGACATCGACGCCTACCAGCCACTGCCCCTGGCCAAACCCGCGGCCAACCGCGTGCAGATAGAGAAAGCCCTGGCGATGCTCAATCAGGCCGAGCGTCCATTGCTGGTGGCTGGCGGCGGCATCATCAACGCCGATGCCAGCGAACTGCTGGTGGAGTTCGCCGAGCTGACCGGCATCCCCGTCATCCCAACCTTGATGGGCTGGGGCACCATCCCCGACGATCACCCGCTGATGGTCGGCATGGTCGGCCTGCAAACCTCCCATCGCTACGGCAACGCCACCTTGCTCAAGTCGGACGCGGTGCTGGGCGTCGGCAACCGCTGGGCCAACCGTCATACCGGTTCGGTGGACGTCTACACCGAAGGCCGCACGTTCATTCACGTGGACATCGAGCCGACCCAGATCGGCCGCGTGTTCACGCCCGACCTGGGCATCGTCTCCGATGCCGCCTCGGCCCTGACGGTGTTCATCGAAGTGGCCCGTGAATGGCAAGCCGCCGGCAAGCTGAAAAACCGCGACGCCTGGTTGCAAGACTGCCAGCAACGCAAGGCCAGCCTGCAACGCAAGACGCACTTCGACAATGTGCCGGTCAAGCCACAGCGTGTGTACGAAGAAATGAACCAGGTGTTCGGCAAGGACACCTGCTACGTCAGCACCATTGGCCTGTCGCAGATCGCCGGGGCGCAGTTCCTCCACGTCTACAAGCCACGCCACTGGATCAACTGCGGCCAGGCCGGGCCGTTGGGCTGGACCATTCCGGCCGCGCTGGGGGTGGTCAAGGCCGATCCGAGCCGCAAGGTCGTGGCGCTGTCGGGCGACTATGACTTCCAGTTCATGATCGAAGAGCTGGCGGTGGGTGCGCAGTTCAAGCTGCCCTACATCCACGTCGTGGTGAACAACTCCTACCTGGGCTTGATTCGCCAGGCCCAACGCGGGTTCGACATGGACTACTGCGTGCAGCTGTCCTTCGACAACCTCAACGCCCCGGAACTCAACGGTTATGGCGTGGATCACGTTGCCGTGGCCGAAGGCCTGGGGTGCAAAGCGCTACGGGTGTTCGAACCGTCCGGTATCCAGCCAGCCCTGCGCCAGGCCCAGGCCATGATCGAGGAGTTCAAGGTGCCGGTGATCGTCGAGATCATCCTGGAACGGGTGACCAACATTTCCATGGGCACCGAGATCAACGCCGTCAATGAATTTGAAGATCTGGCGCTTGTGGGCAACGATGCACCGACTGCCATTTCGCTACTCGACTGACTGCCGACACCCTCCTGTGGGAGCGAGCTTGCTCGCGATAGCGGTGGGTCAGTGCCGGTGATGTTGGCTGTACTGCCTTCATCGCGAGCAAGCTCGCTCCCACAGGGGTGCGTTCACATTATTTAAGGAGACCACCATGCCGCGTTTCGCCGCCAACCTGTCCATGCTGTTCACCGAGCAGGATTTTCTCGCCCGTTTCGAAGCCGCCGCCAAGGCCGGTTTCAGTGGTGTCGAATACCTGTTTCCTTATGACTACAGCTCCGCCGAACTCAAGGCCTTGCTCGACGCCAACGACCTGACCCAGGTGCTGTTCAACCTGCCGGCCGGCGACTGGGCCAGGGGTGAGCGCGGCATTGCCTGCCTGCCGGACCGGGTCGAGGAATTCCGCGCCGGTGTCGACCTGGCAATCGCCTACGCCCAGGTGCTGGGCAACACCCAGGTCAACTGCCTGTCGGGGATTCGCCCGCAGAACTGCAGTGAAACCCTGGTGGAAAAAACCTTCGTCGCCAACCTGAAATACGCCGCCGAGAAGCTGCAGGCCAAAGGCATCAAGCTGGTGATGGAAGCCATCAACACCCGCGACATTCCCGGCTTCTACCTGAACAACACCGCCCAGGCCCTGTCGATCCGCGAGCAGGTGGGCAGCGCCAACCTGTTCCTGCAATACGACATCTACCACATGCAGATCATGGAAGGTGACCTGGCCCGGACCCTGTCGGCGCACCTGGGCGAGATCAACCACGTGCAACTGGCGGACAACCCGGGACGCAACGAGCCGGGCACGGGCGAGATCAACTATCGCTTCCTGTTCGAACACCTGGACCGCATCGGCTACACGGGTTGGGTCGGCTGCGAATACAAGCCGCTGACCACCACCGAAGCGGGATTGGGCTGGCTGAAAACCCATAACGCGATCTAACCCACTCTTCCCCCCTGTGGGAGCGAGCTTGCTCGCGATGACGTCGGTACAGCCAATATCACCGGCACTGACCCACCGCTATCGCAAGCAAGCTCGCTCCCACAGAAAAGCAGTTCTTCATCGGTTTGAAGCAGCGATAACAACAAGAGGATTTCCCCATGGCTAAAATCGGATTCATCGGCACCGGCATCATGGGCCACCCCATGGCACTGAACCTGCAAAAGGCCGGTCACAGCCTGTTCCTGTCCCAGCACCACGACACGGCCCCGGCCGACCTGCTGGCGGGCGGCGCGGTAGCGTTGGCCAACCCGAAGGAAGTGGCCCAGGAAGCGGAGTTCATCATCGTCATGGTTCCGGACACCCCGCAGGTCGACGACGTACTGTTGCGCGCCGACGGCGTGGCGGCGGGCGTGGGCGCGGGCAAGGTGGTGATCGACATGAGCTCGATCTCCCCCACCGCCACCAAGGCCTTCGCGGCGAAGATCAATGAAAAAGGCGCGCAGTACCTCGACGCTCCGGTATCCGGCGGTGAAGTCGGCGCCAAGGCCGCGACGCTGAGCATCATGGTCGGTGGCGACAGCGCCGCCTTCGAGCGTGCCCTGCCGCTGTTCCAGGCCATGGGCAAGAACATCACCCTGGTGGGCGGCAACGGTGATGGCCAGACCGCCAAAGTCGCGAACCAGATCATCGTTGCCTTGAACATCCAGGCGGTAGCCGAAGCGTTGTTGTTCGCCTCGAAAAACGGTGCCGACCCGGCCAAGGTCCGTGAAGCGCTGATGGGTGGTTTCGCTTCGTCGAAGATCCTCGAAGTGCACGGCGAACGCATGATCAAGGGCACCTTCGACCCGGGCTTCCGCATCAGCCTGCACCAGAAGGACCTGAACCTGGCCCTGCAAGGCGCCAGGGAACTGAACATCAACCTGCCCAACACCGCCAACGCCCAACAAGTGTTCAGCACCTGCGCGGCCATTGGTGGCAGCAACTGGGATCACTCGGCGTTGATCAAGGGGTTGGAGCACATGGCCAATTTCTCCATCCGCGATAACTGACACACCAAAGAACCCTGTGGGAGCGAGCTTGCTCGCGATAGCGGACTTTCAGTCGACATCGATATTGAATGTCAGGCCCTCATCGCGAGCAAGCTCGCTCCCACAAGTAACCAAGTCGCCTCAGCCAATAATAAAAATCGGGAGCCCGCCATGTCGGTCGATCCGCAACAACTGCTGCGCGAGCTGTTTGCCACAGCCATCGACGCGGCCCATCCGCAACACGTCCTTGAACGCTACCTGCCCAGCGACCGCAGCGGTCGGGTGATCGTCATCGGTGCCGGCAAGGCCGCGGCGGCCATGGCGCAAGTGGTCGAGCGCTGCTGGCAGGGCGAAGTGTCTGGCCTAGTGGTGACCCGCTACGGCCATGGCGCGCCCTGCCAGAAAATCGAAGTAGTGGAAGCCGCCCACCCGGTGCCTGACGCCGCCGGCTTGGCCGTGGCCCAGCGGGTGCTGGAAATGGTCAGCAACCTCAGCGAAAACGATCGGGTGATCTTCCTGCTGTCCGGCGGCGGTTCTGCCCTGCTGGCCTTGCCCGCCGAAGGCATCACCCTGGCCAACAAGCAATCGATCAACAAAGCCCTGCTCAAATCCGGCGCGACCATCGGCGAGATGAACTGCGTGCGCAAGCACCTCTCGGCGATCAAGGGCGGGCGCCTGGGCAAGGCCTGCTGGCCGGCGACGGTGTACACCTACGCGATCTCCGATGTGCCCGGGGATCTTGCCACGGTCATTGCCTCCGGCCCCACCGTGGCCGACCCCAGCACGTCGGCCGAAGCCCTGGCGATTCTCCAGCGCTACCGGATCGAGGTGCCGGCCTCGGTGCGCAACTGGTTGCACAGCCCGGCATCGGAAACCGTCAAGCCCGGCGACCCAAGCCTGGCCCGCAACCACTTCCAATTGATCGCCCGCCCCCAGCAGTCATTGGAGGCCGCGGCAGTGAAGGCGCGCCAGGCCGGTTTCAGCCCATTGATCCTCGGCGACCTGGAAGGCGAATCCCGGGAGGTGGCGAAAGTCCACGCCGGCATCGCCCGGCAAGTCGCCCTGCACGGTCAGCCACTGGCGGCGCCGTGCGTGATCCTCTCCGGCGGCGAAACCACCGTCACCGTGCGCGGCGACGGTCGTGGCGGGCGCAATGCAGAATTCCTGCTGAGCCTGACCGACAGCCTCAAGGGTCATCCTGGCATCTACGCGCTGGCCGGCGACACCGACGGCATCGACGGTTCCGAAGACAACGCCGGTGCCCTCATGACCCCGGACAGTTATCGCCGCGCCGCCGCGCTGGGCCTGTGCGCCAGCGACGAGTTGGACAACAACAATGGCTACGGCTACTTCGCCGCCCTGGATGGGCTGATCGTCACCGAACCGACCCGCACCAACGTCAATGACTTTCGCGCCATCCTGATCCTCGAGAACCCCGAACATGACGCCTGATAAAAAGGTCAAGATCCTCGCGACCCTCGGCCCCGCCACCCGCGGCATCGATGACATTCGCGAGCTGGTACAGGCCGGCGTGAACATCTTCCGCCTGAACTTCAGCCACGGCGAGCATGCCGACCACGCCCAGCGCTACCAGTGGATTCGCGAGGTCGAGCAGCAGCTCAATTACCCGCTGGGTATCCTGATGGACCTGCAAGGCCCGAAGCTGCGGGTCGGCCGGTTCGCCGACGGCAAAGTCCTGCTGCAACGCGGCCAGGCCCTGCGTCTGGACCTGGACCCGACGCCCGGCGATCAACGCCGGGTCAACCTGCCCCACCCGGAGATCATCGCGGCCCTGGAGCCCGGCATGGACCTGCTGCTGGACGACGGCAAGTTGCGCCTGCGCGTGACCGCCAGGCACAGCGACGCCATCGACACCGAGGTGCTCAACGGCGGCGAGCTGTCGGACCGCAAAGGCGTGAACGTGCCCCAGGCCGTGCTTGACCTGAGCCCGTTGACCAGCAAGGACCGGCACGACTTGAGTTTCGGCCTGGAGCTGGGCGTGGACTGGGTGGCGTTGTCGTTCGTCCAACGCCCCGAGGACATCCGCGAGGCCCGGGCGCTGATCGGCGACAAGGCGTTCCTGATGGCAAAGATCGAGAAACCGTCGGCGGTGACCCAACTGCGGGAAATCGCCGAATTGAGTGACGCGATCATGGTTGCTCGCGGTGACCTGGGTGTCGAAGTCCCGGCCGAGAGCGTGCCGCAGATCCAGAAGACCATCATCGGCACCTGCCGCGCCCTCGGCAAACCGGTGGTGGTGGCGACGCAGATGCTCGAGTCGATGCGTTTCTCCCCGGCGCCCACCCGCGCCGAAGTCACCGACGTGGCCAACGCCGTGGCCGAGGGGGCCGATGCGGTGATGCTGTCGGCGGAAACCGCTTCAGGGGATTACCCCCTCGAAGCCGTGCAGATGATGAGCAAGATCATCCGCCAAGTGGAAAACGGCCCCGACTACCAGGCGCAATTGGACGTCAGCCGGCCGAAAGCCGAAGCCACGGTGTCGGACGCGATCAGTTGCGCGATCCGGCGTATCAGCAACGTGCTGCCGGTGGCGGTGCTGGTGAACTACAGCGAATCGGGCAGTTCCAGCCTGCGGGCGGCGCGGGAACGGCCGACGGTGCCGATCCTCAACCTCACGCCGAACCTGCAGGCCGCTCGCCGCCTGACAGTGGCCTGGGGCGTGCACTCGGTGGTCAACGATCGGTTGAAGCAAGTGGATGAAGTCTGTTCCACCGCCCTGGAAATCGCCCAGGCCCAAGGCATGGCCCAGCGCGGCGATACCTTGCTGATCACGGCGGGCGTGCCGTTCGGGCAGCCGGGGTCGACCAATTCGCTGCGCATTGAGACCCTGATCTAGCGGCTCTACTGGCCCCATCGCGAGCAAGCTCGCTCCCACAGGGTTTTGTGAATGCCACAAGTCCAGTGTGGGAGCGAGCTTGCTCGCGATGAAGTCGACTCAGTCCCTCTGACACACCTACTATGCCCAACACCCCCTGCCCAGACTGGGCCACCGCCCTGCTCAACGGCTTCAGCCAAGTCTTCCTCCAGCGCCATCCGTTGTGCGGCCTGCTGTGCCTGCTGGCGATCCTGCTCACTGCGCCCGCTCTGTTCGGCGGTGCGTTGCTGGGTGGGGTGGCCGGGTTGCTCACGGCCCAGCGACGCGGTTACGCCAAGGCCGACCGGCAAGCCGGGCTGTTCAGCTACAACGGCATCCTGCTGGGCTTGCTGCTGAGCCTCGCGTTGCCCTGGTCCGTCCTGTTGCCACCGTTGATCCTCGCCACAGGCGGTCTCAGCGCGATGCTGACCCAGCAATGGCTCAAGCGCACCCGAGGCCCTCGATGCCTGCCCGCCTACACCGCGCCTTTTGTAGGGTTGGCTTGGCTGCTGATGAGTTTCACCCTGCCGCCGCCCCCAACCACCTCGATTGAAATGACAGTACCCAACCTGCTGGCAGCGCATTTGAGCGGGCTGGGCCAAGTCATGTTTCTCAGCCACCCGGCGGCGGGGGCGCTGATCGCGGCGGGCCTGCTGCTGGCCGACCGTCGTGCCGCCGCTTGGGCATTGTTCGGTTCCGCCGCCGGCCTGGCCTTCGCCTTGTCGCAACATGAAAACGTAACCGCCCTTTGCGGGCTGGGTGGCTACAACCCGGTGTTGGTGGCGCTGGCCCTCAGCCAACAGCGCCGCCATGCCTGGCTGCCACTGGCGGGCATTCTCCTGGCGCTCATGCTTGCCCCAGGTTTTATCACCCTCGGCCTGCCTCCCCTGACGGCACCGTTCATCCTCGCGTGCTGGTTGATCCAGGCCACCGGCCGGGCGTGGCGCCAGGCCAGCCTCGACAGCGCGCCTTGCGCTCTGCAGGGCAATCGCCCTAGGCTTCGCTGATTCCGGTTCAGGCGACGATTATGCAAAGCAGCAACAACTGGCGCGAACGCCTCTACGTGATCATTTTCCAGACCGACACCGTCGCCGGTCGGCGCTTCGATAGCACCTTGCTGTTGATCATCCTCGCCAGCCTGGTGATCGTGATGCTCGACAGCATCGACAGCGTGCACAAAAACTACGCGGCCCTGCTGGCCGGTATCGAGTGGGGCTTCACCTTCGTATTCATCGTCGAGTACGGCCTGCGCCTGTACTGCTCGCCCAAGCCGCTGCGCTATGCCTTCAGTTTCTACGGGCTGGTGGACCTGCTGGCGATCGTGCCGGGAATCCTGGCGCTGTACTACAGCGATGCCCAGTACCTGTTGATCATTCGGATCATCCGCATGCTGCGGATTTTCCGCGTGCTCAAGCTCAGTCCTTACCTCAAGCAAGCCAATTACCTGATGGCGGCGCTGCGGGGGAGCAAGCAGAAAATCATCGTGTTCCTGGTCAGCGTCTCGACCCTGGTGACCGTCTTCGGCACGCTGATGTACGTCATCGAAGGTCCCGAGCATGGCTTTACCAGCATTCCCAAGGGCATCTATTGGGCTATCGTGACACTCACCACCGTGGGCTTCGGCGACATCGTGCCCAAGACGCCGCTGGGCCAGGTGGTGTCATCCCTGGTAATGATCACCGGCTATTCGATCATCGCCGTGCCGACGGGTATTTTCACGGCTGAACTGGCCACCGCCATGCGCGGCGACCAGCTCCAGCACGATTGCCCGGTGTGCAGCAAAAACAACCACGAACACGGTGCCGCTTTCTGCTCCCGTTGTGGCAATGCGCTGTTTAAGAAATTGGAATAAGCAAAGCACTTTTTGATGCTTGAAGGTCTATAGGCTTGCAGCTAGTGTGCTGGCTAATTGCCCGGAACCCCCGTTGATAAAAAGGAATTCGCAGTGAAGAACTTCTTTGGCGCCGCCCTTCTCGCCGCTGGCCTGACCTTTGGCAGCCTGGCCCACGCCGCCCCGACCCTGCTCAACGTTTCCTACGACGTGATGCGCGATTTCTACAAGGACTACAACGCAGCCTTCCAGAAGCACTGGCAGGCCGAGCACAACGAAAACATCACCGTGCAAATGTCGTTCGGCGGCTCCAGCAAGCAGGCGCGCTCGGTGATCGACGGCCTGCCGGCAGATGTCATCACCATGAACATGGCGACCGACATCAACGCCCTGGCGGACAACGGCAAACTGGTGCCCGAGAACTGGGTCACCCGCCTGCCGAACAACAGCGCGCCGTTCACCTCGGCCACGGTGTTCATCGTGCGCAAAGGCAACCCGAAAGCCTTGAAAGACTGGCCTGACCTGCTCAAGGACGGTGTGCAGGTGATCGTGCCCAACCCGAAAACCTCCGGCAACGGTCGCTACACCTACCTCTCGGCTTGGGGCTATGTGCTGAAAAATGGCGGTGACGAGAACAAGGCCAAGGCCTTCGTCGGCAAACTGTTCAAGCAGGCGCCGGTACTGGACACCGGCGGCCGCGCCGCGACGACCACCTTCATGACCAACCAGATCGGCGACGTGCTGGTGACCTTTGAAAACGAAGCAGAAATGATCGCCCGCGAATTCGGCCGCGACCAGTTCGAGGTGATCTACCCGAGCGTTTCCGCCGAAGCCGAGCCACCGGTCAGCGTGGTCGACAAAGTCGTCGAGAAAAAAGGCTCCCGCGAAGCCGCCGAAGAGTATCTCAAATACCTGTGGTCGCCCGAAGGCCAGGAAATCGCCGCCGCCAACTACCTGCGCCCACGGGACCCGGCGGTATTGGCCAAATACACCGACCGCTTCCCGAAAGTGGACTTCCTGTCGGTGGAAAAAACCTTCGGCGACTGGCGCACGGTGCAGAAGACTCACTTCAATGACGGTGGGGTTTTCGACCAGATCTACAGCGGGCAGTGAGGCGCTGATTCGAATAAAAGGGCGACCTCCGGGTCACCTTTTTCATTCATCGGTGGGTAGGGAGGCTTTTGTGGCGAGGGAGCTTGCTCCCGCTGGGCTGCGCAGCGGCCCCACTCTGGCGGTTGCTGCGCAACCGAGCGGGAGCAAGAGCACTCGCCACAAGAGCACTCCCTTATCTCCTGTGGTGCTGCCTATCATCAACCGCAGGCATGACAGCTATCGACCACAAGCCCTGTTCCTGCCCCCTCTAAGTCTTTAGCCTCACGCCATCCTTCCAATTGATCGACGAGATTGCCATGAGTGCTCATTCACCTACCTCACCCGGCAGCCCGCTGACCCGCGGCATGGTCCTGCTCTTCGCCTTCTGCTGCGGTGCCATCGTCGCCAACATCTACTACGCCCAACCGATCATTGAACTGATCGCTCCCGACGTCGGCCTGAGCAGCACCATGGCCAGCCTGATCGTTTCGCTGACCCAGATCGGTTATGCCTTGGGCCTGTTTTTCCTGGTGCCACTGGGGGACTTGCTGGAAAACCGTCGGCTGATGATCATCACCACCGTGGTGGCGATTGCCAGTTTGTTAGGGGCAGCGTTCACCGATCAACCGAACGTATTCCTGCTGGTTTCGCTGTTGGTGGGGTTCAGCTCGGTGTCGGTACAAGTCCTGATTCCGCTGGCCGCACACCTGGCGCCGGAGGAGACCCGGGGTCGGGTCGTGGGTGGGATCATGGGCGGCCTGCTGCTGGGGATCCTGCTGGCGCGGCCAGTCTCCAGCGTGGTGGCCGATCACTTCGGCTGGCGGGCCATGTTCATCATCGCCGCCGCGTTGATGGCCGCCATCAGCATCGTCCTGGCACTGACCGTGCCCAAGCGCCAGCCCGACCACAGCGCCTCTTATGGCCAACTGCTGGGCTCGCTCGGCACCCTGCTGCGTCAACAACCGCTGTTGCGGCAACGGGCGTTCTACCAGGCCTGCCTGTTTGCCACGTTCAGCCTGTTCTGGACCGCCGTGCCGCTGGAACTGTCACGCAACCATGGCCTGTCCCAGACTGAAATCGCCTTGTTCGCCCTGGTCGGTGCCATTGGTGCGATCGCCGCGCCCATCGCCGGTCGCCTGGCGGATGCCGGCCATACCCGCATCGCCTCGCTGCTGGCGATGCTGTTCGCCAGCCTGAGTTTCCTGCCAACGTTCATCCATCCGCTCTACAGCGTGATCGGCCTGGCGGTGACCGGCGTGGTCCTGGATTTCTGTGTGCAGATGAACATGGTCCTGGGCCAGCGCACCATCTATGCCCTCGATGCCAAGAGTCGCAGCCGGCTGAATGCGCTGTACATGACCAGCATCTTCGTCGGTGGCGCCTTCGGCTCATCGATTGCCAGTGCGGTGTACGAACACGGCGGCTGGTTGTGGGTGGTGATTGTCGGCAGTGCCTTCCCACTGTTGGCCTTGCTGCGCTTCTTGAGCACCTCGCGCAAGCAGTCCCTGGCTACGGCCTGAATACCCCACGCATAAAAAAGCCCGGTCGCCTTCAGCGCCCGGGCTTTTTGGTGGAGCGTGTCAAATCCGCACGTTGCCACGCGGCCCGGCAATCGCCCAGATGATCAGGCCCAGTACCGGCAACAGCAGGATCAGCAGCACCCAGAGGATTTTCATCCCGGTTTCCGCGCCACTCTTGAGTACGTTGATGATCGCCCAGATATCGAGCGCCAGGATGATCAGGCCGACCAGGCCGTTGAAAGTGGAACCCATGGTGTCGCTCCCAAATGGTGATGTGCACACTTAGGATAGCGGGCCCCAGGCAAGGGTTCCGTTTTATTGCTTCAGACGTGGACCGCGACCTTGAGGGCTTCCAGGGACGGCGTGGCAGCAATGCCGACCTCGGCACACAGCTCCAGCACCCGCGGCACGTCGTTGCCGTACACCAGCACCATTTGCAATTCATCGTCGAGCAATTGGCTGAAGTTCATCAGCACGTAGCCGCCGTTTTCCTTGTTCAGGCTGCTCATCTGGATCTGGATGCGGTTCAGCGCGGTCAGGGCTTCGGTTTTCGCCAGTTGCTTGGGCTTGAGGTTGAACGCCACGCCGGGGCCGAACGAGGCGACGATCTGTTCGAACAGGTCCACGTAGGTGTCGGCCTGGAACAGCACGGTGTCCGGCAGGCTGCCCACCACGATCCACTCACCCAACGGGATCGGGAACGTGTCGTCGTAGTTGATATCGGGGTTGGCCGCCAGGAAAGCCATCGGATCGGCGTAGGCCTGGGCCGCTTCGTCAGCGATTTTCGCGATGTCCGCCTCGCCGAGGCAGCCGGAGCTGATTTTACCGATGAGTTCGATGAGGGCGGCTTTCATGGGGTGAATCCTGTGGCGAAGGGTGTTTTGAGGGCGGGCAGGATAACGCATCATATCGGTCCGTAGGAGCTGCCGAGCGAAGCGAGGCTGCGATCTTTTGATCTTTCACTTGAGATTCAACTGTCAGGGAAAAGATCGCAGGCTCGCTTCGCTCGGCAGCTCCTACAGGGCCAACAACTTTTCCAACTGCGCCGTGGTGTCCACCGCGCCCATGGTCCTGGCGGCATCGAGAGCCGAGACGCCGTTGGCATCCTTGGCTTTCGGGTCGGCACCTTTGCCGATCAGGTAGTCGACGATTTCCACGCGGTTGAACATCGCCGCCATCATCAGCGCGGTACGACCATCGAAGGAGGCGCCTTCCACTTGCGCGCCGCCATCCACCAACGCCGAAACCACTGCCAGGTCGCCCTTGAATGCCGCGCCAGCAATCGGGCTCTGGCCGTTGTCGTTGCGGATTTCCGGATCGGCCTTGTGCTCCAGCAACACCTTCACCGTTTCCACATGCCCGTGGTAAGCGGCCAGCATCAACAAGGTGTCGCCCTTGTGGTTACGCAGGTTGGGCGGCAGGCCCTTGCTCAGCAACGCAGCCATCATGGCCGCATCACCCTGGCGTGCGACGTTGAACACCTGCTCGGCAAACTCCGCAGCCTCTTCCGGGGTCATCTGGCGGCTTGTATCGGACATGGGAAACTCCACTCGGGTCTTCGCAAAGCGGCTAGTTTCCCGAGGGACCCGGGCGCTGTCATCCCTTTTTTCACTGTGCCCGTCATAGCCAGAATCAATAACGCAATTGTCCGCCCTGAATCCGAACGGCCAACTGCCGATCCACCCGCACGTAAGTATCGGTGCCCGGCAGCCAGGCGAAGATCGGCTCATCCCCGGTAACGCATGGGTCGAACGCTTCGGCCTTGAGGCGGGTCTTCTGGTACTTGAAGGTGCCGGTGGTGTCCATTTTCACCTTGATACGCAGGAACAGCGGCACGGCATAGGCAGGCAGCTTGCATTGCAGAAACTGCAACAACTCGCTGAAATCCAGGGTCGCCAGGGATTCGGACGGGGTGATTGCCGCCATGCCGGCACGGCCATTGGTGCCATTGATCTCCACGCCATAGGCCACCGCCTCGGCCACCTGCGGATGTTGCAGCAGCACATTTTCGACTTCCGTGGTGGAGACGTTTTCGCCTTTCCAGCGATAGGTATCGCCGAGTCGATCAACGAACTGCCCATGCCCGAAACCAATGTTGCGCAACAGGTCTCCGGTATTGAAGTAACGGTCGCCTAGGGCAAAGACATCCCTGCAGATGGTTTTTTCAGTCAAGGCCTGATCGGTGTAGCCATCCAGTGGCGCCTTCTCGTCGATCCGCGCCAGCAACAGGCCCGGTTGGCCCCTGGGCACTTTTTGCATGCGACCTTGCAGGTTGCGCAACGGCAGGCCGCTGGCATGGTCGTACTGCACCAGCTCCCAGCCCATCAGGGAAAACCCGATGGTGTTGTCGAAATTCAGGATGTTGGTGAAACCGATATTACCGTCGCTGGCGGCATACAGCTCACAGATATGGTCGATGCCAAACCGGATCTTGAAGGTCGACCAGGCCCCGGGCCGCAGGCCGTTGCCGATCATTTTCTTCACACCGTGGTGACGGTCATCGGCAGCGGCAGGCTGGTCGATCAGGTAGCGGCACAACTCACCGACATACCCCAGCGTGGTCGCCCGGTAACGGCGCACGTCGCTCCAGAACTGACTGGCGCTGAACTTGCGCCGAATCGCGAACCCCGATGCCCCACAGATCGCCGCGCCCCAGCACACGCACAGGCCGGTGGCGTGGTACAGCGGCAACGTGCAATACACGACATCGTCGGGCTGCATGTCCAAGGCGATCAGGCCGAAGCTGGTGGACGTGCGCATCCAGCGACCATGGCGAAACACCCCGGCCTTGGGCAGCCCGGTGGTGCCCGAGGTGTAGAGATAAAAACACGGGTCATTGCAGAAGACCTGCCGGCTGCACGCCGGGTTATCGCTTGGGTAATCCTCGCTGCAAGCCATCAGGTCGATGAAACCGGACGGGGCATAAGACGAGATTTCGACCCTGTCCTGATCCGCCAGCCACCAGGTCCTGCTGCTCGACAGAGTGGTTCGCTCTCGTATGTCGTTGAAGGCCGCAACCCGTTCATCCCCGACCACCACCGCGACCGGGTTGACCAGGGCCAGGCTGTGCACCAGTGCGTCGCCAGTTTGCGAGGTGTTGAGCATGGCACTGACCGCGCCAACCTTGGCCATCGCCAGCACGCTGATCAACAGCTGTGGCCGGTTCTCGATGAATATCGCCACGCAATCGCCCTTGCCGATGCCTTGGGCCAGCAGGTAATGGGCGATGCGATTGGCCTGCGCGTTGACCTGTGCATAACTCAACACCGTCTCGCCGCACAGCAGTGCCGGGCCCTGGGGATTGCGTTGCGTGGCCTGTTCGAAACACCAGCCCAGGCCGCAAGGCTGGGTCGAGTCCTGGACGTTGGCCTGCTTCATGCCCTTGACGATCCGGGGGACGGCTTTGGCAATGGCAGGCAGCTTGCGCAGCATCATGCCCCAGGTAATCGCGTCGCTGGGTGTTCGACTCATGGTGATCTTCCCCGTTCGACCGCGTGGGTCTCGGTTCTTGTTATCGGGCAGCAGGTGATTTTGGCTCGAAAGTACGCCGGCGATTGCGGCGCTGTACACGCGGTTTTTGCAATGTTTTGTATCCGCTACCCGAGACAGGCGAAGCGTGAGCGCCGCAAAACGATTTGGTTCCAAAAATCATTGCCCAACCACGCAAAATGCAGGATGCACGATGGCTATTCATGCAAGATGCACGAAATCAAAAATGCAGGAAAAATATAACTAACTGTTTTTTAAGGGTTTTATACAAAGCCGAATGCTGGCACAGACAGTGCAACTTTCCCTCCACGGTTTGCCATACCATGGAGCAGTCAACTATGAACATGATTCAAGAAAAGTTTGCGTCCCTGTTTTCCAACTACGAAGTGACCACCCAGCCCCGCCCGGATGGCGGCATTCTGCTGACCTTGCGCAATGGCGACGGCAAGCTGTTCAAACGCACGATTTCCTATGCTCAACTGCACGCTGGGGATCAGTTGTCCTGGGCGATCAGTGCGATTCGTCGTGACCTGGCTGAACAGGCTAGCGAGTTGCCACAGATCACCTTGTTGCAGAGCCAGCATCGGTTTGCGCTGCCGACTTACCATAGCGCGTGAGTTTGCTGGAAAAACGCGGTGCTGCTTGCTTGAAAAAACGGCGCTTCTTTCAGAAATGGGAAGCGCCGTTTTTTTTGCGCCTTCTTTTGGGCGAGCCCGCTTTTGGTTTTAGTGTGTATATCCGTTTCTTCGGTAATGGCTGCTGACGGTTCCGCTCTTACAGCGGGTCACTTTCGAAAAGCGCGAAAGTAACCAAAGCGCTCATGCCCCACCACTTGGTGCCTCGCCTAGGCTCGGCATGCCCTCACTCCGGCATTGCTCCGTGGGCCCGCCGCGAAGGGCCATCCATGGCCCAGCGCGGCTATCCCGGCATCCATGCCGGGATGCCCACTCCACAATGCCTGCGTTCGGCC
>NZ_JBFREY010000020.1:0-96526 GCF_052114545.1 Pseudomonas sp. KB_12 | reverse complement strand
GACCCGGACGGCGGCGAACATCGCTTCACCTGGAGTCGCCTGGGCCAACTGACCGAAGAGATCCTGCCCGACGGCAGTCGCCGGTGTTTTTCCTACGACGCCCTGGGGCGTTTACTCAGCCGCCAGGACGAACACGGCGCGCTCACGCACTACCAATGGGACGCCGTCGGCCGCCTGCTGCAGGTGACCTTGCCCAACGGTGCCACCCGGACCTGGCGCTACAACGCCTACGGCAAGGTCACCGCCGAGTGCGATGAACAAGGGCGTCTGACCCGCTACGAATACGCCGACGACCTGCACCTGATCAGCCGCCGCCTCAACCCCGACGGCAGCGAGCTGAAATACCGCTACGACTCGGCGCGGCTGTTGCTGACCGAAATCGAAAACGAATCCGGCGAAAAATATCAGCTGGACTACACGCCCGGCGGACTGATCCGACAGGAAACCGGCTTCGACGGCCAGCGCACCGGTTATGCCTACGACCTCAACGGCCACCTGCTGAAAAAAACCGAGTTTGGCGCCGATGGCAATCAACGAATCACCGCGTACCAACGCGACACCGCCGGCCGCCTGCTGCGCAAAACCTTGCCGGACGGCGCGACGATCGATTACCGCTACGACGCTCTCGGACGCTTGGTCAGCGTCGACGACGGCCACTGGCCGCTGGCCTACGAATACGACGCGCAAGACCGGCTCGTCGTCGAACACCAGGGCTGGGCCACCCTGCGCTATCGATATGACAGCGTTGGCCGCTTGATCCATTGCCGCCTGCCCGACCACAGCACCCTCGACTACCGCCACGCACCGGGCGGCGCGCTGTTTGCCATCGACCTCAACGGCACGTGCCTGACCGAACACCGTTACAAAGGCGGGCGCGAACGGCAACGCCAGCAAGGCCTGCTGCTCAGCGATTACACCTACGACGAACAGGGTCGCCTCAAAGCCCAGACCGTGTGGCAAACCCAGCAGCAACAACTTTTCTGGCGCGACTATTCCTACAGCGCCAATGGCAACCTCGCCGCGCTGTCCGACACACGAAACCGACGCAGCTACCAGTACGACGCGCAAGATCACCTGCTGCGCATCGACTACACCCACAGCCAAGCCCCGGAACATTTCGCCCACGACCCAGCGGGCAATCTGCTGATGATGGACCGCCCCGGCCCGACCACCCTCAAGGGCAACCGCCTGCTGATGGAGGGCGACCGCCACTACGACTACGACGCCTACGGCAACCTAGCTCGCGAACGCCGCGGCAAAGCCCAGTGCCTAATTACCGAGTACCGCTACGACAGCCAGCACCGCCTGATCGGCGTCACCACCCCGGACGGCAACGAAACGTCCTACCGCTACGACGCCTTCGGCCGACGCATCAGCAAGACCGTGGACAGCCAGACCACCGAATTCATCTGGCAAGGCGACCAAGTCATCGCCGAAAGCAGCAACAGCCACTACCAAAGCTACGTCTACGAGCCCGGCACCTTCCGCCCCCTCGCACTGCTCGAAGGCGAAGGTCCGGAAAAAGCCACGCCGTTCTACTACCACCTCGACCACCTCGGCACACCGCAGGAACTGACCAGCCACCAAGGTGAAGTGGTTTGGGCGGCGCGCTATAACGGCTACGGCAAACTCACCGGACTGCTGCACGGCGACGGCAAGCGACTGGAGCAACCGCTGCGCTTCCAAGGGCAGTACCACGACCGGGAAAGCGGCCTGCATTACAACCGGCACCGGTACTACAATCCGGAGACAGGGCGGTATCTGACGGCGGATCCGAGCAAGCTCAAGGGAGGGCTTAACGCCTATCGCTACACCCTGAACCCGACGGGGTGGGTGGATCCGTTGGGGTTGGTGGATTGTCCGGGGAATGATGGGTGTAAAAAGCCGGCGGTTGGGGAGCAAGATCCGGCGGCTAAAGTCGGGGTGGATGAGGGATCTCCACCACCTCCGGCACCACCAAAACCAGACAAATGGAGTCGGCACCCTAAAAGTATCCAAGACCAGATGGCCCTAGAGTCTGCGAAAGCGGACAAAGGCCTTGTAATTATTGAAGAACTAGACGATCCAAATTACTACAAAATGGAGAAAATGGAACTAAAAGTAAAATCAAAAAACAGGAATGACTCCGTAGTGCATTATGTTCGTGACCCGAGCACAGGCAAACTGATGGACTTTAAATTTAAAAAGCACAGTACCGACGACATAAAGCCATGGGGCAATGACCCCTCGGTACCACCTGGGATTTTTGAGAAATGAAAGCCACATGCATATTGAACAATCTAAGTAGTAGCGCTCTGACGCCAGAAACAGCTGCCCGTCTGAAGCGATATATATCCTTCCCCGATGGTGAGTTGAATCTCGTGATCGGCAAAGAATATATTGTTTATGGGGTGGAGTTTCGAGACAACTGCCCTTGGTTATACATCTGCATTGATGAGTACGATGAGTACCCAATACCGCTTGCAGCAGACTTCTTCAAAATCACTGACGGACGCCTTTCATCCCACTGGCAGCTCAACTTTAAAGTGACCAATACCGGAAGAAACAAAACCCAGTTAGTTTTTTTTGAATGGGCTACTGATAACTTATTTTATGAAAACCTTATCTCGGGCGACGATCACGCTGAGGTCATTTTCGACAAGTATAGAAAAATTATGGACGCAGAGTAGCTAGGGACAGTTTACTGATGCGCACTTCCGGCAGGCAATCCCATAAAATGATCGCCAAAAAAATAACTATTGAGCTTCACGGAAAAATCAATCACGCAACTCTTGAATACGACAGAGGAGATATAGCTCTGACAGTAAAAATTCCTGGAAAATCAGAGAAAACATACACAGGCCTTGATTACTACACATGCCTCGGCAAGGTACGACAAGATTTCCCCAACATTAAATTTCTGTGCAAGGGTTCGAAAATCAACGTCTACCCTTCGCGTATGTGCTCGCAAATGGCTAGCGGACTAGTAGCTTACGAAGTCTCTTGGGGCAAAGCCGCAGGCAGGGAGAACATAGTCCAAATCTTTGATTACGAGGACAAAAATTTAGTCACCGACATTAACATTCAGCTAGATTATCACAAGCGATGGCTGCTATCTCTACACGAAGACTCGTGACACCTGCAATGATATTGATGGTTCATTATGCACGTGAATTCTCAAGTGTAGGACTCTAACCGCGTAAAAAATTATGCCATTGCATGCCGGGGGGAGCACACATACCGCAATCACAAACACCGCGCCATAAGCCACTGCTCTTCCCCCCAAGCCTCAAAACGCTCCAGCACGTCCCAACCCAGCTTGGCGTAATAATCACGTTGGCTGTGGGTGTGCAGGAACAAGGTGATGATTCCAGCCTCTCGCGCATGACTGCAGATGCCTTCGATCAACTGCGCCGCAAGCCCTCTGCGTCGAGCCTCTGGGGTGATGAATACACACGCCAGCCACGGGCCCAGCTCAGGCTGGTCAGGCAGGTCGTGGCTGGCCAGTGAAGCGCCGCCGAGCAACTGGTCGTGTTCCATGGCGATCAGGCACTTCCAGCGGCCATCGTGCTGCCCCGCAGTGAATTCCTGCTGCCAACTGGCGAGGGATTGCTGGGCGAACTCATAACTGAATTCCCGATGGAGCCACTCGGCCATCTGGTCGCTTTTATCCATATGGTTAGTAAGCCAATCCATCTGCAGCATTTGAAACACTCCTTGTATTTAGTCAGCCGGCTGCTGACCCGCTTTGCTCGAAAGAAGACACCCGCGAGCAGGGTCCGTTAACCCGTTTATGATCCGAGAGTGTTACAGCGTCCGAATCAACGCTTCGGCGTGCAGACGAAACACAACATAAGCTTCATCAAAGCTCGGGCGGACATTGCCAAAAATCAGCGGCATGAGCTTCGCGTCATACTGGCTACGAATCTGCGCATCCGAACTCGCCTGATGGAGAGCGCACTGCATGACATTTCCCGGATCGTCAGCAAATGGAGGAAACTGCCGACCAAATTCGAGCGCATCAAACTCCACCAGACGTTTGAAACCGAGAGCGGCTCGTTCGCCGACAGCCAGATCGCCACGGCTTATGCAGTAAACATCATAGATATGCCGCACCAACGTATCGTCCCACGGCTGGAGCATGGCTCCGGCTTGGTGTTGGGCGTAGCGGCGAAGAAACGAAATGACTTTCTCCGCAAGCGTTTCCTCAACCGCTACGCAGGCAATATCACCCAATCGCCCAGACCTGGCGGCGAGTCGATTGACCAGGTACTCCAGCGGCTGCTGAGTCACTTCAAACTATGGGATTCGCGCAGTCAGCTCAAGGCTTAGATAAGGGCGCAAACTGGTGTCGTGAGGGTATTGCGGAGCATATTGCCAACGACTGGCGAAGTATCGGTTTTCATTCCGGGCAACACACGCTTCCACTATTTCCTCGAAACCGAGTTCGGCGAGGACATGACAAACCTGAGTCTTCAGGGTGCTGAGATGCCGCTTCTGAGCCGAGGCACTTAACGCATCAGGCTCGTCCAAAACGATCTTTAAGTCGACGTCCTCCGACATACGCTCGATCAGTTGGTAAGCCTTCGACAGGCTTGTGCCGCCGCAAAACACCAGGCGAACACCTGGAAACCGCATCCCCATCAGAGCTTGCAAAGCATCCGTCACGTGGACGTCTTTTTCCAGGATGCTAGCCGTAAGCAGCCCGACATCGACCTCAGCCAACACCGCATCGATTAACTCGACCTGTTCAGGCGTGATGATTTTCATAAACGACGTACCGACCACCGAAGCCGAGCTTGCGATTAATACGCCGTGAACCTGTGTCAAAAACGATGCCGGCGGGTAGCTGCAAGCTATCGCTGGCGTTGTATTCACGCACTGCGCGTCCCGCCGTGATCTTCACGCCAAGCTTTTGCAGAACCAAAGGTGCCAAGACTTCAAGGGGGCGAACCGGTATCGGCTTGCCCGTAAGCACACTGGCCTTGGCCTTTGCGAAGACACCCACGCCGAGCTTGACCAATACACCGTTGGCCACCAGATGACGCAGCGCTCGGGATACCTGCGCGGGGCTGCCGAAGTCGGAAAACTCGGAGCGTAGAAACACATCGTCCTTTCGCAAGGCGATTGATCTTTTAAGCCGCTCTTCGATAACCATGGCTTACCTCCCGGCAGCACCTAACAAAAATTAACTCTCAACAGATTGTTTTATAAGGAGATTTAAATACAAATAGTGCTCATAGCTCGCTCAGTATAAATCAGAGTCAAAACATCGGCCAATGCAGCCTTGAAACAGGATCGCATGCACAGCGCACAATTCATTTCAGGCACAAAACCTGTGGGAGCGAGCTTGCTCGCGAATGCGGTGGGTCAGCCGCCATTGAGGTTGACTGAAACACCGCATTCGCGAGCAAGCTCGCTCCCACATTGGTTATTTCTTGCACAGATCACTGGTTTTAGATGCCTATCCGCGCTCATTCTCGAGAAATACCCGCCTGCAAGCCCTCAACCTATCGTAATCTCGCACCTGTATAAGCCCAGCCCCGCAACCGGCCGAGATCTCACCCCGATGCCCTCCATCTACCAACTCAAGCCCGCCTTTCAAAACCTGCTGCGCCCCATGGTCCAACGCCTCTACAACAACGGTGTCACCGCCAACCAGGTCACGGTGCTCGCCGGCATCGTTTCGGTATTGGTCGGCGCGGTCATCGCCTGGTTTGCCAACCATCCGTGGATCTTCGTCCTGGTACCAATCTGGATGTTCCTGCGCATGGCGTTGAATGCCGTGGACGGCATGTTGGCGCGGGAGTTTGGCCAGCAATCGCATCTGGGCGCCTACCTCAATGAGCTATGCGATATCATCGCCGACGCTGCCCTGATCCTGCCTTTTGCCCTGTTTGCCGATTCCAGTCTATTGCTCGTGTTGTTGGTCACGCTGTTGGCGTTGTTCAGCGAATACGCCGGCGTGCTCGGGGCAATGGTGGGGGCTTCGCGGCGCTATGACGGGCCGATGGGCAAGAGTGATCGCGCCTTTGTGTTGGGCGTGTTGGCGACCGGCATTGCCCTGGGTTGGCTCGGGGCGCTCTGGGTCGATGGTGTGATGGCGGTAGTTGCCGCCCTGCTGGTTTATACCTTGGTCAATCGGGTCCGTCATGGCCTGGGCCAAGTGAAGGAAAACGCTCCCTCAGCATAAAGGAACTTGCAATGCGCGAAGCCCAGGAACTGACGTTCACCACCCACGATGGCGTGGAGTTGTTCTACCGGCACTGGCCGGCTGTCGACGCGGCCGCGGGTGAGCCCCGCCAGGCTGTGTTGTTGTTTCATCGTGGTCATGAACACTCCGGGCGCATTGCGCACCTGGTGGATGAACTGGACCTGCCCGGGTTCGACTTCTTTGCCTGGGACTCACGCGGCCATGGCCAGTCGCCTGGCGAACGGGGCGACAGCCCGAGTTTTGCCACCAGTGCCCGGGATGTGCAGACTTTCTGCGATCACATCGGCGCGGCGCATCAGATCGACGAAGCGAACATCGCCGTGGTCGCACAAAGCGTCGGCGCGGTGATCGCGTCCACCTGGGTCCACGACTACGCGCCGCGCATTCGCTCGCTGGTGCTGGCGTCGCCGGCGTTCAAGGTCAAGCTCTACGTGCCGTTCGCCCGTTCGGGCCTGGCGCTGATGCGCAAGTTCCGTGGCAATTTCTTCGTCAACAGCTACGTCAAGGCGAAATTCCTCAGCCATGACCCGGAGCGCGTGGCGTCCTACGACAGCGATCCGTTGATCACCAAGGCCATTTCGGTGAACGTGCTGCTGGGCCTGTACGAAGCCGCCGACCGCGTGGTGGCCGATGCCCAGGCGATCCAGGTGCCGACGCAACTGTTGATCTCCGGATCGGACTTTGTCGTGCACCGCAAACCCCAGGAGCAGTTCTTCGAGCGCCTGGGCAGCCTGCACAAAGAGAAACACATCCTGCCGGGCTTCTTCCACGACACCCTCGGTGAGAAGAACCGCGCGCCGGCCGTTGCCAGTGCCCGCCGCTTCATCCTGCAGAACTTTGCCCGACCGCTGGACCGCCCTTCCCTGCTGGACGCCGATCGCCTGGGCGCGACCTGCGCCGAAGCCGAAACCCTGGCCACGCCGCTGCCGCACAACTCGCTGCGCGACCTCTACTGGCGCATGACCCGCGCCAGCATGCGCTTTGGCAGCAAATTGTCGGCTGGGGTGAAGCTGGGCTTCGACACCGGGTTCGACTCCGGCAGTACCCTGGATTACGTCTACCGCAACCGCCCCACCGGCACGTCGGCGCTGGGCAGGATGATTGACCAGAACTACCTGAACTCCATCGGCTGGCGCGGCATTCGCCAGCGCAAGCTGAACGTCGAGGAGCTGCTGCGCCTGGCGATGGCCGAGTTGCGTGCCCAAGACCGCGAGGTGCGCATCGTCGACATCGCCGCCGGCCATGGCCGCTACATTCTCGAAGCACTGCAAGGCGTCAGCCCGTTGCCCGAGTCGATCCTGCTGCGCGACTACAGCGACATCAACGTGCGCGACGGCAGTGCGCTGATCGCGGAAAAAGGCTTGGGCGATATCGCCCGATTCGTCAAAGGCGATGCCTTCGACCGCCAGGATCTGGCGGCGCTGGAGCCGAAACCCACCCTCGCCGTGGTATCGGGCCTGTACGAGCTGTTTGCCGACAACCAACTGGTCGGTGGTTCCCTCGCCGGCCTGGCCGAAGCTGTGGAGCCTGGCGGTTTCCTGGTCTACACCGGCCAGCCGTGGCACCCGCAACTGGAACTGATCGCCCGCGCCCTCACCAGCCACCGCGCAGGTCAGGCCTGGGTGATGCGTCGACGCACCCAGGCGGAAATGGATCAATTGGTTGAGGCGGCGGGCTTCCGCAAGATCACCCTGCGGGTCGATGAATGGGGCATTTTCAGCGTTTCGCTGGCCCAGCGAGTGCAGTAATGAGCGCCGTCATCGCCCCGGCCCGCGAGCCCGCACTGCTGAAACCGGCGGTGCTGTGGCTGCTGTTGCTGGCGCCGCTGTTCTTCACCACCTATGGCTTCGCCACCTGGGTCACGTCCCAGCGTGACGACGTCGGCACGCTGGTGTTCGCCTGGGAAAGCCACATGCCGTTCATGGCCTGGACCATCGTGCCGTACTGGTCGATCGATGTGTTGTACGGCCTGTCCTTGCTGCTGCCCACCAGCCGCGAAGAACTCAAGCGCCACGCCTTGCGCCTGCTTACGGCGCAGGTGATTGCGGTCAGTTGCTTTTTGCTCTGGCCGTTGCGCTTCACCTTCCCCCGCCCGGAAATGGACGGGGTGTTTGGTTGGTTGTTCGAAGTGCTGGCGGGGTTCGACAAGCCGTTCAACCAGGCGCCGTCGCTGCACATCGCGTTGCTGGTGGTGCTGTGGGTCTGCTATCAGCGGCATCTGCAGGGCTTCTGGCGCTGGGTGATGCACGGTTGGTTCGCGTTGATCGGCGTGTCGGTGCTGACCACTTATCAACATCACTTCATTGACCTGCCCACGGGCGCGTTGGCCGGTTGGCTGTGTGTCTGGTTGTGGCCGCTGGACCGTCCGAGTCCGCTGCTGAGTGCGCGGCTGGCGACGGATCCTGCCCGCCGACGCTTGGCCCTGCGTTATGGCGTGGGCGCGGCGGCGCTGTTCATCCCGGCGTTTGCCTTCGGCGGCGCGTGGCTCTGGCTGATCTGGCCGGCGGTCGCGGTGCTCGTGGTGGCGCTGAATTACCTGCTGTTCGGTGCCGACGGTTTCCAGAAGCGTGCCGACGGCCGCTTGAGTCCGGCGGCGCGCTGGTTGCTGGCGCCCTACCTGGCGGCGGCGTGGATCAATTCGCGCAGCTGGACGCGCAAGCATCCGCAGCCGGACCAAGTGGCGGATAACGTCTGGCTGGGGCGAATCCCCACGCCGATGGAGTTGAAGGACAGCGCGTTTACCGGCGTGCTCGACCTCTGCGCGGAACTGTCCATGGACAGCACGGGCGTTGCCTATCGCTCATTGCCGGTGCTCGACCTGACCGCACCGACCGCCGAGCAATGCCTGAAAGCGGCAGAGGCCATCGAAAGCCTGCGCCAGCACGGTCCGGTGCTGGTCTGCTGCGCCCTGGGTTATTCGCGCAGCGCCACGGCGGTGGTTGCCTGGTTGTTGCACAGTGGGCGGGCAGCGAACGTTGACGCGGCAATCGTGCAAATCCAGCGCGCTCGGCCGCGTATCGTCTTGCACGCGGCACACCGTCGCGCGCTGGAGCAGTTATCCACAGCACAGGGGAATGTCCATGATCACTGATATGGAGCTCCACACCGTGGCGAGCCTGTTGCGCCGGGGGCATTCGCTGGACCAGCTGTCCACCGGGCTGACGCTGCTTGGGGCGCTGCTGGGGTTGGGGCAGTGGCTGGTGGGCGTTATCGATCCGTGGTTGCTGCTGTTGAGTGCCACACTGATCGTCCTCGGCGTGCTGGAGAAATACTGGGCGCTGCGCGTGGCATTCGATGCCGATCTGTTCCAGCGCATGGCTGACAGCACCCAATCCCTGGCCGAACGCACCTATACCTTGGACCAGGCCCTCACCTCGCTGGGCCTGCAACCGGCCGCACGTGCCGGCCGTCTCTGGACCGAACGCCGGCACGGCGCGTTGTTGCTGCTGCGTCGGCAATCGCGGTTGCTGGCCATACAAGTTGTCTTGGTGCTGGGCTTCATCCTGGCCAGTCCCTGGTTAGCTTCAGGTATGTAGGAGCTGGCGAAGCCTGCGATCTTTTGATCTTGATCTTCTGCTCTCGACTCAATGGGCTGTGGAAAGATCGCAGCCTCGCTTCGCTCGACAGCTCCTACAAGAGCCCAGCGGGAGCAAGCTCCCTCGCCACAGTTATGCTTATGTTTCTCAGGACAAGGAATCCTCATGTTCGAACCCGTGGTCGCTAACCTCATCACCTCCGCCGCCCGCATGGTCACGGGCGCTCGCAGCCTGTGGCTCGGCTGCGCGCCGACGCCGGTGCAACGGATCTACTTCGCCAACCACAGCAGCCACGGTGACTTCGTGTTGCTCTGGGCCTCGCTGCCGCCGGCGCTGCGCAAGCTCACCCGCCCGGTAGCGGGGGCCGATTACTGGCAAACCAGCCCGATGCGTCGCTACATCATCAACCGGGTGTTCAACGGCGTGCTGGTGGACCGTGAGCGCAAGGATCCTTCCTACAGCCCATTGCAGCCGATGCTCGATGCGCTGGAAAACGGCGACTCGCTGATCATCTTCCCGGAAGGCACACGCAATCCGGAGGAAGGCCTGTTGCCCTTCAAGAGCGGAATTTATCACTTGATGAAAAAACACCCCGAGGTCGAGGTGATCCCGGTGTGGATCGCCAACCTCAACCGCGTCATGCCCAAAGGCCGCGTCCTGCCTCTGCCGCTGTTGTGCACCACCAGTTTCGGTGCGCCGCTGTGCATCGAGGAAGGTGAAAGCAAAGAGCAATTTCTTGAACGCAGCCGCGCCGCGCTGCTGGCACTGGCCCCGGAGCACGTCTGACATGGATCGATATACCCTGATGTTGTTTGGCGGGATCGGCGCCATTCTGGTGCTGGCTTCGTTGATCGGTTTCATTCTCAGGCTGCGGACCAAAGGCGCGCCGAACTCGGTTATCGATAACCTCAACGCCCGGATCAATGCCTGGTGGATCATGGTGCTGGTGATCGGCATCGCGTTCTGGCTCGGCAATGCCGCGGTGATCCTGTTGTTCTACGCGGTGTCGTTCTACGCCCTGCGGGAATTCCTGACCCTCACACCCACCCGACGCAGCGATTATCCAGCCCTGGTGGCCGCGTTCTACCTGGCGCTGCCGCTGCAATACCTGTTGATCTACTACGACTGGTACGGGCTGTTTTCGATCTTCATTCCGGTGTATGTGTTCCTGCTGCTGCCGATCCTGGCGTCCCTGGGCGGCGACAGCACACACTTCCTGGAGCGCGCTTCCAAGGTTCAGTGGGGCTTGATGATAGCGGTGTTCTGCATCTCCTTCGTGCCCGCCTTGCTGACGCTGGACATCGCCGGTTTCGAAGGGCGCAACCTGTTGCTGATCGCGTACCTGGTGATCGTGGTGCAGCTCTCGGATGTGTTGCAGTACGTCTGCGGCAAGCTGTTCGGCAAAAACAAGATCGCGCCGAACCTGTCGCCCTCGAAAACCGTGGAAGGGTTTGTCGGCGGCATTTTCCTGGCCTCGCTGATCGGTGGCGCGTTGTGGTGGATCACGCCGTTCAATCCTTGGCAGTCGTTCCTCATCGCCTTGCTGATCAACTTGCTGGGGTTTGCTGGCGGCATCGTCATGTCAGCGATCAAACGCGACCGCGGCGTCAAGGACTGGGGCCACATGATCGAAGGCCACGGCGGCATGCTCGACCGGTTGGACTCGGTGTGCTTCGCGGCGCCGATCTTCTTCCACCTGGTTCGGTACTGGTGGACCTGAGAAAACAGCGGGCTGCCTGACCCTGTGGGAGCGAGCTTGCTCGCGATAGGGCCAGGTCAGTCAACATCGAATCGGCTGATCCACCGCCATCGCGAGCAAGCTCGCTCCCACAGGGGGGTCGGTGTTTGACCCACTGGCACACAGTTCTTGCTCCCGCTGGGCTGCGAAGCAACCCCAGAACCAAGCACCGCGGAGTGTCAGGCTGATTGAATTGGCCGTTTGACTGAACACATAACTCTGTGGGAGCGAGCTTGCTCGCGATAGGGCCAGGTCAGCCAACATCGAATCGGCTGATCCACCGCCAWCGCGAGCAAGCTCGCTCCCACAGGGGGGTCGGTGTTTGACCCACTGGCACACAGCTCTTGTGGCGAGAGAGCTTGCTCCCGCTGGGCTGCGAAGCAGCCCCAGAACCAAGCACCGCGGAGTGTCAGGCTGATTGAATTGGCCGTTTGACTGAACACATAACCCTGTGGGAGCGAGCTTGCTCGCGATAGGGCCAGGTCAGCCGACATCGAATCGGCTGATCCACCGCCATCGCGAGCAAGCTCGCTCCCACAGGGGGTTGGGTGTGGAGGGGGTAATCAGTCGAGGATCAGATGCGGCAGAAACCGGCTTGAATCCTTGGTGATCAGGCTGTTGTCTTCCCGCACGCCGATGCCGGCGGCCTGGTCGCCGATGACCCAAGAGCCGATCAGGGTGTAGCTGTCGTCAAAGCGTGGCAGTGGCGCGAATTCCTGGAGGATGAACGGCGCGTCGGTGTAGGGGCCGTCTTCTTTTACGATCAGGCCATCAGCGGTTTGCAGCTCGATGTTGGCGCCTTCCCGGGAAAAGAACGGCTTGCGCACCCAGCCCTTGGGCACCGCTTTGCTGGTGTCGGTATCCAGGTGGGCCGCGAGCAGGTTCGGGTGGCCTTTGTTGAATTCCCACAGCAGCGGCAGGATGCCTTTGTTGGAGATGATCGACTTCCAGGCCGGCTCGAAAAACTGCGTATCGCACTGGGCAATCGCTTCACCAAACGGCTCGTGGAAGATGAACTCCCAGGCGTGCAGCTTGAACAGGTGCGGAATCCAGCGCTCTTCCAGGTCGACAAAACGCCCGTCACTGTTGAGGCCGATGTCTTCGATATCGATGTGCCGCGATTCAATGCCGACTTTTTCCGCGATCAGGCGCAAGTAGTCCGTGGTGCCCTTGTCTTCCACCGAGCCTTTCATCGAGGCGAAATAAAACGGCTCTTTGAGCTGCAACTGGGCAAAGGCCTGGTGCAGCTTGGTGTCGATGCTGTTGAACTGGTCGGCATGCTTGGGCAGCAAACCGCGCTCGATGCATTGCTCCAGCCAGCCCCACTGAAACGCCGCCGCCTCATAGAGGCTGGTCGGCGTGTCGTAGTTGAGTTCCAACAGCTTGGCGGGGCCCGTGCCGTTGTAGGAGAAGTCCATACGCCCATACAAATGCGGGTGGCCTTCGAGCCATGAAGTGCGCACCAGGTCGAAGAACGGCGCGGGAATGCTCAGGCGCTCCAGCAATTCTTCGCTCTGGACCACGCGGGCCACGAGGTCCATGCACATGTCATGGATCTCGGTGGTCGGGTCTTCCAGGTCGTCCTCGATCTGCTTGAGGGTGAACTGGTAGTACGCGCTTTCGTCCCAATAGGGTTCGTCGTCGATGGTGTGGAACAGAAAGCCGAGCTGCTCGGCGGTCTGTTTCCAGTCATGACGTTCTGCGCAATGGATCTTCTTCATGGCGCTGGTTCCTCAACCGCCGGAGCTGCTCGAACCGCCCCAACCGCTGCGGGCACTGGACTTGCTGCCGAAACCGCCACGAGACGTGGAGGACGCGACGGCCATCGCCTTGCTGCTCTTGATGGAATCGGTGTAGCTGCCGTACCGCGCCTGGTTGGACTTGGTAAAGGTCGAGCCACTGGACACACGCTGGCTGAGGGTCGAGGACCCGTAGTCGCCGCGATCATCGCGGTAGCGGTAGACCGGCTCGGAGTAATAACTGCTGCGGTTGCCGCTCAACATATTGCCGATCAGCATGCCGGTCAGCAGATTGCCGAAGCCTGAACCACCGACGTTCGCTTCCGAAGCCGGCAACTTGGCCCGGGCGGCATCGACCTCGGACTGCGTGACTTCGCCATCGGCGTTCAGCTCGAAACCACCCAGCTTGGGAAGGAACTTGCCGGCCGAGTCCTGCTGGCACCAATCGGGCACGAAGTCGGCATCGCAATCAGCCTGGCTGTCGTACACCGGCGCGATGCGACGATGCTCACCCATGGCGGTCATGTAGGCGGTGGAGCAAATATCCACCGGCAGCTTTTCATCGACACATTGCTGGACCGACTGGAAGTTGTACTTCTTCTGCAACTTGTAGGTTTTTTCCGTTGGCCCGCAGCCGGATATCGCCAGGGCGACCGACGCGGCCAGCGAAAGCTGGACGTACTTGCTTCGTTTCATCGGGTTCTCCGTGGCGCAATCAGTTCGTGGAAGGCGTCATGCACGCGGCGTTCAACATGCCGACGCTGATGGCCACGGCGGCGATGTAGATACCCGCGGCGATTTCACCGCTCTTGATCCGCGCGGAAGCGCCCTTGAGCACCAGGCTGGTCACCAGGAACGCCAGCAATTGAACGACAGCGGCGATCACCGCCCAGACAACGAAATCCAGCATGCTGATCGAATAGGCAATCACGTTGCTGGCCGGAATCGCGAAACCGATGACGGCGCCGCCCAGGGCGATGGCCGCCGCCACGTTGCCCGAACGGATCAGCTCGAACTCTTTGTGCGGCGTGACGCGGGTGTAGATGAACTGGAACAGCGCGAACAGCACGGCGGCGCCGAGGATGTACATGACAAAGCCAAGCACGGCGGCTTTGTTCAGGGAAATGGAGAGCGCTTCAAGCATGGACTTCTTCCTTATTCAAAGAGTGTTCAGGTCAGTGGTGTACAGCGAAATACCCAGCGAAGTGCTCAGGCTGACGGTGCCTTCGGCGTCCTCTTCGACGGAGAACAGCAAGAACTCCCGGCGATCCGTCAGGCCAGTGTCGCGGGCGTACAGCATCGAACGGTGCTCGACGCTGTAGGACTCATCCGGATTGCTCACGCGCTCGCTCAACGTCACCAGTTCTGTCTGGCCAGCCTCGGTGCCCCATTCGCGGGTGTACTCGACGCCGTCGTGGGTGTAGGTCGGCAGGCCGATCAGGCTTTCAGGACCGGCCAGGCGCCGCAATTCCGCTTCACTGTTGATCGTGACGTAGCTGAGGTAGTTGAACAGGATCACCGACTCGACCTGCCCGGCGATGTCGCCGCTGGTGTGCACTTGCAGCCAGTAGTCTTCGTCGTTCATGTAGCAGCGAGACAGCCAGTTCGACTGCCCGAGGTCGACGATGCCCAGGCTCCAGATCTGTTGGGAGCCGGGAATGACCACGGTGCTGTTGCCGTCGAGCAGCAACTTGAGCGTGGAGTCGAACATGACTTGCTTGCCGGAGGCCAGGCCCAGCGGCCCGGTGACAGGCGAGTTATTGCTGGCTGTCGTGTTCGCGTTCGGGGCCTCAAGCCCCATCAACTGTTTAAACCACCCCATGGGAAATTTCCTTGAGACGCGTGGAGGCGATGTAGAAGAGTTCTCCGCCCACGACGCGGGTGGCGCCGGGCGGGTTGATCGACGGGTGTCGGGCGCCCTTGGCGCGGTAACCAATCAGCGTAGCGTTGTGCTGTTCTTTCATCCGGGCATAAAGGTCGCCGAACGTCGCTTCAAACGCCTCGGGCAGTTTCATCAGGTACTGGGTGGCGCCTTGGCCGACACAGAGCAATTCATTGATGACCACCGACGAGCCCGGGTCCTGGGAGGCACGCACCAGCATTTCGATGGCCATGCTGGAGGTGCATTCCAGGCTCGGCGCATAGGCGCTGGCGAGGGCGGCGATTTCGCTGTCATTGAAATGCGCGACCACATGTCCTGCAGGGCCCAATTGATTGACCGCCAGCACGGTGGCCAGGGTCAGGTCGTCGGAATGGGTGCGCACCAGCACGCGTTCGGCACCCGGCACGCCGGCACGCTGCAACAGCGCGACGGAGGACAGGCTGTCGCCCTTGATGAACACTGTCTTGCCGGGCATGGGGTTTTCTTCGAGATCGCAATCGCAGATGACGATCAGGTTGTCATTGGAGGTTTCGTCCTGCAGCAGCAGTTCGATGACCCGCTCGCTGGAGGCGCCCTCCCAACCGATGAGCACCGTATGGCCGACCTTGCCGGTGAAATCGCCTTTGCCCTTCATGCCTTTTCTCCATACATCGATGACGCTGCTGGTGGTTTTGCCGATGACCGTCGTCAACAGGGCAATGCCCCCGAGCATGATCCAGGTCGCCACGAAAATTCGCCCGGCGGATGTCTGTGGCAACAGATCGCCATAGCCGACGGTGAGCGTGGTGGTGAGATAGAAGTAGATAAACGTGGCGGCGGCGATGAGGTGTTGCTCGCCCAGCAGCACCAGGCCGATCCAGGCCGTGGCCAGGTGCACGCCCAACGCAATGGCCAGGCCCGCCCAGCCGAACCGATGGAAGAAGGACGACGCGTACGTGCGCAACAAAAGGAAAATCGACATTCGTCCCTGACTCCGTGGGGCTTCGTTCCTGGCGGGATCATCACTCTGGCGTCTGAGGGCTCGAGCGTAGTGGCCGGACAGCATTAAACCTGTTGCGCGGCGTGGATAAAAGTACCCGCACCACAATTAAATCCATGGCGTGCCGGAGACTATTGTGGCGAGGGAGCAAGCTCCCTCGCCACGGGTTCACTCAGGACAACGTGTACCGATCACTCAGCCGATTTTTTCTTCAGGCGTTCCAGGATCGCATTGGCGCTGCCTTCGTTCGGCGTGATGCCGGCGTCGCGCAGCTTGCGCTCCAGGTCGGAGCCGGTCGAAGCCTCGGCCAGTTCGTCCTGGGCTTGCAGCTCAGCGGCACGTTGCTGTTGCTTGGCTTGCAGGCGGTTGAGCGTACCGACGGCGGTTTCCAGCTTGCCATTGGCGCCGCCGCTGGCGATCGAAGCACTGACCTGGGCCTTCTGCACGCTTTCGCGGGCCTTGGCCATGTCCACTTGCTGACGCAGGCTCTTGATCCGGCTTTCGGCCTTGGTGATGTCCTTGCGCATGTTGTCCGCGTAACCGCCGAATTCGGTCGCGTGCTTCTGCTCGGCGTCCAGTTCGTTGGTCAGGGTCGAAATGGCTTCGGCCACTTCCAGCGCCAGGTCTTCGCGGTTGGCCTGGATCGCGGCCAGGGCCTTGGCTTCCAGGTCCTTGATCTTGGCGTTGTATTCGCCGACGCGATCAGTCGCCAGCTTGTGTTTGGCCATGATGGTGACCAGCTCACGCTTGGCGTTGGCCAGCGCGCTGTCGGCATCACGGATTTCCTGGTCGAGGATGCGCAGGGCCTGTTGGTCGACGATCGATTCACCGACTTCGCTGGCACCGCCACGCAGTGCGGTGAACAATTTGCTCCAGATGGACTGAGTCATTGGATAGTTCCTGTTCGGTGAATTAATTGAAGAAGCGTTCGAAGGCTTCGCTGGCGCGCTGGACGTTGTCGACGAGGGTTTTGACCTCGGTCACGACGTTGGTCAGGCTGGAGTCGGAGCTCAACGCACCGAACATGTTGTAGACGACCTGTCCGTTGGGCATGGTCTCGATGCCGATGGACGACAGCGGGAACATTTCCCGGCTGCGCAGCACGGCGTCATTGAATGCCGCGACATCGTTGATCGACTCGACGTCCACCAGAACGGTATCGACGATGATCTGGTCGCCCACCACTGCGATGTAGATCGGCAGGCCACCAAAATCATTCATTTCCAGCTTGATGCTGGACTCGGAACCTTGGACGAGAGAAAGAGTGATGTCGTTCGCGACCACGTCGTCCAGGGCCTGAAGGGCGCTGTAGAGGCGATCGATGTTCCAGTTATTACCTGCGCTCATGTAATCCTCCGACATGAATGAGCCAGCCAGAATCGGTTGGCGTAGCTGTTTCTCCATTTGCTTGAGCAGGCTTCGGTTTTCGGGAAGCACCCAAGTCTCGTGTTTCACATACCCGGCGGCACTCAGGCCCGCGCGCATCTGCTTCATGTAGAAGCTCGACGGTTTTTTCGCGGAGGGTTTGGCGCGCTCTCCCGTGCGGCTCGCTGAATCGGTTACAGACCCGTCTGGCGGATCTGATGGAGAGCTGGTTGACATGGTACTGACCCCACTGTGAAAAACTCACGCGTGAGAAACACTACAGGTACTTTCCAAACCTCACAATAGCTCACGCGTGAGATTTTTTGTCACAAATGCTCCCACAGAAAACACGCCGTAGGAGCTGTCGAGTGCAACGAGGCTGCGATCTTTCTCCAGACACTTGAGTCTCAAGCGAAAGATCAAAAGATCGCAGCCTGCGGCAGCTCCTACACAAGCCCAGCGGGAGCAAGCTCCCTCTCCACAAGGGTTGCTTACGGATAGCTAAAGCTTTTAACCAACGTCAGCTCGCCCACCGCCCGCATCGGCACCACGAAGGTTTCCATCTTCTCGTTCGGCGTGCCTTCTTCGGTGATCACGGTGACTTGTGCGGTGGTCAGGGCTTGTTGCGCTTGTTCTCCACCGCCCTCGCCCTCTTCGTCGCCCTCCTCACTGCGATAACCGCCGCCGTAGTAGTTCACATACACCAGGTACTGGCCTTTGATCGGCGCGGGCATGGCGAAGATTTCCGGGCCGTAGCCGGTGGTGACGTCGACGTCGAGGGCGGCGCCGTTGGCAGCGGTGCGGTCGCCGTACCAGATGTGGGCGCCGTCCGGGGTGACCAGGTGCAGGTCCAGGTCGGTGCCGTCGCTGTCCCAGGTCAACAGGACCCGCAGTTTGGCCGGTGTGGCGCCGCCGCTGGTATTGAGAAATTGCGTACGGTGGCGCTGCTGGCCATCGGCGCTGCGCACTTCAACGCTGTTGCTGCCGTTGGGGAACGAGAACGGCCGGTCGAAGCGACCTTCCTCATCCAGCTTCAGCGGCAGGCTGACGCCGTTGACGATGAGTTGGCCCGGCGCGTTGCTGTCCTTGGGTGCGCTTTTGATCTGCCCAGTAATGCGCGCGGTGTTGGCCTGGCCTGGGGGCGTGTTGACCGACGAAGCCGGGTAGTTGACGGTCTGGCTGAAACTTTCGCCTTCACCGCCCGGCGCACCGCTGCGCCAGCCGCCGATCGGAGTGTCAAGCTTGACAGTGTCGGCGGCCATGGCCGAGGGCAACGCGGTCAGGGCGCAGAGCAACAGCAAGACCTGTGGATAACGGAGTGTCATGGTCTATTCCAGCAAGAGGTGACGGGCAAGCCCTTCGATATAGGTTTCGTCCTGGCCGTTGGGATGAGCTTCGAAGGCCAGGTGCAGATATTCATGTGTCAGGTCGAGACGATCCTGCAGCGACAGCACGCCGCGCACGTAGATGCGCTGGCGCTCGCGGTCGACATAAGGCCGGCCGAAGGCGACGCGGCAGACGGCGAAAGCGCTGATTTCGTTGTAGCCCACTTCACTTTCCAACCGCTCACGCCAGCCCCGGCGCTGCTTCAGCAGCCAGTCCTGGGCGGCAGGCAGCGCTTCGCAGGATGCCACCGGGTTGTCCCAGCGGCTGAGGCTGGCACGTGGGTAGGCGTGCAGCAGAATGGCGTCGTAGCGTTGGCCGGCGCTGGCTTGCTCCACCGCTTGTGCCCAGGACAGTTTGTCCGGGCCAGGCTGGTCGGAGTGGTAGGTGACATCGGTGCCGGCCAGGACCAGGTCGCTGGTCCAGGCGGCAATGGCGCGGGTTTCGGGCGCCGCCGGGCGTGGCGCGACACGCTGGCGATGGCTACTGTCGTCGATGCTCAGGCAATCGCCGTTACGCTGGGCGTTCTGCAGCAAATAGGTGCGGATCGCCACGGCCAGGGCCTTGGCGGCTTCGGCAGGCTCGGCCTTGGCTTCGCGCTGCAAGACCCGGGCGACGTATTCCTCCCGGTCCAGACGCGCCACCAGCTTGCCGGGCATCAGGAACAGCTCGCCATCGCTGTGGATGTCCAATTGATTGCCGTTGCTGAATTCGACGCGGTAATCGCCGCGCAGTTGACCCGGCGAGGCCGGACGGTCACCGGACATCACCCGTTGCAACGGATAGCGGGCAAACAGGCCGACTTCCACGCAACGCCCGGTTTCCGTCGGCCAGCGCACTGGCAATGCCGCCGCCAACCCTTCGCCGTAGACCTTCAGGACCTGCTGGCTGGTGCCGCGGCCACCGGCCCACACCGGGGTGCCATCGGCCAGCCAACCGGCGAAACCGCCCTGTCGCGATGAAGGCCCCTGGTCACCCAGCCAGCTCCAGGTCTTGACCCGCAGGCGACTGCCCAATTCGCCGACCAGCCGCCCGTCGGCCGCGCTAAGTGCCACATCCAGCAGCACCCGGCGGGCCTGCTCCTGGGCCGGTAGCGTGGCCAGGGCCTTGAGCAACTGCGCGACGGGCACTTGCGTCTGGGGTTGCAAGGTAGGCAGATCCAACAACCATGCCGGCGCCTGACGGGCCTGCCAGTAATCACGCCAGTTCGAAGCCGACAACCCGAGCCGCTGCGGCTCGAAATACAAGCCGCAGGATTTCACCAGTGCCTGGTCGCGACCGATGCTCTGCCCGGCGTTGCAGCAATAGACTTCTTCCTTCGACTCGCCGCGGCACTCATAGACCGGTTCGCGAGCGTCGGTATCCACCAGCCAGGCGTAGACAAACAACTTCCACAGACTGCCCAGTGGCGCCTGCAAAGTGTCGGGCAATGGTTGGCGATCCAGCACCTGGGTTTGATTCACCCGCAGCAATTGACCGTCGAAGGCCAGGCGCAACGGCTCGTCCTGCGCTGTTGCCAGCGCAGGGATCAAGCACAACAACCACCCAACCCACAGCCTGCGCATGTCAGTTGACCGTGATCTGACCGAGCGCCGGTTTCTGTTCCCGCGCCTGATGTTGCGGCGCGTAGACCTGGGTGAAGCGCACCGGTGGCAAGCTGAACTGACCTTTCTGGGAGAAACGCACCAAGTGCCGCAGGCGCAGCTCGCCACTGAGGGCATCCACCGGCACCGCATACGCCATCTGGCCGGGCTCGAAGCGGGCTTTTTCCAGGGACGTCGGTTCGCTGTCGGCCTTGCCCATCAACTGGATACCCCAGGTGGTGCGCTCCACATCGGCACCCGGCGGCAGCGGCACTTCGAGCATGCCGTAGCGCAGTGGCGTCGGCGCCTTGCTGTTGATGATCACTTCATCCAGGTAGAGGCTGTCGCTGGACAACGGTTTGTTGCCCACAGCTTCGAGCTTGAAGGTGAAGGCCTCGTCGCCCGGCACCAGACGCGACAAGCGCCGGGTGATGGACACGGCCATCGGAGCTACCGGCGGTTGCTGGCTCTGAAAGCTCAGTGCCGCTTGCAACGGACGCTCCTGGGCGCCGGTCAGGGTCAGCATCGTTGGAAGCTGAGCGCCCTGCCACTGCCAGTAGGTTTCACCGGTCGCGCCCTGCTTGGCTACCCAGCCTTCGCCCGGTGCCAGGGCCACGGCCGGTGCCGCCTGTTCAATGCTGCGCTGCAACCAGGTCAGGGCCAGGGCCCGTTCCAAGGTGGACTGCTGCGGCAACACGCGCTCCAGCAATGCAGTGGCGCGGGCCTGATCGAAGCTCCGCAACGACAACACCAGGGCTTCGACGAACGGCTGCGAGCTGAGCTCCAGTTGCTGTTGCGCCGCATCGGCTTGACGGCTGAAGGCCGCCGGCAACGGTACCTTGGCCTGTTTTGCCAGGGACGCGGTCAGGACACGGGCACTGGCCAAGCCAAGGGCCGAGTCCGGGGCGTTCATGACCAGGCTGTCTTCGCCACTGTCCAGCACACTCTCGGTACTGTCTTCACTGGCCTTGGCCAGGTCATCCATCAGACCGCTGAGCAAGGTGTTCACCGGCAATTGCATCTGCTTGGCGAACGACAGGATCAGCGCACGCTGCAGCAGCGGCGTATCGCCGGCCTGCTTGGCGTAGACCTCCAGCACCCGTTGCCAGTGTTCCGGCGGCAGGCTCAGGTCCAGGGCCTTGCTGGCGTGCCAGTCGGCGTAATAGGCATAGGCGGTGAGGAATGCATCCGGTTCACCGTCCTGGCCCCACCAGGTAAAGCTCGCCGAGGGGCCGGCCATCTGCACCAGGCGCAAGCGACTGTTTTGCATGATCAACCGCAAGCGGTCACGGATCTGCGGGTTCGACGCCAGGGTCGGATAGGCAATGCTCAACGGCAACAAACGGCTGGCGGTCTGCTCGACGCCACCGTATGGATAGCTCAGCAGGTCATCCAGGGCCGAACGGAACAACGCTTGCGGGCTGTCGTCCAGGTGCAGGCGAATATCGCTGGCGTCGGCCGGCAGGGTCAGCGGGGTGTCGCCGCTTGCCACATCGAGGCGCTGGCTCTGGGTGACTTGCCAGCCATTGCCGCTGGCGTTCAAGCGCATGGCCAGGGCGTCCTGGGTTTCGCCGTTCAATTGCAACTGCACGTTCAAGTCGCCACTGCTCAGCTCCAGGGCCGGCAGCGCCACGTAGTTGATGCCGTTTTTCAGGTCCACCGCCATGCGCTGTTCAGCGCCGGCGTAGCGGATCAGCAGTTCGGCCTTCAGTGGTTTTTCAGACTGGCTGAACGCGAACAGGCCCAGTTGCGGCTTGTCGCCCGTGCGGAAACGGGTCGGGCCGCTCCATTTCAGGTACAGCGGTTTTTCCGAGGCGATGAACTGCTTTTTCTGGCCCACTTGGCCGTCGTCGGCAATGGCCTTGGCCGTGATGCGCCAGCGAGTCAGGGAGTCCGGCATCTTGAAGGTGAACCGGGCCTTGCCGTTGGCGTCGGTGACCAGCTCCGGTTGCCATGCAGCGGTGTCGACGTCTTCACGACGTGGCCGCTCAAGCACTTTGACCCCGCGTTCGCTGCGGTTGGCCTTGCCCGGCGCGCCAGGGCTGCCTGGCAGCGCCACGTCGTAGCTGATGAACGACAGGCTGGCACTGGTGCGCACGTTGTTGCGACGCGGGTGATAGAAGAACTGATCGATGGTCGGCGCCACTTCCGGTTGCAGGGCGTAGACCATTTCGTCCACCACGCTGACCGTCAGGTGCGCCGGGATCGCCTTGCCGGCGAACTGGGTGCTCAGGTCCACGGTCACCGTGTCGCCCGGGCGGTAGGTGGCTTTGTCGGTGACGACGGCAACGTCGATCTGCGGCGTGACCACCTTGATGCCGGCGTTCTGGAAGCTGTACTGGCCGCCCTTGGTGTACAGCACCGAGAAGGTCAGGTTGGGCGCGAAGTTATCCTTCACGGCAATGCGCGCGCGGTATTGGGTGTCGCTGAGTTTTTCCATCTTCAGCCAGTCGCCGCCCTTGGACAGCAGCGCCGTGGCCTCGACTTTGTCCCGCTCAAGCGACAGCAGCGCATCGCTGACCGGCTCCGGGAAGGTGATCAGCGCCAGCGCTTCGTCACCGGTCTTGTATTCAGGCTTGTCGAAGACGATCTCGACCGTGCCCGGCACGGCCTTGATGCCTTCACCGGTCACCGCATGGGCGGCGGCGCCAATGACCCGGCCGTGGTCGTCCTTGAGCGTCAGGTTGTAGGTGCCAGGGCGGTCGAAGGTCAGGCTGAAGCCCTTGTCCTTGGCCGCAAGCTTGCCTTCGCCGGTGCTCTGGTCTTCCAGGCGCACCCAGGCATAGCTGCCTGGCGTCACGGCTTTGGCTTGTTCGTTGCCGCCTTCGTTGGCGTAGCTGAACGACACCTTCTGGCCGGCGGCGCTGAACCGCTGGGGAGCGCTCAGGCGGAAATTCGCCGCGCCACGGTCGATGAGGATTTCCTTGGTGGTCTTGACCCGATACGCCGCGCCATCGCTGGCGAACACGGTGAGCGTGTAGCGGCTCGGTTTGTCGGCGGCCGGCAGGTCGAGGGTCGCGTTGCCCTTGGCATCGGTGGTCACTTCGCTGCTGGTCAGCTCGACCGGGAATTGCCCCAGGTATTGCAGCTCGTTATCGACCATCGACAGTTGCTGGGCGCGCAGACTCAGGCTCACCGTGGCATTCACCACAGGTTTGCCGTCCGGGTACAGCAGCACGAGGTTGCCCTTGACCGGCTCGCCGGTGCGGTAGTCCTGCTTGGCCAGGTTCAGGGCGATCTCGAAGTGCGGTTTGATGTATTCGGCTACACGAAAGGCGCTGCTGTAGAGCTGGTCCTTATAGCTGAAGCGCAGTTCATAGCCGCCGGCCACGGCGTTTTCCGGCAGTTGGAAGCGGCCTTGGGTGCCGGCCTTGGAATCGAGTTTCAGGGCCAGGGTTTGCAGCTCGGTGCCGGTGGCGTCCAGCACGCTGACATTGACGTCGGCGGCGCTCGGTTGCACCGAATCACGGGCGTTCTTGAACTCACGACCAACGATTTTCAGCGATACCCAATCCCCTGGCCGGTACAGCGGCCGGTCGGTGAAGGCATAGAGCTTGGTGTCGTAGATTTCGCTGTCGTAGTAGAAGTTTTCCGAGACGAATACCCCGCCCTCCTCGTCTTCACCAATGACGAACGAACGCTCCGGGCTGACGTGCTTGAGGCGCAGCAAACCATCTTCATCGGTGGCACCGCTGCTCATCACGCCCAGGCCGTCGGTCCACAGTACGTTGACCTTGGGCACCGAACGCCCTTCATGCTTGCGTGCGGCCCAGACCAGCAACTCATCACCGGCAATCTTGCTCACTGCCACGGTGTTGGAGACGAAGACCATGGTGGTTGCGCGGTATTTGCCGATCAGCGCTTCCACCAGGTACAGGCCTGGCTTCAACTGGCCCAGCGGCACGTAGACGTTGCCCGGCGCGACGTTGACGAACTCGCTCGACGAGCCGGCCAGGTTGACGCCCGCAGGCGGCTGGATCGGCTTGGCTTCCCAGAGCGGATAACGGAACTGGCTGACCACCGGCAAGCCCGGGATCAAGGCGAACTGTGGCGGTGCGTCGTACGGGGTCGGCGCGACCAGGGCGTCACCGATCTTCAGCTCCGGCACTTCTTCGGTAACTTGTTGGCGCGATTCGTAGGAAAACGCCCGTTGCATCACTCGACGAGACTTGCGGTACCAGTTGTCCCACAGGTACGCGAGGGTGTTCGACAGGCCTTCGCCCTTGAACTGGCCGTCGCTGACCACGCGGTGCAGGTTCTTCTGGCGCTTGAGGAATTCCAGCGGCTTGTCGATGCGATAGACGCGGATATCGGCGCCGCCGTAGGGCTCCATGCGGAACCGGCGGTAGTCGCGGCCCGGCGCTTCGAGGCGAACCATGGCCTGCTCGTCGCTGGCAAAGCTGCTGTCGGCCAGCAGGAAGAAACTTTCACCGGACACCGGCGTGTAGCCGCTGGGCTCCACCGTGTCTTCGGCGTTCACGACAGGTGCCAGTAACAAGGCAAACAGCAGGGGCAATTTTGAACACAAGCGCAGCATGCGGGCACCGGTCATTGGGAGAGAAAGTTGAGTCGATAGACGCCGATGAAGTTGGGGTTGGCTGCGTCGGGTATCCATCGGGTGTCCTTCCAGTTCATGAGTTGTTGCAGGCTTGCGGAGCGCATGCCGTTGTCGGTAGGGGTTGTGGTGCCGGTGTGATAGGCGATGTAGCGGCCCATCCAGATCATCAGGTGCTGGTCGTCGCCCTGATCGAAGAACATCAGGTCGCCGGGACGGGCCTGGGCCACATCGCGGCCCACCAGGTGACTGTTGAACTGGATCAGCTTGATGGCGTTGACGTAGGGCCCGAGCTTGCCGCCGCCCTGCTGCCATTGCTGGGCGAGGCGCCGTTGCGCATCGCTCAGTGGCAGTTCCGGCGGCAGGTAGCGATTGGACAGGCCATTGCTGCGCAGCCATTTTTCATCGTGGACCTTCAGCGCTTCATTGGCGGCAAAGCGCACCAGCCCGGCGCAGTCCTGCTGATACCAGCGCGGGCTCGGGCCTTTGGTCAGCTGTTCCTGGGCGATGCGCACGAACCAGGCGCGAAAGACCTGGGATTGCTGCACGTCCAACGCCGGCGCCTCGACGGCAAGCGCAGGCCCGCCGAGCAGCAACGCCAGCAGCAGCGTCAACGCGGGGTTGCGGATCAGTGCTGTCACAGCGCTTTCCATTCCAGCGGCAGCCATTGCCAGTGGCCATCCGGCTCGCTGCCTTCAGGCAACGTCAGGGCGTATTTGCCGTAGCCGCCGAGGGTGCGCAGTTTCGGGATCAGGTAGGTTTGCGCGGCGTTGTAGAACACCGGTTCCATGTCCTGGGGCAGGCTGTCGAGGGTTTCGCGCTGCATCAGTTGCGCCATGGAGTCCGGGCCGAAGTAGACCGGCATCAGCAGGTCCTTGGGCACCACGTCGGCCATGGGCGGGAAGCGTTTGTCGAGGGTGCCGAGGGCCTTGTCCACGAGTTTGTCATCGAGGGAGAACAGCAAGGTCGAACCGTGGCGCGCCAGGCTGACCCGCAGGAAGGCCTTGCCGGTAATCGCGTCAGGCTGTTCCGCTTCCTTGGCCAGGTAGGGACCGAAATTGGAGCTGACCTGACGCAGCCACTGGTGCGTCGGGCCTTGCTGCTTCTCGACCACCGGGAATGCATGTTCGGCGACGTTGTTTTCATAGGAGCCGACCATCGAACCGAACAGGTTGCCCAGGTCGGCGTCGAGCTTGCCGTCGTCTTCATTCAGGCTCGCCACCAACAGCGGCGTGTACAGCCGCGAATCGGCGTACCAGCACAGGCCTGCTGCGCCGGCCACATGGTCAACCATGGCCTGGGCGGCTTTTTCGTCGGCGCCGAGTTTTACCAGCAACGGTTTCTGCTGCTCGGCGGCCAGGGGCAAGGCCACGCAGGCACTGGCGCCCATGGGCATGGCTTGCCAGATTGGCTTGAAGTCGAAGTCCGGCTGGTTTTCCAGCTCGTCCATCGCCAGGAAGCTGTGCCAGCCCTTGTCGTCCATGTCGAAACGCAAGCCGGCGAAGTTCGGGATGAAACGCTGGTAGCCCATGGCGAGCACACTGGCGTTGACCGAGATGCGTTGCTTGACCTCCGGCGCCTTGGGCGGCAGGCCGAAGGCTTCGGGGAACAGTTTGTCGCCGTTGAGCAAGGCGGCCAGGGCGGTCGTCGAAACGCTGCCCGGCTCAACCGCGGAGCCGCTGGCCGGGTCATACAGCTTGGTCGGGTTGGACAGCACCACCAGCTTGTCGCCATGGGAGGCGAAGACCAGGGATTTGCTGGCGTTGTAGCTGAGCTGGTAGAGCGCGACGTCGTCACCGCCCACCTTCAGGTCGCTGAGCTTGCTCAACTGAGTATCGTCCAGGGCGACTTTCGCCAACGGCTCCAGGACCTTGGCCAGGCCACCGCGGTCCATCACCAACAGGAAGTCCTTGAGGCGACCGTCCGCACCGCGCCACAGCGCGACATCGGCCGGCTGGTCGAAAAGTTCTTCGATCAGGCTGTCCTGCAGCTTGAGGTCGTGCTCGTAGATAATCCGGCGCAGGCTGCCGATCAGCCCGAGACGGTCGGCATGAGCCTCATAATAGAAGACGAAGTCCTCGGTGAGCGTGGCCTTGAGGAACGGTACCGCCAACAGGTCCTTGGGCAACTGGCTCAGGGAATGGGCCTCGAGCAAGCCGTCGGGACGGCCCAAGCCGAGTTTCTCCAGCGCCAACTCCATGGGTGGCGCCTTGGGCTTGTTCATGAACCAGCCCAGCCCGGCGGCCACACCGGTTACCAGGCACAGCCCGATCAGTATCGCCGGCCAGCGGCGCACAGGTTTGGCGACAGGTGTCGGCGTGGTCGGGGAAGCAGTGTTGTCGCTCATATTCACAAGGGCCTGTTCATCCGAGGAGCGGATACTTAGTAATTGAAAGTCTTGACCAGCAACAGATCGCCAATGGCGCGCAGGGGCACGACAAAGGTCTCGCGTTTTTCATTGACGGTGTTTTCGTTGAGCACCAGGTTGATCTGCGAGGTGATCACCTCGTTCTGGTTGCTGGATTCGTCGAAGTTGTAGCCGCCGTCGCCGTAGTTGCCCCAGTAGTTCACATAGACCAGGTAGGTGCCGTGCATCGGCGCAGTCATGGTGAACATTTCAGGGCCGGGGCCATCGACGCCATCCGGGTCGAGACCGCCACCGTTGCTCAGCGCCGGCTGGCCGAAGAACGCATGTTGGCCGTCGGGTGTGACGATATGCAGATCGAGTTCGGCATTGGGGTCGTCCCAGCCCAGCACCACGCGGATCTGCGCCGGGGTGCGCAGATTGTTGGCTTCATAGAATTGCACGCGCTTGAGGGACTGGCCTTCGGAGCTGCGCACCTCGACGCTGTTGGAACCGGCGCCGAACGCATACGGCCGGGCGAAACGCCCCTCGTCGTCGGTATAGAGGTTCAGTGGATTGCCGTTGACCGCCAGGCTATGGGGCTGGCGAGCCGTGCCCATGTCCTTGATCCGGCCCTCGATCATCGTGCGGTTGCGCTGCACGCCCCGGTCGATGGGCGGGGTGGGATAGGCGACCTGCGGGTTTTCGGTGCGATCGAGCAAGCCGCTGTAGCGCCAGCCGCCCACCGGCTCCGACATCTCGGCAGAAGGCTGCGCCCACGCCAACGGCGCGCCGAGCAACACGATCAATAAAGAAAGAAAACGCACGTATGCCTCCTGCCATGCACGACGCAACCCGGCGCCAATCCTCAGCGCTGCTTGTCATTATTCGGGCTTCGTCTGAAGGCCCCGTCGCAAGGGGGCCGTAGATGGCGCGAAGAGTATCGATTTGACGGTTTTTTCACAATCGGGGAACGCGCGATTCTGTGTGGGAAATCACGTACTGAGGGGGGCGTGAGCCGAATAGAGGGTTTATTCGGCTCACCAGATGAGCCGAATACGGAAACTGACGTCACTTCTGACGCAATACCGTGCTTGCTCCCGTTCGACTACGCCCTGTAGGAGCTGGCGAAGCCTGCGATCTTTTGATCTTTCGCTTGAGATTCAAGTGTCTGGGGAAAGATCGCAGCCTCGTTGCACTCGACAGCTCCTACACAGCTCCTGCACAGCCCAGCGGGAGCAAGCTCCCTCGCCACAAAAGCAATGGATCATGGCAGGCGTTTACCCCGTCCTGATTTGCCCCAATACCCCATGTCTGCTAGTGTCGCGCCGGTTTAACAGTCAACCGGAATAGCCGCCATGGCCCGCAAAAAAGCTGCACTGGATTTCGAACAATCTCTGGCCGACCTGCAAACGCTGGTCGAACGGCTGGAGAACGGCGAATTGTCGCTGGAAGACTCGCTGACCGCCTTCGAGCAGGGTATCGGCTTGACTCGCGACTGCCAGGCGGCGCTGGCCCAGGCCGAGCAGAAGGTGCAATTGCTGCTCGAGCGTGACGGTGAGCTGACCGAAGAACCTTTCGACGCGGAACAGCCTGAATGATCGGCGCCTATCAGGCCAGCAGCCAGGCCCGGGTCAATGCTGCATTGGATAGCTTGTTCAGCGCCCCGAGCCCGGAACTGGCACGGCTGTACGAAGCGATGCGCTATAGCGTGATGAACGGCGGCAAGCGTGTTCGGCCGCTATTGGCCTACGCCGCGTGCGAAGCCTTGGGCGGCCAGGCCGAGCAGGCCAACGGCGCTGCCTGTGCGGTGGAGTTGATCCACGCGTATTCGCTGGTGCACGACGATTTGCCGGCCATGGACGACGACGACCTGCGTCGCGGCCAGCCCACTACTCACAAGCAATTCGACGAAGCCTGCGCGATCCTGGCCGGCGACGGTTTGCAGAGCCTGGCCTTCACCGCCCTGCTGGATCCGGCCCTGAGCGATTGCCCGGCACAGGTTCGCCTGGACATGGTCAGCGCCCTGGCGCTGGCGGCAGGCCCTGCGGGGATGGTCGGCGGCCAGGCCATCGATTTGGGCTCAGTGGGCCTGAAGCTGGACCAGAGTGCCCTGGAATACATGCACCGGCACAAGACCGGCGCCTTGATCGAGGCCAGCGTCCGGCTCGGCGCCCTGGCCAGCGGCCGGGCCACGCCCGCCCAGTTGCAAGCCTTGCAGACCTACGCCCGAGCCATCGGCCTGGCGTTCCAGGTGCAGGACGACATCCTCGACGTCGAAAGCGATACCCAAACCCTGGGCAAACGCCAGGGTGCCGACATCGCGCGCGACAAGCCGACCTACCCGGCCCTGCTCGGCCTCGACGCCGCCAAAGCCTACGCCCTGGAGTTGCGCGACCAGGCCCTGGCCGCGCTGCGACCCTTTGACGCGGCGGCCGAGCCGTTGCGCGACTTGGCGCGATATATCGTCGAACGACGCAGCTGATACAGGGTCAACCCATTCATAAGTGCGTATCGGCCAAGTTCCGGCCAACGCGTGGGCAGCTTGCGATGCATAAGGTAAACTGCCGCCTCTTTCTATACCTATAACGATTCGCCTGATGCCCACGACGTTTCAAGAGATTCCCCGCAAGCGCCCGACCACGCCCCTGCTGGACCGCGCCAACACGCCGGACGGCCTGCGTCGCCTGGGTGAAGCCGAGCTGGAAACCCTGGCCGATGAGTTGCGCCTGGAGCTGCTCTACACGGTCGGCCAGACCGGTGGGCACTTCGGCGCGGGCCTGGGCGTCATCGAGCTGACGATCGCGTTGCATTACGTGTTCGACACCCCGGACGACCGGCTGGTGTGGGACGTCGGGCACCAGGCCTACCCGCACAAGATCCTCACCGGTCGTCGCGAGCGCATGGGCACGCTGCGTCAGAAGGACGGTATCGCCGCCTTCCCGCGCCGCTCCGAGAGCGAATACGACACCTTTGGCGTCGGTCACTCCAGCACCTCCATCAGCGCCGCCCTGGGCATGGCGATTGCCGCTCGCCTGCAAAACAGCGAGCGCAAGGCCATTGCCGTGATCGGCGACGGCGCACTGACCGCGGGCATGGCCTTCGAGGCGCTGAATCACGCGCCGGAAGTCGACGCCAACATGCTGGTGATCCTCAACGACAACGACATGTCGATCTCGCGCAACGTTGGCGGTTTGTCCAACTACCTGGCGAAGATCCTCTCCAGCCGCACCTACGCCAGCATGCGCGAAGGCAGCAAGAAAGTGCTGTCGCGCCTGCCCGGCGCCTGGGAAATCGCCCGCCGTACCGAAGAATACGCCAAGGGCATGCTGGTCCCCGGCACGCTGTTCGAGGAACTGGGCTGGAACTACATCGGCCCCATCGACGGCCATGACCTGCCCACGCTGATCGCCACCCTGCGCAACATGCGCGACCTCAAGGGCCCGCAGTTCCTGCACGTGGTCACCAAGAAAGGCAAAGGCTTCGCCCCGGCGGAAGTCGACCCGATCGGCTACCACGCCATCACCAAGCTCGAACCCCTGGACGCTCCGGCGGCCGCGCCGAAAAAGGCCGGCGGACCGAAGTACTCCGGCGTCTTCGGCCAATGGCTGTGCGACATGGCCGCCGCCGACCCACGCCTGGTGGGCATCACCCCGGCGATGAAGGAAGGCTCGGACCTGGTGGCCTTCAGCGAACGCTACCCGCAACGCTATTTCGACGTGGCGATTGCCGAGCAGCACGCCGTGACTCTCGCCGCCGGCATGGCCTGTGAAGGCGCCAAGCCGGTGGTGGCGATCTATTCGACGTTCCTGCAACGGGCCTACGACCAACTGATTCATGACGTCGCCGTACAGAACCTCGACGTGCTGTTTGCCATCGACCGCGCCGGCCTGGTGGGCGAAGACGGCCCGACCCACGCCGGCAGCTTCGACCTGTCGTTCCTGCGCTGCATCCCCGGCATGCTGGTGATGACCCCGAGCGATGAAAACGAGCTGCGCAAGATGCTCACCACCGGCCACCTGTTCAATGGCCCGGCGGCAGTGCGCTACCCACGTGGCACCGGCCCGAACGCGACGATCTCGACCGACCTCGAGCCGATCGAGATCGGCAAGGGTGTGATCCGCCGCCAGGGCAAGCAAACCGCCCTGCTGGTGTTCGGCGTGCAACTGGCCGAAGCCCTGAAAGTCGCCGAGACCCTGGACGCCACCGTGGTGGACATGCGCTTCGTCAAACCCCTGGACGAAGCCCTGGTGCGCGAGATGGCCGGCAGCCATGACCTGCTGGTAACGATCGAGGAAAACGCCATCATGGGCGGCGCCGGCGCGGCGGTCAGCGAATTCCTGGCGCGGGAGAACATCCTCAAGTCCGTGCTGCACCTGGGCTTGCCGGACCTCTATGTCGAACACGCCAAGCCGGCGCAGATGCTGGCCGAATGTGGGTTGGATGAGGCAGGGATCGAAGCGGCGGTGCGCCAGCGGCTGCAACTGCTGGGCCTGTAATTTTCAGACCACACAGTTCCCCTGTGGGAGCGAGCTTGCTCGCGATAGCGGTGTGTCAGCCAATGAATCAATTGGCTGATCTGCCGCCATCGCGAGCAAGCTCGCTCCCACATTGGTTTTTGTGTGGACCCAGTCATCACGGAACACCCATGAAACTGCGCCTAGCCCTCACCCTCTCCCTGTTCCCCACCCCCGACCTGCTGGCCGACACCTTCGAGCGCGACCAGGCCCTGAAGCTGCCCGACATCGTGATCAGCGCCAACCGCCAGGTCGAAGCCCGCAACGACAGCAGTGCCGCCAATACCGTATTCACCCGCGACGACATCGAGCGCTTGCAACCGGCCAGTGTCACCGACTTGCTCAGCCGTGTGCCAGGCGTGCAGGTGGCACCGCTGGGTGGGCGTGGCAGCCTGCCGGGGATTTACATTCGCGGCACCAAATCGGCCCAGAGCCTGGTACTGGTGGACGGTCAGCGCATCGGCAACGCCACCTCCGGCGACAGCAACCTACAACGCCTGAACATCAACCAGATCGAGCGCGTGGAAGTGCTGCGCGGTTCGCGTTCGGTGATCTACGGTGCCGATGCGGTGGGTGGGGTGATTCAGATTTTCACCCGCCGCGGCAACGAGCAAGGCCTGCAACCGCGCCTGCATGTGGGGGTCGGCAACCATAAGACCTGGGAACGCAGCCTGGGCCTGTCCGGCGGCGACGACCAGACCCGCTTCAACCTCGGCGCCAGCCTCGACGAGAGCGCTGGAAGCAATCGGACCCGCGAGTCCTATGCCAGCGACCGCGACGACGATGCCAACCGCAACCAGTCTTTCAGCCTGAGCCTGAGCCATGCCGCCAGCGATGACCTGGAAGTCGGCCTGAACGTGCTGGATAATCGCGGCAAAAGCGAATACGACAACCCGTTCGGCCGCTTCGACCCGACCACTTTCGAATCCCTGCCCCAGCAACCCTCCAGTGAGTTTGCGGTGAGCAGCTTCAGCACCTATGTGGACGGGCGAATCAACGAGACCTGGAAGTCACGCCTGGAACTGGGCCACAGCGAAAACCGTGAAAAGACCTTCGACAAGCTCAGCGACGTCCGCGAAGTGTTCAACACCTACCGCGATTCCGTGACCTGGCAGAACGACGTGACGCTGAACGAGCGCAACAGCCTGATCGTCGGCGGTGACTGGTATCAGGACCGGGTCAACAGCAGCACGCCGTTCGACGAAGACAGCCGCTGGAACCGTGCCGCGTTCATCCAGCACCGCTTCCAGGCCGAAACCTTCTCCACCGAACTGGGCCTGCGTCGCGACCAGAACCAGCAATTCGGTGGCCAGAACAGCTGGAGCGGCACGCTCACCCTGCCGATCAATGCGGACAACGACGTATTGCTGACCTACAGCGAAAGCTTCCGCGCGCCGACCTTCAACGACCTGTACTACCCGGACTTCAGCAACCCCGACCTGAAACCCGAAACGGCCAAGAGCTACGAGCTGCAATGGCGCAGCCAGCTGAGCGACAGCGCCCGCCTGGAGACCTCGCTGTACCGAACGGACCTGGAAGACGCGATCATCTTTGGCAGCAACTCACGCCCGCAGAACGTCGCCTCGGCGCGGATCAACGGTTTTGAGATGGCCTACCTGCAGGATGTGTTCGGCTGGCAGGGCAACCTGGGCCTGGCCATCATCGACCCACGCGACCGCGACAGCGGCCACACCCTGGCCCGCCGCGCCCGGCGGACCTTGAGCCTGGACCTGGACCGCCAATTCGATCGCCTGGGCCTGGGCACCACCTGGCAAGCGGTGAGTGGCAGCTACGACGATGAAAACAACCGCAATGCCCTGGGTGGCTATGCCTTGCTCGGGCTGCGCGGCAGTTGGGCGTTGACCCGGGAGGTCAAGCTGGAGATGAAGGTGGATAACCTGCTGGACAAGAGTTACAGCCGGGCGTTGTATAGCCATGAGGGTCAGCAGTATGGGTATCGGGAAGAAGGTCGGGTGTGGTTGTTTGGGGTGACGTGGACCCCGGAACTCTGATCCAGGATCTGTAGCGCCCGGACGGGCCTCTTCGCGAGCAGACTCGCTCCCACAATTTGATCCAATGTGGATACAAAATCAGCGGCGCCACAAATTTCTGTGGGAGCGAGCTTGCTCGCGATGGCAGGCACCGCGGTCTATCTGTCTGGCGCAATCAACTCACACAACCGCGCCGTCGCCTCGATCATCTGCCCACTGGGCCGCTCCAGCCCTTTGTCATTGACCCGCAACAACCGCCCCTGCGCCACCGGCCAGGTTTTCCAGGCATCGAGCTGCGCCTGGCCCGTGGCCAGGATGACCTGAGGGTTGCGTTGCAGCACCGCTTCCACACTCACCTGCGGGGCTGGCACGCTCAGGTCGGCAAAGACGTTGCGGGCCCCGCACACCGCCAGCGCATCACTGATGATCTGCCCGCCCCCGACGGTGTACAGCGGCCGGTCCCAGACCTGGTAGAACACCGACAACGGCGGGTCCCGTCGATAGCGCTGGCGTAAGGCCTCAAGACGCACACGCAACTGCGCCGCCCGGTGCACGCCCCGCTCCGGGCGGCCGAGCTGCAGGGCAATGTCTTCAATTTGCGCGATGAGTTGGTCGAGGCTGCGGGGCTCGGCGACATAAATGGGAATACCCAAGCCCTTGAGCTGCTCGCGCTGGGCCGGGCCGACACTGCCGGGCCAGAGCAGGAGCAGGTCGGGCTGGAGGCTGAGCAAGCGCTCCATGTCCAGTTGGCCGTATCGCCCTACGGAAGGCAGGTCTTTAAGGATTGGCGGACGATCGCCGCCATCCAGCACGCCCACCAAGAGGTCGGCGGAGCCCAGTTCAACGACGATTTCCGACAACGACGGCGCGAGGCTGACGACCCGCGAAGCCGCCATCGTCGAGGCGCTGACGGCCAGCAGCAAGACCGCCAGCCAGCGGTTCATCAGCCGAGTTGGCGCGGGATGCGGTACAGGTAGAACAACACGGCGGTCGACAAGGCCAGCAGCATCAACGGCACCGCTTCCAGGCCAACGAACACCGCAAGGGCACCGACCCAGGCCGGTAGCCCGGCCACCAGGAAGGCAGCCCGACGACGGGCCGCCAGGTCAATCCAGGCCTGAGGTTCTTCGGGCGTGTCGAGGGCTTTCTGGGTGGCGATCAAGGCTTTTTTATAAGGTCCGAAGAATCGCAGGCTGACAAACATCGACGCCACGCCGGCAATGAACAGCGGCATTGCCAGCACCGGCAGAATCGCTTCGCCCTGGCCGAACACCGCATTGATCACGAACAGTGGCAGCAAGGCCAGGGCCAGGTATTTCCACCAACTGACGGACAGCCGCCGCCGGACCTGACCGCGCGTCACGCCCGGTCAACCTCGCCTTGGTGCTCGTTACCCATCATGTGGTCGAGCTTGCTGGCCTTGGTCGCCAGGTAGAGTTTGTTGTGGGGGTTGTGGCCGGTGTGCAGCGGCACACGCTCAGCCACAACGATGCCCATGTCGGTCAGGGCCTTGACCTTGCGTGGGTTGTTGGTCATCAGCCGCAGGGACTTGATACCCAGGTGTTCGAGCATCGGCAAGCAAATGCTGTAGTCACGCAGGTCGGCGGCAAAGCCCAGGCGCTCGTTGGCCTCCACGGTATCGGCGCCGCCATCTTGCAGTTCATAGGCGCGGATCTTGTTCAGCAGGCCAATACCACGCCCTTCCTGACGCAGGTACAGCAACACACCACGGCCTTCACGGGCAATGGCCTGCAGCGCGGCCTCGAGTTGCGAACCGCAATCGCAGCGCTGGCTGAACAGGGCGTCGCCGGTCAGGCATTCGGAATGCAGGCGGCCCAGCACCGGCGCACCGTCGGCGAAATCACCCAGGCTCAGCACGACGTGCTCGCGGCCGGTGGCTTCATCGAGAAAACCATGCATGGTGAATTGCGCAAAGGGCGTTGGCAGCTTGGAAGCGGCAACAAAAACGACAGGCACCGGTGTGCTCCTGATCTAGTACTGGAGATTCGCAGAGGCGGGCATTGTAACAGCACGATCCGACCGACGCTTAGGCTGAATTATCGCTAATGATCATCGATAAGATTGATCATGGCTTCGGTGGTTTGCCATTCTCGTCGAAAGGATAGGGTTGCTTCCAGCGTTCGAAAATCGGTTTCAACTCGCCGCTCTTCACCAGCACTTCCATGCGTCGGTCGAACAGCGCCCGCAACGTACGGCCGTTTTCGTTGTTGGCGAAACCCAGGTACAGCGGCAAATTGATCAGCGGCGAAAGCTTGAATTGCTTGGGATCGTCGGCCTTGGCGAGCACATCCTGGATTTCCATCAACGCATCGATATAAAAATCGGCACGATCATGGGCCAGCATCGGCAAGATACCCACGGCGCGGTGAATCTCATTGAAACGCCGGATGTTGGGCAGGTAGTTGTTGTATTCGTACCCGCGCATCCACACCAGTCGATAGTTGCCAATCGTCGCCAGCGTCGGTGAAGGCTTGGAGGCCAACCCCAGGGCATAGATATGATCGACGTCGTAGTGCCAATGCGGGTAAAGCAGCCCTTCGGTTTCATCGCGATAAGCGCCGACCTGTGCATCCATCTCCCCACGCTGCACCAACCCGATCGAGCGGGTGTAGGGCACGCTGCGGATCTCCAGCTTGACGCCTTCAGGCTCGAAGACCGCGCGCAAGATGTCCCAGCCCATGCCCCGGCCATCGGCCTGGGTGTAATCGGCCCACTCTTCGCTGGCCGCACGGATCTTGTCAGGCAGCGGCGTCGACTCGGCCACCCTTGTACCCACACAGGCTCCTAAACACAGCAACAGCAGTAGTGCGCGGCTTACGCCCATGCCTGACTCCCTCAGGTGAAACACCACACCAATCCTTGCATTGCCAACCAGGCGAAAACCCCGGCCAACACATCATCGAGCATGATACCGACACCTCCGTGTACGTGCCGGTCGATCCAGCGGATCGGCCACGGCTTGAGGATATCGAAGAAACGGAACACCAGGAAACCCGCCAGCAACCAATACCAGCCTTCCGGTACCAGCCACAAGGTGATCCACATGCCGACCATTTCGTCCCAGACGATGCCTTCATGATCGTGCACCCGAAGGTCGTCCGCCACTTTGCCACACAGCCAGAAGCCAAACAGCATGGTGATGCCCAGCATCAGCCAGTAGCCCCAGTCCGGCAACATCTGCCACAACGGTATGAAGGGTAGCGCAACCAGCGAGCCCCAGGTACCCGGGGCCTTGGGCAACGTACCCGAACCGAAGCCAAATGCCAGGAAATGCCAGGGATTGCGCCAGACCGAAGGCGGAACGAACTCTGCCGGGACCTGGTTGGGATGATCTGTCACGGTGTCTCCCGAAAATGTTGATAGCCCCGCACTGGCGGGGTGATGTCGTGCCCGACGCTGTCGACCAGCGTGACGCCTTGCCCGGCCAGTACGCTGCCGATCACGTGGATCGGCCAGCCGGCGGCCTGCAACGCCGACAATCGGCTCGGTGGCACGGAGAACAACAGCACGTAATCGTCACCGCCGCTCAGGGCGACCTGCTCGGCATCCGCCTGGCCAAGAAACGCTACCAGAGCATTGGACAACGGCAGTCGGTCCCGTTCAACCTGCAAGGCCACCCCGGACGCCAGGGCGATATGCCCGCAATCGGCCAGCAGGCCATCGGAAATATCCATCGCCGCGCTGGCCTTGCCCCGCAACGCCAGGCCCAGGTCGATCTGCGGACGTGGCGACCAATAATGGGCCAGCAACGGCTCGGCAATCGCAGGTTCGGCGCTGCGCTGGCCGAGCACCAGCGGCAACGCGCCGGCGGCATTACCCAATTCGCCGCCCACACACAGCAGGTCGCCGGGCCGCGCGCCGCTGCGGGTCAGGGCCTGGCCGGACGGTACGTGGCCAAACACCGTCATGGTCAGGCTCAGGGGCCCCCGTGTGGTGTCCCCCCCCACCAGCGCCACGCCACAGGCCTGGGCCATCTGGTTCAAACCGCGGGCATAGGCTTGCAGCCAATCGGCGGTCACCGTCGGCAAGGTCAGGGCAAGGGTAAAGGCGAAAGGCTTGGCGCCCATGGCGGCCAGGTCACTGACCGCCACGGCCAGCGAGCGCTGACCGAGCAGGAACGGCTCGCAAGGGTTTGGAAAATGCACACCGGCCACGAGCGTGTCGGTGGACACCGCCAGCTGTTCCCCGGGAGGAACGGCCAGCAGGGCGCAGTCGTCGCCGATCCCCAGTGCAATGCCCTCGCCGCCCTGCGCGCAAGGCGCGGCGGCGAAGTAGTTACGGATCAGCTCAAATTCACCCATCAAGTGTCGTTCAAACGCCAATCAGCGCTTGAACGCCTTCACTTCAGCTTCACGCAGACGTGGGGCGAGCTTGTCGAGCACACCGTTGACGAATTTGTGGCCATCGGTGGATCCGAAGACTTTCGCCAGCTCGATCCCTTCGTTGATCACCACGCGGTACGGTACGTCGACGCGCTTGAGCAGTTCCCAGGTGGACAGGCGCAGCACGGCCAGCTCAACCGGATCCAGCTCTTCGATGGTCAGGTCCAGGCAAGGCGTGAGCGCGGTGTCGATTTCGGTCTTGAACTGCGGGACCCCGTGCAGGATCTCGCGGAAGTAAGCGCCATCGACATCACTGAAATCGTTGTCGACCCGAAACTGCGCTTCGATCTCGTTCAGCGATTGCTTGGCCATGTGCCATTGGTACAGTGCCTGGGTCGCGAGCTGACGGGCTTCGCGACGCTTGACGCTTTTCGATGGCTTGCCGGCATCCGCAGGCTTTGGATCGCGCGGGTTGAAACGATCGCTTTCGTCGCTAATCACTTGGCCTCCAACTGCGCCAGCAGGCTGACCATTTCCAGGGCGGACAGGGCAGCTTCGGCACCTTTGTTACCGGCCTTGGTGCCGGAACGTTCGATGGCTTGCTCGATGGAGTCAACGGTCAGTACGCCGAAAGCGACTGGCACGCCGAATTCCATGGACACTTGGGCCAGGCCCTTGGTGCATTCGCCGGCCACGTATTCGAAGTGCGGAGTACCGCCACGAATGACCGCGCCCAGGGCGATGATCGCCGCATATTCGCCCTTTTGAGCGACTTTCTGCGCAACCAGCGGAATTTCGAAGGCGCCAGGGGCACGGATGATGGTGATGTCGCTTTCGCTCACGCCATGGCGAACCAGGGCATCAACCGCACCGCCAACCAGGCTCTCGACCACGAAACTGTTGAAGCGGCCCACTACCAGAGCGTAGCGGCCTTTGGGGGCGATGAAGGTACCTTCGATGGTCTTCAGGGTCATTCGTCAGATCTCTTAAAGAGCCGGAGCGCGTTCTATAACGCGCTCCTCAGTGATATTAGCCACGAATACTGCACCGCAAATCCCGTCATGCTGTTCATTTCAAGCTTTTGTGGCGAGGACACTAACTCCCGCCGAACCACGTCGTAGGAGCTGTCGAGTGCAACGAGGCTGCGATCTTTCCCCAGACACTTGAGTCCCAAGCGAAAGATCAAAATCAAAAGATCGCAGCCTTCGGCAGCTCCTACACCCGCCAGGAGCAAGCTCCCTCGCCACAATGAATCCAACAAGCCTTAAGTGAACAACAATGCCGAAATCTCCGGGCTATTATTCGGAGGGCACGTATTCTACAACTTCCAGATCGAAACCGGATATCGCATTAAATTTCATCGGTGCGCTCATCAGGCGCATTTTACGCACGCCCAGGTCACGAAGGATCTGCGAACCGGCACCGACAATGCTGTAGGTGGTCGGTTTTTTCACCGCCGCCTGGTCGCCGGTTTCGCGGATGTGCGCCAGCAGCACGTCGCCATCGAGCGGGTGACCGAGCAGCAGCACCACGCCGCTGCCGGCCTCGGCCACCGCAGCCATCGCGGCCCGCAAGCTCCAGCGGCCGGGTTGCTTGACCATCAACAGGTCACGCAGCGGGTCCATGTTGTGCACCCGCACCAGGGTCGGCTCTTCGGCACACACGGTGCCCAGGGTCAGCGCCATGTGCACGTCGCCTTCCACCGAGTCGCGGTAGGTCACCAGGTTGAACTGGCCCAGTTCGCTGTCCAGCGGCTGCTCGGCAATCCGCTGAACGGTACGTTCGTGGATCATCCGGTAGTGGATCAGGTCGGCGATGGTGCCGATCTTGATGTTGTGTTCGGCGGCGAAGGTTTCCAGCTCCGCACGACGGGACATGGTGCCGTCGTCGTTCATCACTTCGCAGATCACGCCGCTGGGTTCAAAGCCCGCCATGCGCGCCAGGTCGCAGGCCGCTTCGGTGTGGCCGGCGCGGGCCAGGGTGCCACCAGCTTGGGCCATCAGCGGGAAGATGTGGCCGGGGCTGACGATGTCTTCGGCCTTGGCGTCCCGGGCGGCAGCGGCCTGCACGGTGCGCGCGCGGTCGGCAGCGGAAATACCGGTGGTCACGCCCTCGGCGGCCTCGATGGACACGGTGAACTTGGTGCCGAAGCCCGAGCCGTTGCGCGGCGCCATCAGCGGCAGCTTCAGCAGCTCGCAGCGCTCGCGGGTCATCGGCATGCAGATCAGGCCACGGGCGTGCTTGGCCATGAAGTTGATGTGCTCGGCCTTGCAGCATTCGGCGGCCATGATCAGGTCGCCTTCGTTCTCGCGGTCTTCGTCATCCATGAGGATGACCATCTTGCCTTGGCGGATGTCTTCAACCAGTTCTTCGATGCTATTGAGCGCCACGCGGCACCCCCTTGGGTCAGGATTTGAGGTAGCCGTTGGCGGCCAGAAAACTTTCAGTGATGTTACCCGGCTTTTGTGGGGAGCCCGGCTCTGCGGCCTTGTCGCCCAACAACAGGCGCTCCAGGTAACGGGCCAGCAAGTCGACTTCCAGGTTCACCCGGCGACCTGGCCGGTACGAGGCCATGATGGTTTCGCTCAGGGTGTGGGGAATGATTGTCAGCAGGAATTCGGCGCCATCCACCGCGTTGACCGTCAGGCTGGTGCCGTCGACGGTGATCGAGCCTTTGTGGGCAATGTACTTGGCCAGTTCCTTCGGCGCGCGAATGCGAAACTCCACGGCCCGGGCGTTATCCGTGCGCGAGACCACTTCGCCAACGCCGTCCACGTGGCCGCTGACCAGGTGCCCGCCCAGGCGAGTGGTGGGGGTCAGGGCTTTTTCCAGGTTGACCGGGCTGCCGCTCTTGAGGTCGTTCATGGCCGTGCAGTCGAGGGTTTCGCGGCTGACGTCCGCCAGGAAACCATTGCCCGGCAATTCGACGGCCGTCAGGCACACGCCGTTGACCGCAATGCTGTCGCCCAACTTGACGTCGCTCAGGTCGAGCTTGCCGGTTTCGACGTAGACCCGCACATCGCCGCCCTTGGGGGTGAGTGCACGGATGCTGCCGATGGATTCGATGATGCCGGTAAACATGGAGTCCTCCTCGAGAACGGGCCGCCGCTTGCGCGAAAGCCGGGAATTATACGCTCGCCTGCGCAACGGGAACGGCGATGACTCGCCAGTCATCGCCCACGGCGCGGATTTCGGTGATTTTCAGCTGCGGGGCATCTTTCATCTGCGCCAGTGGCCAGTCCAACAGCGGCCGCGCCGAAGAACCGAGGAACTTGCCGGCGATGAAAATCTGGAACTCGTCGACCAGCCCCTGCTGGGCAAAAGCCCCCGCCAGGCGCGGACCGGCTTCCACCAGCACCTCGTTGACGCCACGGCCCGCCAGCTCCACCAGCAGGCGATGCAGATCGACCTGGCCGTCATCGCCTGCCACGATCATGCATTCGGGGCCGTTGGCGTATTGTTCTTCTACCGCCATACAGGTAGCGACCAGCGCCGGGCCAGCCTTGAAAAACGCGGAGTCCAGCGGCACCCGCAGACGCCCGTCCACCAACACCCGCAGCGGCGGACGGCTCATGACCAACGCCGTCTGCTCGGCATCGAGCCCCAACTCATCGGCGCGCACGGTCAACCGGGCGTTGTCCGCCAGCACCGTGTCGGCGCCGGTCAGCACCACGCTGGCCTGGGCGCGCAGGCGTTGGACCGCCGAGCGTGCAGCGGCGCCAGTGATCCACTGGCTTTCGCCGCTTTCCATGGCGGTGCGGCCATCGAGGCTCATGGCGAGTTTGACCCGCACGAACGGCAGCCCCTGCTCCATGCGCTTGAGGAAACCTTCATTGAGCTTGCGTGCTTCACCCTCCAGCACGCCGCTTTCGGTGGCGATGCCGGCCTGGGCCAGCCGTTGCAGGCCACGCCCGGCGACTTCCGGGTTGGGGTCCTGCATCGCCGCCACCACCCGCGCCACGCCGGCGTTGACCAGCGCATCGGCACACGGCGGCGTACGCCCGTGATGGCTGCACGGCTCAAGGGTCACGTAAGCCGTGGCGCCGCGGGCCTGTTCGCCAGCGGCGCGCAGGGCATGGACTTCGGCATGGGGCTCACCGGCGCGGATGTGCCAACCTTCGCCGACAATCTGCCCGTCACGCACGATCACGCAACCGACCCGGGGATTGGGGTGGGTGGTGTAGTGACCGCGCCGCGCCAACTCCAGGGCACGGGCCATGTAGTGGGCGTCGAGGATGGCCTGCTGCGCCGAGGCGGTCATTCTTTCACCGGTTCGCGGGCCAGGCGGTCGATTTCTTCGCGGAACTCGTTCAGGTCCTGGAAGCGCCGGTACACCGAGGCGAAACGGATGTAGGCGACTTCATCGAGCTTCTGCAGCTCGGCCATCACCAACTCACCGACCACCAGGGATTTGACCTCGCGCTCGCCGGTCGCCCGCAACTTGTGCTTGATGTGCACCAGCGCCGCTTCCAGGCGCTCGACGCTCACCGGGCGTTTTTCCAGGGCGCGCTGCATGCCGGCGCGCAGTTTTTCTTCATCGAACGGCTGGCGGCTGCCGTCGGTTTTGATCAGGCGCGGCAACACCAGTTCAGCGGTCTCGAACGTCGTGAAACGTTCGCCGCAAGCCAGGCATTCGCGGCGGCGGCGGACTTGTTCGCCCTCGGCGACCAGTCGCGAGTCGATGACCTTGGTGTCGTTGGCACCGCAGAAGGGACAGTGCATGGTGGCAGGCAACAAAAAAAGGGAGGGCCATGGTAGCGCATCCCACTGGCAAGACAAGCCATAGGGTTTACGGTATACAGACGGGCTTACCGTCAGATCCATGGAATTCACCTTGCTGGAGCCACACATGCCGCTACGATCGCTCGTTTTGCTCAGTCTTTTCAGCCTGCTGATGGCGTGCAGCAGCGACGCCCCCAAGCCCGCCGCTCCCGCCCCGGCCCCAGCGCCGAAACAGGCCCAGGAAAAAGCCCGCCAGGCGGCCGAGCTGGGGCCGCTGCCGGCGTATCAGCGCGAATTGAGCGGCACCTTGCAAGGCGTGCCGGCCGGGGCCGAGGTCGAACTGGCGTTGCTGGTGATCGATGACAAGGACCGCCCACAGCAATTGCTCGCCAGCTCCAGCCTGATCGGCACCAACCAGGCCCTGCCCTTCCGCCTGCGTTTCAACCCCGATGCCTTCCCGGTCGGCGCCCGCGTCGAGCTGCGCGGCCGCGCCAGCCAGTCGGGCCAGTTGATCCTGCACCTGCCGGAGCAGCGCATCAGCCAACCAACCACCCAGGCACTGGGCGCCCTGCAATTCGTCAAAGCGCCATGAGTGCACCGCAGGACCTGCAACGGGCGCTGAGTGAATTGCTCGGTGACGCGCGCCTGGTCGCTTGCCCGCTACCCGGCGCCGACTTGAAGTTGTGGCTGATCGACGGCGACAACATGGACCGTGCCTTCAGCCCGGAAGAAACCCGGCGCATTCTCCACGAGCCGCCCTATTGGAGCTTCTGTTGGGCCAGCGGCCTGGCGATGGCCCGCTACCTGGCCGAACAGCCGCAGTGGGTCGAGGGCAAGCGCATATTGGATTTTGGCGCCGGTTCCGGCGTGGCGGGCATCGCGGCGGTCAAGGCCGGGGCGCTGGAGGTGGTGGCCTGCGACCTCGACCCGTTGGCGATTGCCGCGTGCCGGGGCAATGCCGCGCTCAATGGCGTGGAGCTGGGGTATTCAACGGATTTCTTCGCCGAGGCCGATCGCTTCGACCTGATCCTGGTCGCCGATGTGCTCTACGACCGGGCCAACCTGCCGCTGCTCGATCAATTCCTCAGCCGTGGCCGCGAGGCGCTGGTGGCCGACTCCCGGGTGCGGGATTTCCAGCATCCGCTGTACCGACGCATCGACATGCTCCAGGCCATGACCTTGCCGGACCTGGCCGAGCCTGAAGAGTTTCGGCATGTGAGCCTGTACCACGCGCGGCGCTAGCCTTAAAAGCATCGCGAGCAAGCTCGCTCCCACGGGGGTCGCATGAACACTTGAGATCTCTTGTGGGAGCGAGCTTGCTCGCGATGAGGCCCTACCAACCAATACACCTCTCACTGCCACCCGCTTTCAGCCACCCCCACCAAGCCGTATAGTTGCCCCATTCAAGCGCTCTACGAGATTGCCCATGACTCAGGAAACGCCCTACATCTTCGACGCCACCACCGCCGATTTCGACCAGTCGGTGATCGCGAACTCTTTCCACAAACCGGTGCTGGTGGATTTCTGGGCCGAGTGGTGTGCGCCGTGCAAGGCGCTGATGCCGATGCTGCAAACCATTGCCGAGAGCTATCAAGGCGAACTGCTGCTGGCCAAGGTCAACTGCGACATCGAGCAGGACATTGTCGCCCGCTTCGGCATTCGCAGCCTGCCAACGGTGGTGTTGTTCAAGGACGGCCAACCCGTCGACGGCTTTGCCGGTGCCCAGCCGGAATCGGCCGTGCGAACCATGCTCGAACCCCATGTGCAGATGCCGCCTCCGGCTGCGGCCGACCCATTCGAACAGGCCCAGGCGCTGTTCGACGACGGTCGTTTCGCCGACGCGGAAGCCCTGCTCACGGTATTGCTGGGTGAAGACAACACCAACGCCAAGGCCCTGATCCTGTATGCCCGCTGCCTGACCGAGCGCGGTGAGTTGGACGAAGCGCAGACCGTGCTCGACGCGGTAAAAAGCGACGAACACAAGGCCGCCCTCGCCGGCGCCAAGGCGCAGATCCAGTTCCTCGGCCTGGCCAAGCACCTGCCGGACGCCGCCGACCTCAAGGCGCGCCTGGCGAAAGACCCGCAGGACGATGAGGCGGTGTACCAACTGGCGATCCAGCAACTGGCGCGCCAGCAGTACGAAGCGGCCCTCGATGCACTGCTCAAGCTGTTCATGCGTAACCGCAGCTACAGCGAAGGCTTGCCCCACAAGACCTTGCTGCAAGTGTTCGAACTGCTGGGCAACGATCATCCGCTGGTGACGACCTATCGTCGCAAGCTATTCGCCGCGTTGTATTGATTCCTCTGTAGGAGCTGCCGAGCGAAGCGAGGCTGCGATCCTTTGATCTTTCGCTTGAGATTCAAGCGTCTGGGTAAAGATCGCAGCCTCGCTTCGCTCGTCAGCTCCTACACGCTCCTACGCGTTTTCGTGCCAGCTGTAGAGCGGTGTGTCACCGCCGCTGATCACTTTTACATCCGGGCTATGGCGCAAGCGCACCAACAGGCGCTTGCCCGCCGAGGCGCTGCCGGTCAGGCCTTCGAGCTGTTCCAGCAGGTCCGGGCCGCTCAATTGCCCGGCCTTGCGCAGCAGTTCCTTGGCGATCTGCCACTGGGCATCGTCCTGATTCACTGGATTGGCCACCGGTTTGGCCGCCGGGGCCGCCACACTCTCGGACTTGGCCACTTGCAACTGCGCGCCGAGCTGCGCCCAGTCGCCCTCATCCATTTCGATCGACAAGTCCACCGGCCAATCGCCGACGGTTCCGCGTATCCGCAACATCACCGTGCTCCTGAATATTTCATGTTCGCATGCTCCCATGGCCCTTGCGCGACGCCAAGCAGACGGTCAAACTCTCCGCACTTTCGTTATAAGATTACATAACCTTTTCGGAGACTCGTCATGCGTCGTCTGCTTCTCGCTTTGCCGTTCGCCCTGCTGCCATTGGCTGTCGCTCATGCGGCGGTCGAGCATGATCATGACCACGAGCACGGCAGCCTCGGCGCCCATGAACACGGTGTGGGCCGGTTGAACGCCGCCCTGGACGGCCAGACCCTGGAGCTGGAACTGGAAAGCCCGGCGATGAACCTGGTGGGCTTCGAACATGCCGCCACCAGCGATGCCGACAAGGCCAAGGTCGCCGCCGTACGCGCGCAGCTGGACAAGCCGCTGGCGTTGTTCAACCTGCCGGCCGCCGCCAAATGCACCGTGGCCCAACAGGAACTGGAAAGCCCGCTGTTCGGCGATGAACCGGACCACGAAGAGCATGACGAAGACGCCGACGGCGACGAGCACCACGGCGAGCACAGTGAGATCCATGCCCATTACCAATTCACCTGCGCCGCCCCGGGTGCACTGAAGAACCTGGACCTGGCGACCCTGTTCAAAACCTTCCCGGCCACCCAGAAAATTCAGGTACAACTGATCAGCCCGAGCGGCCAGCAAGGCGTGGAAGTGACGGCCAAGGCGCCAGCCCTGAAGTTCTGATCCACCGCAAAACCCAATGTGGGAGCAAGCCTGGTGGGAGCAAAGCTTGCTCGCGATAGCGGTCCGACAGTCAACATCCAAGTTGAATGTAATGACCTCATCGCGAGCAAGCTCAGCTCCCACAGGTGTTCCACAGGTTCCACTATTTGAAGCGGCAAACATGACCCAAGCACTCATCGAACTCTCCGACCTGGGCTTCAGTTGGCCCGGGCATCCACCGTTGCTGGATATCCCGGCATTTCGCCTGGAGGCCGGTGAGACGCTGTTTCTCAAGGGCCCGAGCGGCAGTGGCAAGACCACCTTGCTGGGGCTGCTCGGCGGTGTGCAGACGCCGGATCGCGGCAGCATCCGCCTGCTCGGCCAGGAACTCACCGAGCTGGGCGCCGGCAGTCGCGACCGCTTTCGTGTCGACCACACCGGCTACATCTTCCAGCAGTTCAACCTGCTGCCATTTCTCTCTGTGCGCGAGAACGTCGAACTGCCCTGCCACTTCTCCAAGCTGCGCGCACAACGGGCCATCCAGCGCCACGGCAGCGTCAATCAGGCCGCCGCCACGCTGCTGGCCCACCTGGGCTTGACCGACCCGAACCTGCTGGAACGGCGCGCCGACTCGTTGTCCATCGGCCAGCAACAACGGGTCGCCGCCGCCCGGGCGCTGATCGGCCAGCCGGAACTGGTGATCGCCGACGAACCGACTTCGGCCCTGGACTACGACGCCCGGGAAAACTTCCTGCGGCTGCTGTTCGCCGAATGCCGCGAGGCCGGGTCGAGCCTGTTGTTCGTCAGCCACGACCAGAGCCTGGCGCCGCTGTTCGACCGCAACCTGTCGCTGGCCGATCTCAATCGCGCCGCCACGCCACTCGAGGTTTGAGATGTATTTGTTCCGTCTAGCCATGGCCAGCCTGGCGAACCGCCGCTTCACCGCGATCCTCACCGCGTTTGCCATCGCCCTTTCTGTTTGTCTGTTGCTGGCAGTGGAGCGGGTACGTACCGAGGCGCGGGCCAGTTTCGCCAGCACCATCAGTGGCACCGACCTGATCGTCGGCGCCCGCTCCGGTTCAGTGAACCTGCTGTTGTATTCGGTGTTTCGCATCGGCAACGCCACCAACAACATCCGCTGGGACAGCTTCGAACACTTCGCCAGCAACCCGAAAGTGAAGTGGGCGATCCCCATGTCCCTCGGCGACTCCCACCGCGGTTATCGGGTGATGGGCACCACCGAGGCTTACTTCGAGCATTACCAGTACGGCCGCCAGCAGCATCTGGAACTGGCCGACGGCCGGGCTTTCGCAACCGATCCGTTCGAAGTGGTGCTCGGTGCCGAAGTGGCCGAGGCGCTGCACTACAAGCTCGGCGACAAGCTGGTGCTGGCCCACGGTGTGGCAGTGGTCAGCCTGGTCAAGCACGACGACAAGCCCTTCACTGTGGTCGGGATTCTCAAGCGCACCGGCACCCCGGTGGACCGCACGCTGCACATCAGCCTCGGCGGCATGGAGGCGATCCACATCGACTGGAAGAACGGTGTGCCGGCCCAGGGCAATGGCCGCATCAGCGCCGACCAGGCCCGCAACATGGACCTCACGCCCCAGGCAATTACCGCGTTCATGCTCGGCCTCAACAGCAAGATTTCCACCTTTGCCTTGCAACGCGAGATCAATGAATTCCGCGGCGAGCCGTTGCTGGCTATCCTGCCGGGCGTGGCGCTGCAGGAATTGTGGAGCCTGATGGGCACGGCGGAAAAAGCCTTGTTCGTGATTTCGTTGTTCGTGGTGCTCACCGGGTTGATCGGCATGCTCACCGCGATCCTCACCAGCCTCAACGAGCGTCGTCGGGAAATGGCGATCCTGCGTTCGGTGGGCGCGCGGCCGTGGCACATCGCAACGCTGCTGGTGCTCGAAGCCTTCGCCCTGGCGCTGGCCGGGGTCACCGCCGGGCTGGCCTTGCTGTACATCGGCATCGCCGCCGCCCAGGGTTACGTGCAGTCGGCCTACGGCTTGTACCTGCCGCTGAGCTGGCCGAGCGAATATGAATGGACGCTGCTGGCTGGCATCCTGGTCGCCGCCCTGCTGATGGGCAGCGTGCCGGCCTGGCGCGCCTATCGCCAATCGTTGGCCGACGGCCTGTCGATTCGTCTATGAGGACCTTGAAGATGCCCCGCGCCCTGCTTGCGCTGTTGATGATGGTCGCACTGCCACTATGGGCGGCCGAGCCGAGGGACTTGGCCTGGTCGGAAATGATCCCGCCGGACGCGCCGTCGGAAGTGCCGAACATGACCCCGCTGCACGACTTGTCGAAGATGAGCGATGCCCTGGCCGCCGAGTCCGCCCCAGCCGCCAAGCAGGATTTGCCCAACGCCCCGGTGGTCAAGGCCCTCGATGGTCAGCAGATTCGTTTGCCGGGCTACATCGTGCCGTTGGAAGTCAGCGAGGAAGGTCGCACCACGGACTTCTTGCTGGTGCCGTATTTCGGCGCCTGCATCCACGTACCGCCACCGCCGTCCAACCAGATCGTGCATGTGAAAAGCGAAGTCGGGGTCAAGCTCGACGAGTTGTATCAACCGTACTGGGTCGAAGGGTCGATGCAGGTCAAGCCGTCCACCAGTGAACTGGCCGATGCCGGGTATCAGATGGAGGCGCAGAAGATTTATGTGTATGAACTGCCGGAGTGAATCCGGGAGTGATGCGTGGTTTTGAGATCGCTATCGCGAGCAAGCTCGCTCCCACAGTTGATCGTGTTTCCTCGAATAATGTGGGAGTGAGCTTGCTCGCGATGGTTCCCTCGAATTTTCCCATCAGCGCTTTTATTGAGCTGAGTCAATTAAACACCCCCTGACTCATTGAGCTGTGTCAAAAGACCGGACCAGACGGCTTCGTAACATGGGACATCTAATTTCGATGCCCTCTGGAGCCCTCATGAACAAGTCCTTGCTCTGCGCTTCCCTCGCGGCCCTCGCGCTCGCTGCCCCACTCGCCCAGGCTCACACAGCCGGCGATATCATCGTTCGCGCCGGTGCCATCACCGTCAACCCGGAAGCCGACAGCTCCAGCGTCAAGGTCGACCGTGGCCCGCTGGCCGGCGCCGACCTGGGTGGCAAGGCGACCATGAGCAGCGACACGCAGTTGGGCTTGAACTTCGCCTACATGATCACCAACAACCTGGGGATCGAACTGCTGGCGGCCTCGCCGTTCGAGCACGACGTGAAAATCAAAGGCACCGCCCTGGGCGCGGCCAATGGCAAGCTCGGCACCCTCAAACACCTGCCGCCGACCCTGAGCCTGGTCTACTACCCGCTCGACGCCAAGTCGGCGTTCCAGCCTTATGTCGGCGCCGGCATCAACTACACCTGGATCTACGACGAACACGTCGGCAGCGAAGCCAGCGCCAACGGCTTCAGCAATTTCCGCGCGAGCAATAGTTGGGGCATGGCGTGGCAAGTGGGTGCTGACTACATGTTGACCGACAACATTATGATCAACGGCCAGATCCGCTACATCGACATCGACACCACCGCGTATGTGGACAACAACGCCGTGGCCGGCGGTACCCGGGCCAAGGTGAATGTCGATGTGGACCCATGGATCTACATGGTGGGCTTGGGCTACAAGTTCTAAGCCGAACCTGAAGATACAAAAATCCCTGTGGGAGCGAGCTTGCTCGCGATAGCGGTGGGTCAGTCAACATGATTGCTGGCTGACTCACCGTCATCGCGAGCAAGCTCGCTCCCACAGTTTTTTGGGTAGCGGGAAAATCAGCGTCCCAACAACCGCGCCAGCCCCACGCTCATCGGGGTTTGCGGGGGAAAGCTGAAGCGCTGCAACAGCCGATGGTTGTCGGCCCGCGAATGGCGGATGTCGCCGGAGCGCGCCGGGCCGTAGCTGATCGGCGGCAGATCGCCCACCACGGCGGCGAGGGCCTGGAGCATCTGCTTGAGGGTCGTGGCCTGGTTCCAGCCGACGTTCACCGCGCCCACTTCCACCTCGGGCTTTTCGATGGCCTGCACCAGCAAATCCACCAAATCTTCGACATAGACAAAATCCCGAGTCTGCTCACCGTCGCCAAACACAGTGATTGGCAGGCCTTTCTGCGCCCGTTCGCTGAAGATGCTGATGACCCCGGAATACGGCGAGGACGGATCCTGGCGCGGGCCGTAGATGTTGAAGAAGCGGAACACCGCCGGCTCCAGGTCGTGCTGGCGACGATAGAAGTCGAAGTAGAACTCGCTGGCCAGTTTGTCCGAGGCATACGGCGTGAGCGGGGCCTTGGGGGTTTCTTCGTCGATGGACTCGCCTTCGCCGTTGTTGCCGTAGACCGCTGCGCTGGAGGCGAACAGCACCCGCTTCACACCGCTCTGGCGCATGGCTTCGCAGACATTCAGGGTGCCGATGAAATTGCTCTGGTGGGTGCGCACGGGGTCGTCCACCGAAGCTTGCACCGAGGCCACCGCCGCCAGGTGCGCCACGGCGCTGCAACCGGCCATGACCCGCGCCACCAGCGCGGCATCGGCGACGTCACCTTCGATCAGTTCGAGCGCCGGATTGTCCAGCGGCAGGTTGCTGCGCTTGCCGGTGGACAGATCATCGAGGATGCGCACCGAATGGCCCTTGGCGAGCAAGGCGTCGGTCAGGTGCGAACCAATGAAACCCGCACCGCCGGTGATTAAAACAGGGCCTTCAGCCATGGCGATAAAACCTATCCAGTAAGCCCGGGAGTGCCGCGCGCCAGGCGCGGGGCTTGATCCCGAAAGTGTGCAGAATTTTCTTGCAGGCCAGCACCGCGTGCTGCGGTTCTTCCGCGGCGTCCGGCCGTGCGGCGTGGGCCTGGGGGGTGGGCGACTCGATGGCCAGCGGATGCAGGGCGCGGGCTTCGGTGAGGATCGCCTGGCCCAATGCCAGCGGCGTAGTCGCCTCGTGGCCGGCGTAATGGTAGGTGCCCCACAGCGGCGCCGCGCAATCGAGTTGCTTGAGCACCGAGATGATCACGCGCGCGGCATCGTCCACCGGCGTCGGATTACCCCGGCGGTCGTCGGCCAGCAACAGCTCTTCAGGCTGTTCGGCCCGGACCAGGAAACGCCCGAGGATGCCATCGGCGCTGTCGTCCAGCAGCCAGCCGAACCGCAGCAGCACATGTTGCGGGCAGGTGGCGCGCACGCTTTGCTCGATCCGCCACAGCGCCTGGCCGCGTACGCCCAGGGGCACGGGCTCGTCTTTCTCGCTGTAGGCCGTGGCGCGGGAGCCATCGAACACGCGATAGCTCGACGGTTGCAGCAAGACGATGTTGTGATGCTGGCACAGCCCGGCCAGGCGCTCGACAGCGCGCTCCTGGCTGGCCAGGCGCTGCTCGCTGACGGCCTCGGCCTGGAACCAGTCGAAGTAGTACGCCAGGTTGATCAAGGCGTCCGGGCGGGTGTCGTCGAGCAGTTGCGTCAGGCTCGCGGCATCCCAACCGTCTTCGGGCGGGCGGGGGGCAAGAAAACCGATGTCTTCTTCTGCACCGAGGCGAATCAGCGCCTGCCCAAGGGCATTTCCGCCGCCCAGTAACATAAGGCGCATTCGCATAAAGTCAGCAGGCCCAGTCTATTGGCACAAGAATTTGGTCGACAACGCCCGCAGGCGTTGTCGGAATCGTTGCATTTTGCGGGTTTAGTGCGCAACCGTCATCCGTAAAGTGCAGATCGCCGGGTTTGTGCAGGTCTTGAGGCCCTCATCGCGAGCAAGCTCGCTCCCACAGGGGATCTCAGGTGCCCATGCTATCCCTGTGGGAGCGAGCTCGCTCGCGATAGCGGCCTGGCAGGCAATGAAGGTTTCAAGTGGTACTTGCATCTTCCCCACCCCACCCGCCTAAACTGCCCCCATGAATCTGCCCCTTGCAGCCAACCACGCCATGGCCGGCTTTCACCCCGCCGTTCGCGCCTGGTTCAGCCAGACCTTCCCGGCGGTCACGGCCGCACAGGCCCGGGCGTGGCCGTTGATCGGCCAGCGTCGTTCGACCCTGGTGGCGGCGCCTACCGGCTCGGGCAAGACCCTGACGGCGTTTCTTGCCGTGCTCGATGACCTGGTTCATCGCGGCCTGGAACAGGGCGGCCTGCCGGACCAGACCCTGGTGGTCTATGTCTCGCCGCTCAAGGCCCTGAGCAACGATATCCAGATCAACCTACAGAATCCCCTGGCCGGCATCACCGAGCAATTGCAAAAAATGGGCTTGCCGCCCCTGCACATCACCACCGCCGTGCGTACCGGCGACACGCCGCAGAAAGAACGCTCGGCGATGCGCAAGACCGCGCCGCACATTCTGGTGACCACCCCCGAATCGCTCTACGTGCTGCTCGGCTCCGATTCCGGCCGACAGATGCTCGCCAGCACCCGCACGGTCATCGTCGACGAAATCCACGCCATCGCCGCCAGCAAACGCGGCAGCCACCTGGCCTTGAGCCTGGAACGCCTGCAAGCCCTGTGTGCCGAGCAGCTGATGCGCATCGGCCTGTCCGCCACGCAAAAGCCCATCGAAGCGGTGTCGCGTTTTCTCGTCGGTGAGGGACGCACCTGTGAAATCGTCGACATCGGCCACGCCCGCCCCCGGGACCTGGACATCGAGGTGCCACCAGTGCCGCTGTCGGCGGTGATGGCCAATGACGTGTGGGAACTGGTCTACAACCGCCTCGCCGAGCTGGCCCGGGAACACCGCACCACGCTGGTGTTCGTCAACACCCGGCGTTTGGCCGAACGCCTGACCCGTCACCTGAGCGAACGCTTGGGCAAGGACGCCGTGGCCGCCCACCACGGCAGCCTGGCGAAAGAGTTTCGCCTCGACGCCGAACAACGCCTCAAACGCGGCGAGCTGAAGGTGCTGATCGCCACCGCGTCCCTGGAGCTGGGCATTGATATCGGCGATGTCGACCTGGTGTGCCAGATCGCCTCGCCCCGCTCGATCTCGGCATTCCTGCAACGGGTCGGTCGTTCCGGCCACCAAGTCGGTGGCACGCCCAAGGGACGCCTGTTCGCCACCACCCGCGATGACTTGATCGAATGTGCCGCCCTGCTCGACTGCGTACGCCGTGGCGAACTCGACATCCTGCACATCCCCACGGCGCCGCTGGATGTACTGGCCCAGCAGATCGTCGCCGAGGTCAGTTGCCAGGAATGGCAGGAGCAGGCGCTGCTGGAGAATTTCCGCCGCGCGGCGCCCTACACAGACCTGGACGACCACCACTATCAGGCCTTGTTGCAGATGCTCGCCGAAGGCTTCAATGGCCGCCAAGGCGTGCGCAGTGCCTACCTGCACCGGGACGCTGTTGCCCGGACCTTGCGCGGGCGCCGGGGCAGCAAGCTCACGGCCGTGACCAGCGGCGGCACCATTCCGGACAATGCCGACTACAGCGTGCTGCTCGAACCCCAAGGGCTGAACATCGGCAGCGTCAACGAAGACTTCGCGGTGGAGAGCATTGCCGGCGATGTGTTCCAGTTGGGCAATACGTCGTATCGCATCATTCGCGTCGAAACCGGCCGCGTGCGGGTCGAGGACTCCCAGGGCCAGCCGCCGACCATCCCGTTCTGGCTCGGCGAAGCGCCGGGGCGCAGCGCCGAATTGTCCCTGGCCGTGGCGCGCCTGCAAGCCCAGCTCGATCAACTGCTGGCCGCCACGCCGGGCCACCTGCAACCGGCCCTCGATTGGCTCACCGACACCCTGCAACTGAACCTGGCCAGCGCCGAACAACTGGTGGATTACCTGGCCCCGGCGCGCCTGGCCTTCGGCGCATTGCCGTCCCAGGACACGTTGCTGATGGAGCGGTTTTTCGACGAGTCCGGCGGCACGCAACTGATCATCCACACGCCCTTCGGCAGCCGTATCAACCGCGCCTGGGGCCTGGCCTTGCGCAAGCGCTTCTGCCGCACCTTCAACTTCGAATTGCAGGCCGCCGCCAGTGAAGACGCCATCGTGCTCTCGCTGTCCACCAGCCACAGCTTCGAACTGGACGAAGTGTGGCGCTACCTCAACAGCCACAGCGCCGAGCAGATCCTGGTCCAGGCGGTGCTGGATGCGCCGCTGTTCGGCGTGCGCTGGCGCTGGAACGCTGGCGTGGCCCTGGCCTTGCCGCGCTACGCCGGCGGGCGCAAAGTCGCCCCACAGATCCAGCGCATGAAAAGCGAAGACCTGATCGCCAGCGTGTTTCCAGACCAGATCGCCTGCCTGGAAAACCTCGCCGGCGAGCGTGAGATCCCCGACCATCCGCTGGTGGAACAGACCCTCGACGATTGCCTGCACGAAGCCATGGACAGCGAAGGCTGGCTGACGCTGTTGCGGCGCATGGAAGCGGGCGAGATTCGCCTGATCAGCCGCGACCTGCCGGCGCCGTCACCGCTGGCGGCGGAAATCCTCAGCGCCCGGCCCTACACCTTTCTCGACGACGCGCCGCTGGAAGAACGGCGCACCCAAGCGGTGATCAACCGGCGCTGGAGCGATCCACAGGCCACCGACGACCTTGGCGCACTGGACGCCGAAGCCATCCAGTCGGTCCGCGATGAGGCCTGGCCGACGCCAGCCAATCTCGATGAGATGCATGAAGCCTTGATGAGTCTGGCCTGCATCGCCGACAGCGAAGCCGACGCCCACGCGCCGTGGCTGGATTGGTTGCAGGCATTGGCCGCCAGTGGTCGCGCCAGTCACCTGCAGATCAGCGCCGAGCGTGGTCTGTGGGTGCCGCTGGAGCGCCTGACCTGCCTGCAAGCCCTTTATCCACAGGCCCGCTGGCAACCGGCGCTGACGCCCCTGGCCGGTTTCGATGAAGCCTGGGCCAGCGACGAAGCCCTGGTGGAAGTGCTCCGCGCCCGGCTCAGTGCCTTTGGCCCGCTGCCGTTGAAGGCCATCGCCTACCCGCTGGGGTTGTCGACGCCGCAGGTCACCCAGGCCCTGGCGCAGCTTGAACAACAAGGCTATGTGCTGCGCGGACGGTTCACGCCGGGCACCGGCCAGGAGGAATGGTGCGAACGGCATTTGCTGGCGCGGATCCATCGCTACACGGTCAAGCGCCTGCGCCGGGAAATCGAGCCGGTGATGCTGCAGGATTTCATGCGCTTCCTGTTCGACTGGCAACACCTGTCATCGTCCAGCCAAGGTCGGGGCAATGCCGTGCTGCCGTCGATCCTGGGCCAGTTCGAAGGCTTCCCGGCCGCTGCGTCAGCCTGGGACAGCGACCTGCTGCCGGCGCGGATCAAGGACTATTCGCCCAGTTGGCTCGATGAGTTGTGCCGCAGTGGCAAGTGGGTATGGACGCGCCTGAGCGCGCGCCAGAAGCCTTCCGCCAGCGCCCTGCGCAGCACGCCGGTGGTGTTGCTGCCGCGCAGTCAGGTGGCGTTGTGGAGCAGCCTGGCCGGACAAACGGCCCTGGATGAGTTGTCACCCAAGACGCAAAAAGTCCATCAGGCCCTCAGCGAACACGGCGCGCTGTTTTTCGACGAACTGGCCCACGAAGCCCACCTGCTGCGCAGCGAACTGGAAATCGCCTTGCAGGAACTGGTGGGCACCGGGTGGGTGAATGCCGACAGCTTCGCCGGCTTGCGCGCGCTGATCACCCCCGCCAGCAAACGCCAGGCCCGCAGCAGCCGGCGCGGGCGCGGCGCGTTTGTCGGCGGCATGGACGACGCCGGGCGCTGGGCCTTGTTGCGCCGCAGCCAGCCCGCGCCTGCGGAGGGCAATCGTCCCGCGCCCACACCGCCCGACACCCTGGAACACATCGCCATGACCCTGCTGCGCCGTTACGGCGTGGTGTTCTGGCGCTTGCTGGAGCGGGAGGCGGATTGGCTGCCAAGTTGGCGCGAGCTGCTGCGCACCTTTCATCGCCTGGAGGCGCGGGGCGAGATTCGTGGCGGGCGTTTTGTCAGCGGCCTGGCGGGCGAACAATTCGCCCTGCCCGAAGCCATCCCGCTGCTGCGCGAAACCCGCCGCCGCCCCACCGATGGCAGCCTGGTGGCGGTGTGCGGCGTCGACCCGCTGAACTTGGCCGGCACCTTGCTGCCTGGGGCGAAAGTGCCGGCATTGGCGAGTAATCGGCTGGTGTATCGGGATGGGTTGCCGGTGGCGGCACAGATTGCCGGCAAGCAGCATCTTTGGGTGGAGTTGGATGCCCAAGGGATGGCAGAAATTCGCACCAAGCTGATTCAACACCTTTAGCCAGACACATGATCGTTCCCACGCTCTGCGTGGGAACGCAGCCAGGGACGCTCCGCGTCCCCAAGAGGCCGAACGCGGAGCGTCCGTAGAGGCATTCCCACGCAGAGCGTGGGAACGATCAATGCGCTTGATCAGGCAATTCTTCCCCTGCCTTCGGCTCCTCGACCAACCGCTTGGGCAACACCACCTGCTGTGGATAAGTCTGCGCAAAATGCACCGCCGGGTGGTTATCCACAAGCTTCTTCAACTGCTGGTTGAATGCCCGGCTCACCGCATACTGCCCACCCGACACAGTACGGAACTGCGCCGTGAGTACCACGCCGTTGAGGTCCATCTTGTCCACGCCAAACACATCCAACGGCCCTTGCAGGTTGAACTTGAGGAACGGGTCTTCGGCGATCGAACGCCCGGCTTCGCGGATCAGTTCGATGGCCTGGTCCACGTCGGTGTCGTAGGTGAACTGCACGGAGAAGAACGCAAAGGCAAATTGCCGGGACTGGTTGGTCACGGCCTTGATCTGGCCGAACGGCACCGAATGCACGAAACCCTTGCCGTCGCGCAGGCGCAGGGTGCGGATGGTCAGGCCTTCGACAGTGCCGGCGTGGCCGGAGCTGAGCACCACCCAGTCGCCGATGGACAGCGTGTCTTCGATGATGATGAACAGCCCGGTAATCACGTCCTGCACCAGTTGCTGGGAACCGAAACCGATCGCCAGCCCCACCACCCCGGCACCGGCCAGCAACGGCGCGACGTTGATGCCCAGGTTGGCCATGGTGGTGATTGCGCAAATCACCACCAGGATGATTTTCGCCGCGTTGCGCAACAGCGGCAGGATGGTCTTGACCCGGGTGCTGGGCTGGCGGGCCCCGCGCTTGTTCAGCGGCGGTTTCAGGGCTTCCTGGATCGCCGTGTCGAGCACCACCCACGTGAGCCAGGTCATCAGGAAGATCAGGCCGATGCGGCTCAAGGAATCACTGATCGCCCGGCCTATGGCGTTGCGCGAGGCGAACTCGAACAGGGAAATGCCCCAGATCCGCCCGAGGACCTCAATGAATACCACCGCCATGACGATGCGCAACAACGCGTGCAGCAGGCTCAACAGGCGGCCCTTGTAGGCGCTGTTGCGCTGGATGGCCTCGGCCTTGGGCGACTTGAAGACGTGCTGGAACACGGTGCTGAGGAACACCGTAGCGATCAGCAGAATGGTGGTGAACAGCGCACAACGCAGGGCTTTCTGGTTGTCCTCGCCGACACCGATCAGGCTCACCGCCGACACCAGCACCATCAACAGGATCGGCCAATACCAGAGCCCGGAGAAAATCCGCAGCGACTCCTGCAAGGCCGGTTGCTTCAAGCGCTGGGCCAGCGGGCGGTTGCGGATCAGGTGCGCCACGGGCCGGCGCATGCGAATCACCAGCCAGCCAAAGATCACCGAGGCGAACAGGCCAGTGAACACCGCGATGCTGCTGGTGATGTTACCGCCCAGTTGCCGGGCGATCTGCGGGCTGGTCAGGGCATCGCTGAGGGCGGCGAGAAAACCGATCAGGAACAACGGCCGCGGGCTGAAACGCCGGATCATCGCCACCGCCCGGCGTTTGTGGCCAGCGTTGAACATCACGATCACGCACAGCAACACCGAAGTGGAGAAAATGCCGCTGCTGGTGGCGTAGGCGAAACACAGCGCCAGGGCGCGACCAACCGACACCTGCAAGAAGTGGCTGACGTACAGGGTCAGCGGCAGGCAGATCAACGCCGCAGCGGTGTACGGCAGCAGATAACCGAGCAGGTCGCGCAGGCGCTGGCGGCTGCGCAACCAGCGGCGCCGACCCAGATGGCGCAGCAGCAGCCGCGCGGCCGACCAGATCAGTGCGAAAGCGCCGATCCAGACGCTCGACAACAACAGGAAATCCCCCGCCACGCGCCAGGACGAACGGGACGTCTGGTCCACCAGCCGGTCCACCTCATCCGCCGCCCGATCCGCCCGCAGGCGCCAGGCATCCACCAGGCTCTGGTTGAGGTCGAGCTTGTCCTGGACATCGTCGATGCTCGAACTGATGGCCCCCAATAAACCGCCCTGCACCAGCGGCGCGGGTTCGGCGGGTGCTTCACTGGGCTGGGAGGTGCCAGGGACAGCGGCGGTCCCGTAGGCGCTGGTGCCGGTCATCGCCAGCAGGAACAGCAGCAATACAGTGCTCAATCGAGACAAAACGCGAGGCTCCTTCACACGGGATCGGTAAGGAACTGATCAATAACGGGCGGGCAAGTTCGGTTTTGGCGGAATGTAAAGGTCTGTAGGAGCTGCCGAAGGCTGCGATCTTTTGATCTTGAGCTTTCGCTTGCGACTCAACTGTCTGGGACAAGATCGCAGCCTCGTTGCACTCGGCAGCTCCTACAGGCGCAGTCCTGCAGGAAGATAGCCTCGCCTCAATAGGCTTTCTCGCCGCTGGGCACCCCATCGAAACTTTCCGGGCCGCACGACAGTCATCAAAAGACACAGGCAGTACGAGGTCATTGGCACGGGAGGGATTCATGACGGCGATCCACATTGGTATTTCCGGCTGGCGCTACACGCCTTGGCGGGGGGATTTCTACCCCAAGGGGCTGACCCAGAAACGGGAATTGCAATTCGCCTCGCGAGCGGTCAATAGCATCGAAATCAATGGATCGTTCTACGCCCTGCAACGCCCCGAACGGTATGCCCAGTGGTACGCCGAGACACCGCCCGGCTTCGTGTTCAGCGTCAAGGCGCCGCGTTTCATCACCCACATCAAGCGCCTGCGGGACATCCGCAAGCCCCTGGCCAATTTCTTCGCCTCCGGCGTGCTGGAGCTCAAGGAGAAGCTGGGCGCGATCCTCTGGCAGTTTCCGCCCAGCTTCAAATTCGACCCCGAGCTGTTCGAAGACTTCCTCAAGCAACTGCCCCACGACACCGAAGGTGCCGCTGCCCTGGCCCGCGAGCACGAGCCGCGCCTGGACGGCCACGCCAGCACCACCACTGACAAAAAGCGCCCACTGCGCCACGCCGTGGAAATACGCCATGACAGCTTTGTCGACCCGCACTTCGTCACGTTGCTCAAGCGCTACGACGTGGCCCTGGTGATTGCCGACACCGCCGGTAAATGGCCCTATCGCGAAGACGTCACCAGCGATTTCGTCTACCTGCGCCTGCACGGCGCCGAGCAGCTGTACGCCAGCGGCTATACCGACGAGGCGTTGAAGCGCTGGGGCGACCGGATCGAGGCCTGGAGCCACGGCAAGCAGCCCGCCGACGCCCACCTGATCGACCCCGACAAGAAGCCCCGGGCCCGCAAAAGCCGGGAAGTGTTCTGTTATTTCGACAACGACATCAAAGTCCGCGCGCCCTATGACGCACGCCACCTGCTGGAACACTTCCACCTGGACAAGGACCTCGCCACCGCGCCCGGCGAGCGCCCGGCCGAAGGGGTATTGCCATGAACCGCCCGGAAACCAGCGAAGCGACCCACGAGCCGCCCCAGCAACAGGCCCAGGCTCTCGACCGGGTCAGCCGTTTCACCGTGCTGACGGTCAACACCCACAAGGGCTTCACCGCCCTGAACCGGCGCTTCATCCTGCCGGAACTGCGCGAAGCAGTGCGCAGCGTGTCTGCCGATGTGGTGTTCTTGCAGGAAGTCCACGGCACCCACGAACACCACCCCCAGCGCTACAGCAACTGGCCGAGCATGCCACAGTACGAGTTCCTGGCCGACAGCCTCTGGCCGCAGTTCGCCTACGGGCGCAACGCGGTGTACCCGGCGGGCGACCACGGCAACGCGCTGCTGTCAAAATTCCAGATCATCCGCCACGACAACCTGGACGTGTCCATCAGCGGCCATGAAAACCGCGGCATGCTCCACAGCGTGCTGCGCCTGCCGGGCGATGGACCGCAAGTGCATGCCATTTGCGTGCACCTGGGGCTGCGCGAAGGTCATCGTGTCGAGCAACTCAAGCTGCTTTGCCAGCGCTTGAGCGAACTGCCGCCCGACGCGCCCGTGATCGTCGCTGGCGACTTCAACGACTGGCGCGGCAAGGCCAGTGAACTGCTCGAACCCTGCGGCCTGCGGGAAGTGTTCGCCGAACAGTGGGGCAAACCGGCCCGCAGCTTTCCGGCACGCCTGCCGGTCCTGCGCCTGGACCGCATCTACGTGCGCAACCTCAAGGCCCGCCATCCCAAGGTGTTGAGCGTACGCCCCTGGTCGCACCTCTCCGACCACGCACCGCTGTCGGTGGAGATCGAATTATGAGCGCGACGATGAACAAGGCGACGGTAGAGCAGGTCGAGGCGTCACCCACCGAGCGCAACCCGGCGCTGGCCGATATCGAATACGGCTGGCACGGCAACAATCGCGTCAAGCTGCTGGAAAACGGCGAAGAGTATTTCCCCAGGGTCTTCGAAGCCATTCGCCGGGCCGAGGCAGAAATCCTCCTGGAGACCTTCATCCTGTTCGAGGACAAGGTCGGCTATGAACTACGGGACCTGTTGGTCGAAGCCGCCGCGCGTGGCGTGCGCATCACCGTCAGCCTCGATGGCTTCGGCTGCGGTGAGCTGACCACCGGTTTCCTGGCCTCGTTGAGCGACGCCGGGGTGCGCCTGCAGATGTTCGACCCGGCGCCACGGCGCCTGGGGATCCGCACCAACTGGTTCCGCCGCCTGCACCGCAAGATCGTGGTGGTGGACGGGGTGATTGCGTTTATCGGCGGAATCAACTTTTCCGCCGATCACCTGGGCGATTTCGGCGCCGAGGCCAAGCAGGACTATTCCGTGGAGGTCAAAGGCCCGGCGGTGGTGGATATCCACCACTTCGCGCTGTTGCAGAGTGGCCGGCCCGCCCGGGCCAAATACTGGTGGCAACGCCGCCGCAGCCGCCGCAACGAGCTGGCGTTCAACGACCACGACGGCCAGGTGCGCCTGGTCTACCGGGATAATCACGAACACCAGAGCGACATCGAAGAGGTCTACCTGCAAGTGCTGCGCAGTGCCCAGCGGCGGGTGGTGATCGCCAACGCCTATTTCTTCCCTGGCTACCGGTTGCTGCGCGAGATCCGCAACGCGGCACGGCGCGGCGTGGAAGTCCGGCTGATCCTGCAGGGCCAGCCGGACATGATGATCGCCAAGCTCGCCGCGCGCATGCTCTACAGCTACCTGCTCAAGGCCGGCGTGGTGATCTACGAATATTGCGAGCGACCGCTGCACGGCAAGGTCGCCCTGGTGGATGAGGACTGGAGCACGGTGGGTTCGAGCAACCTCGACCCACTGAGCCTGTCCCTGAACCTGGAGGCCAACGTGCTGATCCGCGACCGGGCGTTCAACCGCGAGTTGTTCGAGCGCCTCGACTACCTGAGCCGCAACCATTGCACCGCGATGCCCAAGGACCACGCCCCCCGGGGCCTGTTGTGGCGCATGACCATCGGTTTCATGGTGTTCCACTTTTTGCGCCATTTCCCGGCCTGGGCCGGCTGGCTGCCGGCCCATAAACCGCGTCTGAAACCATTTTCGCCGCCGACGGCGGTCCGGAGCGAACCCCATGAACCACTCTGAAGCGCACGCCGCGCCGAGAGATGCCCATGCGCCGGAACAGTCCAAGCCAAAATCCCGCTGGAGCCGCTGGAAAAGACCGCTGACCCTGGCGTTTTTCCTGCTGTTGATCGTGCTGTTCACCACCCTGGCCCGACGCATCGACTGGTCGGAGGTGTTCGCCACCCTGGCCGATTTCAAGGTGCGCACCTTGATCATCGCCGCCGCGCTGACCATCACCAGCTTCATCACCTATGCCTGCTTCGACCTGATCGGCCGCACCTACATCCGCCAGAAACTGGGTTGGCGGCAGATCTTGCCGGTGGGGGTGATCAGTTACGCGTTCAACCTCAACCTCAGCGCCTGGGTCGGTGGCATCGCCATGCGCTACCGGCTGTATTCGCGGCTGGGGGTCAGCACCGGAAACATTGCCAAGATCCTCGGCCTGAGCCTGGCCACCAACTGGTTCGGCTACATGACCCTGGCCGGCGTGGTGTTCAGCAGCGGCCTGGTGACCATGCCACCGGGCTGGAAACTCAGCAGCGATGCGTTGCAAGGCGTCGGCGCGCTGTTGCTGCTGGTGAGCGCGGGTTACCTGGTGGCCTGCCGATTTTCCAAGCGCCGGGCCTGGACCGTTCGCGGCATGGAAATCAACCTGCCTTCACTGCGCATGGCGGTGCTGCAACTGGCGCTGGGCGCGTTGAACTGGTCGTTGATGGCGGCGGTGATCTTCACGTTGCTGCCCAGCAAACTGGATTATCCGGTGGTGCTCGGGGTGTTGCTGATCAGCAGCATTGCCGGGGTCATCACCCACATTCCGGCGGGGCTCGGGGTGTTGGAAGCGGTGTTCGTTGCGCTGCTGCAACACGAAGTGTCCCGGGGTAGCCTGCTGGCGGGGTTGATCGCCTACCGGGCGATCTACTTCATCCTGCCGTTGCTGATTACCGTGGTGATGTATCTGGTGATCGAGGCGAAGGCCAAGGCGTTGCGGGTCAAGCCTGGGCTCAAGTGAGGGTTTGCCTAGCCTGGCCCCATCGCGAGCAAGCTCGCTCCCACAGGGGAGTTCATTGTGGGAGCGAGCTTGCTCGCGATGAGGCCCGCCTGAACACCACACATCTACCGCTCCTGGATAATGCTCAACCGCTCTCCCACCACCATTTCCGTGATCCAGTCCACCAGGATCGAGGTGTAGGCCTGCTGTGACACGGGGTCGCTCAAGGCATGGTCGGCACCGTCGATGATCCGGTGGGTCAGCGAGTGGGTCTGCTGGCACGCCGCCCGGTAGCTCATGATGGTGGCATGGGGCACGTAGGCATCGGTCTCGGACTCCACCAGCAATACATCGCCGGTGAACTGCGAACACGCATGCAGGGCGCGATTGGTTCCGGCGTGCACCAGGGTGCTGCGGTAATCCAGCAGGTCGGTCTTGTCCAGGTCGCGCTTGGGCGTGTGCCATTGCTCGTCGCGGTACAGCGCCGGTACCCGCAGGGCCAGCCAGCGTACCGGACGCAACGAAGTCAGGATCGAAGCCAGGTAGCCGCCATAACTGGTGCCCACCACGGCAATCGCCGAGGTATCCAAGGCCGGGTGGGCGAGCAGTCGGTCATAGGCCGCCAACAGGTCTCGCAAGTTGTCCTCGCGGGTGACCCGCGCCAACGGGATCCCCGCCCCGCCGGTGTGCCCACGCAAGTCGAAGGTCAGGCACACGCAGCCCAGGCCGGCGATGCCTTTGGCCCGTTCCAGGTCCCGCTCCTGGCTGCCACCCCAACCGTGCACGAACAACACGCCAGGGACCTTCGACTTGGGACTCAGGAATGTCCCGTTCATGCGTTCATCGTCAATCTCGATCTGAATGGTTTCACTTCTAGCCGTCATAGGATTGAACCGTTACGTATTTGAGAAGGAAGTCGCCGTTGTGCGCCGCGCCGCGATAGACCTCCCTCGCGCCGGGCGGCAGCGGTTGCTCGGTGTAGGTCTCCACCGAGGACACCCGCACCGCGCTGGTTTGCGGCGTTTCGACGAACACCTGCAACGCCGCCAGTTCGGCGCTGCTGGCGCCGCCCATGCGCCATGACTGTTCCAATACGCCGCCACGGGGCTGGCCGGCGGCATCCAGGCCCTGGGCAATGTCGTAATTACGCCGCGATGCAAAAAAGCTCGGGTAGGCCTGGTTGGCGGCGTCATCGAACACTTGCGCCAGGCGCACCGCCTCGCGCACATCGTCAGGCAGTTCGAGCCCGAGCAACTCGATGTAGCCGCCCTGCACCACCAGCAGGTCCGACCCGCCGTACACCTCCAACCCTTCGCTGTCGTGGGTCAGGTGTTGCACACCGCAATAGCTCAGGACCTTACCGTTGATGAAGCTCTGGCCGACGCTCTGGGTCTTAACCTCGTTGAGGTGTTGTTCCAGCGCCACCCCATCGCGAAACAGCGCCTGGGCATCGGGCTCGGCGACGATTTCATCGAACTGCGCCAGGCTCTTGATCAGCCGTTGCCCACGTCCGGCACAGGCATGGATCGGCTTGAGGCGAATCGGCCCGGAGTACAGCAAATGTTCGGCGGCCGGGCGCGCATCCTTGAGCGAAAAGACCGTCACGCCATCGAGTACCGCGCCTCGCGTGAGCTTGGCAAACAGCGGCGACCAGCCTTTGGGCGCCACGGCGTCCTTATTCAACAGACCGTGGGTAATCGCCTTGGTGCAGATAAAATCATGCTCGACATACCCGCCCCACACATCCTCCGGCCCCTTGACCCCCAGGCGCATCAAGGTTTCGCTGCCGATCAGGGTTTGCGTGGGCAACAGATAAAGATCATGAGCGGCCTGAGGGTCATGACTGTCGCCGTACTCCCATCCCAGGATCTGTGCCAGCCACTGGGCCAGTGCACGGTTGGTCTCGACCTCATGGCGCGGCGCTTGTGGATTGACCGAATAGGCCACTACCCGCTTGTTGCGATTGACTGGTGTCATGCGTTGCCCTTTTTCCTGCGCTCGATGGCTTTAGATAAGGGAAGGTGCAGAGATCAGGCCAACGAGGTAATGGCGATGAGGGTCAGCCAAGCGGGCGCGTCGGGAGCAATTGATAGCACCGGGCCTGTTTCATTCTGCACGAGAGACGGCAGGCATCCGGCAAATTGCACGATCTCCAGCAGCATACGCCCCCTCCTGTGGCGAGGGAGCCTTGCTCCCACAAATCCCCTCGCCACAAGGGTTCAGTGTCAGCCCTTGGGAGCATTCGGCGGGCTTACCCCAAACCGCGCCCGGTAATCGCTCGGCGCCAACCCGGTGATTTTCTTGAACGTCGCGCGAAAGGCGCTCGGGTCCTGGTAACCGACGGTCCAGGCAATGTGGTCGATGGTGCCATTGGTGAATTCCAGCATTTCCCGGGCCTTGCCGACGCGCAGGTGCTGGCAGTATTCGGTGGGCTTGAGCCCGGTGGCGGCGCGAAACCGGCGCAGGAAAGTACGTTCTTCCAGAGCGGCGCGTTCGGCCATCGCAGCGAGGGAAACCTCCACCGCGCCGCTGCTCTGCAACCAATGCTGGACCTTGAGAATCGCCGGGTCGCCATGGCCGAGGATGGGCGCAAAATTACTGCCGCACTGGCTCGCGCTGTCGCTGTGCTCGACCACCAGAAATTGCGCGGTGCGCGTGGCGATGCTGGGCCCGAGCAAGCGGTCCACCAGGCGCAGCCCCAGTTCCGACCAAGCCATCAGCCCGGCGGTGGTGATCAGGTCACCGTCGTCGACGATGGGTTTGTCGGCGTTGAGCTTGATCTTCGGGTAACGCGCGGCAAAGGTCTTGGCCGAAGTCCAGTGGGTGGTGGCGCTGCGCCCGTCGAGCAAGCCGCTTTCGGCCAGCAGGATCGAGCCCACGCAAACCCCGCCCAGCACTGTGCCGTCGGCATGCTGCGCCCGCAGCCAATCCATCAGCGCCTGGGAGACCAAGCCTGCACTGAAACCGGCAAGGGACGGTGGAATCAACAACGCCACCAGCTTGCCCGCCGGGCCGGTTTCGCTGTCGAACACCCGCAGCGGAGCCTCGCCCTCCTCCGCCCGCCAGTGACTCACCCGCAGCGTTGGCAACTGCACGCTGGCATGCTCGGCCGCGATCCGCTGCGCCACGGCAAACAGATCGGTCAAGCCATGCACCGCCGCCAGTTGCGCGCCAGGGTAAATGAGCACCCCAAGCTCGGCGACTGCCCTTTGCTGCGTCATTGTCAGTTTTCCCTCGCTTATTGTCGTTGCGGCCAATCCTCGAAGCGACGGCAAAAGCCAATACTGGCTTCACACCCAATCTGATCGAGGAAGCCCCCATGTCCAAGCAAGCGCTCATCGTAGTCGATATCCAGAACGACTACTTCCCCCAGGGCAAATGGCCGTTGGTCGGCGCCCACGCCGCCGCCGATAACGCCGCACGCTTGATCGAAGCCTTTCGCCAGGCCGGCGACAGCGTGGTGCATATCCGCCACGAATCCACCTCCGACGACGCGCCCTTCTTCACCCCAGGCTCCGAAGGCGCACAGTTGCACCCCAAGGTGCTCAACCGCGCCGATGAACCGGTAGTGCTCAAGCACTTCGTCAATTCGTTTCGCGAAACCGAACTGCAAGCCATCCTCGACCAGCACGGCATCGAACAACTGGTGGTGGTCGGCAGCATGAGCCACATGTGCGTTCACGGCGTGGTGCGGGCGGCAGCGGACCTGGGCTACGGCGTCACGGTGGTCCATGATGCCTGCGCCACCCTCGATCTGGAATTCAACGGCGTCGTCGTGCCTGCTGCCCAGGTGCATGCGGCGTTCATGGCCGCGCTGGTTTTTGCCTACGCGAGTGCGGTGAGCACCGAGCAATTCCTGGCGGCCAATCGCTGAATACACGGCACATCGAAAAAACCGCAAAAAAACCGCGCTTCGTCGGCGAAGTGCGGTTTTGCCTCAAGCATCAACGCTGTGCCTGGAAGCGCTCACACATCCAGCACTTGCAGCAACCTCGGCATCGTCGCCACGAATCCCATCTGCTGCGCTTCGCGCGCCATCCCTTTCAACTTCTCGCCGCTGGCTTGATCGGCGCTGCGCAGCCACTGCCCCGCCACGTCGATCAACCGCACATGGTGGGTGATCCAGGCGCATGACGCCGACTCGGGCAATGCCGCCATCTGTTGCCCATGCCAGATCGCCTGTTCGGTATTGCCCGCCAACAGGCAGGTTTCAGCGGCGGCCACGCGAAAGCGCAAAGCGTTGTGGGCCAGGCAGGCCAGGGTGAGCTGGGCTTCGCCCGTCGCCAAGGCCTGCTGGCTGAGCGGCCCATCGTCGCTGATCATCGCCAGGCTGCCGTAGACCCACGGCCCGATGTAGCGCTGCAGCTCGAAGCGCTCCACCAGGCTCGCCGCCTCCATGATCAAGGTCTGCGCCAGTCCGCGCTCGCCCTGGCGCAACGCCACCCGCGCCAACCCTTCCAGCAGGATCGCTTCGAAACGGCTGGCGCCGAGGTTGCGCGCCAAGGCCAGGGCGCAGGTCAGCTCTTGCTCCGCCAAGGCATCCTCGCCGCCCGCCACCAGCACCCAGGCCGCCGTGAGCCGCGAGAAAACCTGTGCCCGATGATTGCCCAGCCGGGTGCTGCATTCGATGGCCTCCATGGCGTCACGCAAAGCCTGCTCCGGCTGGCCCAGGTACAGCTGCGCCGATCCACGGGCGCTGCGATTGCCCGCCTCCACGTGCGCCAGCCCATTGCGCTCGCACAGGCGTACGCATTGATCGAACACCTCGTAGGCGGTCTGCATGCGCCCTTGTGCGTAATAGGAGTCGCCAATGCCACTCAGGGCCTTGGCCTCGGTTTCCAGATCCCGGCCGATGCGGGCACAGGACAAGGCCTCTTCATGGAGCCGGCGACACTCAGCGTAATCGCCCCGTGGAAAGTAGATGTTCCCGTGCAAGTGATTCAACCGGGTCAGCGCCGTATGCGCCTGCATGGCCCGGGCGATGGGCAGCATGTCCTCGATCAGGCGCTCCTCCTCGTCCAGGCAATCGAGGGTATTGAGGACCGCTGCCAGCCCCAGCGCAGCCTCGATCTGATCCCGTGGCTGCTCGGCCAATACCAAGGCCCGCTGGAAATGCGCCCGGGCCTCCAAGGTCTGGCCCAGGCCCGAGCACGCCTGGCCGCACAGCAACGCGAAGGAAAAATCGCCCTGCGTACGCTCGGCAAACGCCGCGCACTGCCGCGCCAGCGCAAGGACACCGTCGTACTGGCAGGCCAGGCGTTTATCGCCCATGGCAAGCAACAGCGCGTCGAACGCCGCCGGATCGTTGGCCCGCAGCAAATGCTGGGCATAGAGCACCCGGTCGCGCTCGCGGTAGAGGCTCGCCACCTCACCGTGCAACTGCTCGCGAAGCAACGTGGGCATCGCGTCGTAGAGGCAGTGCATGACCAGGTCGTGGACAAACAGATAGCTGCCTGGCTCGACTTCCCGCAGCAGCCCCTGGCGCATGTCCGCCGTCGGCAGATAACCGGGCTGCCCCAGCGCTTGGCGCCACAGCGTCAGCTCGAAACGATTACCCAGCACCGCGGCGTAATGCAGGGCACGACGTTGCTCGGGGGCCAACTTGTCAAAGCGGGTCTGGACCAGATGGCGCAGACTGTCGGGGAAAATACCTTCCTGGCTCGACAGCAGTTGCGTCAAGTACAGCGGATTGCCCTGGGCGCGGGCAACACATTCAGCCCGGTAGCTCGGATCGACATCGATGAATTGCTCCGCCAGGACCGTGGCCTCCCGCGCCCGGATCGGCGCGATGTCGAGCAGACTCATGGGGCTGGAGGAATACGAGCGGATTTCGCCGCCCAGCGGGTCATCTTCGGGACGGGACGTGAGCAGCCAGACAACCGGGGCTTCGTCAGTGGCATCGAGCAGCTTGCCCAACAGCGTAAACAGCGTGGTGTCGCCCCAGTGCAGGTCTTCGAAGCAGATCACCAAGGGTTGTTGCACCGCGACGCGCAGCAACACGTCGAGCAAAGCCTGGAACAGCCCCTGGGTACGGGCCTGGTTGCTCATCGCGCCATACAGGATGGGCGGCTCGGCAGACGACACGCCCGTCAGCACTTGCAGGAACATGCGATGCTCGGCAGCCACTTTCAGGCGGGACAGGGCCGCGTCCAACAACGATGCGCTGATGGGCGGCGCCCCACCGAGGTTGAGCAGGCTGGCCACCAATTGCCCCAGGGGCCACAGACTGTTGTCCATGCCGAAATCCAGCACATCGCCGCGATGGCAGGCAAAGCCACGCTGCCGAGCCATTTCGAGAAACTCGCTGACCAACCGGGTCTTGCCGATGCCCGCCATGCCGCGCACATAGACGACGTGCCCGTCCTGGCATTCCTGGGTGGCTTCGATCACTGCCTTGAACTGCAACAGCTCAATGGCTCGCCCCACCAATGGACGCGGTGCGTTTTCGTCGAGGCTGCGCGGGCGCAGGCATTTGCGATAGGCCTGAAACTCATCGTCGGAGGCGGAAAACTCAAACCGGGCAGCGAGTTGTTCCAGCAGGTTCTGCGCAACATACACCGGCGCATTCCCATGACGATCCAGCAACGGCTTTTGTGCGAGCAAAGCAGGCTCAACATGGGGGTATGTCGCTTCAGCACTCAAGCGCACAAGCCTCAGCACCAAGGCATGCCCGGGCGTGACGAATTGCTCGCGGCTCAGCGCCAACGCGCAGAGCAGGCCTCGTTCGCTATCGCTGCGATACGCCTGCGGAGAGCCGAATTGGGCGATCACAACATCCTGCGTCATCCCTAGTGGAACGCCACCGAACTGACGCACCAGACGCTCGACTTCATCCATGAACGTCGCCCCTGGCAACCCATCGATACGAAAGGACAGTTCAAGTACATAGCGAATGACGCTGTCATCGACCTGTTTCTGCGCCTGTTGCGCAAAGGCCACCTGGTGCAGTTCGGTCATCGTCTGTTGGATGTGCACCAAAGCCGCCGAGGCGGGATCGCCCAGCAGCGCACTCACATCGACCCCGAAGGCCGTCGCCAGGTGCCGAGCGGTGCGATAAAGCACTGGCTTGCCGGTTTCAGCGCGCTTGATGGAGGCGATCGAGACGCACAAATGCCGGTTCAGGCAGGCCTCGGCCAAGGTTTCCTGACTCAGTCCATGCTGTTTGCGCAGTCCTTTCAACGACACCGCGTCCAGCAGCACACGACCGTCGGATATCGAGGCATCACGCTTGGGCAGGGCAGCAAAGGTATTGTGTCGGGAGTCCATGTCGATAACCCTTCTACCCTGGGACAACGGCAGCCGATCGAGTGTACTCCAGCACCTCTCTGCGGGTTAATGAAAAGATGGCATTTGGCCTGATACCAAACTGATACCGGACTGACACTGCTCTGGACTGTCCGGTTATCACGGCCCTCCCGATACTCACTCCCATCAATTGGCACCCAGTTGATACAACCTGAACGATGGGAGAAAGGCGATGAACGATGGACTGAAGGGCACCGCAGGCGACGACTTGCGCGATATCGGCGGTTCGCAACTGCTGGGGCGTGGACTGAACCGGCTCGATTGGGCCGGCGACAGCAAGGAGTGTCAGAAGGTCGGTGATACCGAGTCGGGCAAACGTGCCGTGCCGTACCGGAAAACAGCCTACAACGTAGGGAAAAACGTCACCATGTCCACCGTCGTGGCCACCGAAAATTTCTCAACCGAGACGTTTTCCTCCCGCGACGAGTTCGAAAAACATACCCAGACCAGTGTCGAAGCCTCCGGTAAATACGGCGCCTTTTCCGCCGGTTTCAAAGTCACCTTCGGCAGTGACATCAAGACGCTCGAAGAGCGCGAAGCCGCGCTCTACAGTCACACGGTGCGGTTATGGAAACTGACCTTCGAAGTCAATCCGGCCAATGCGACTGAAGCGTTCAAGAAGCGTGTCGATGACCTGCCCAAGGCGTTCGATCCGGGCAATCCGACAGCGTTTTTCAACTTCCTCGTCGATTTTGGCGCCGATATCGTCAGCGAAGTGACCGTCGGCGGCTCGCTGAACTATGCGATGACCGCGCTCAAGAGCTTCCTCAGCCAGACCAACACCCTCGATGCGATGGTCAAGGCCGAATACGGCGCCTTTGTCAGCGGTAGCGCGACCACCTCGATCTCGGAAACGGTCAAGAAAAACATCGCCCACCGCAACGCCAACCTGACCACCCAGGGCGGTACGCACGCTATCGCGTTCAATGCAGTGGACCCCAGCAACTGCAACGCGGAGTTCGGTAAATGGCGTGAATCGCTGTCGGACGACCCTACGGTCGTGGAGTTGAAAATCTCGCCGGTCTATCGTTTCGTCAAGGAAGGCGAGGCCCGTACGGCACTGGAGCAGGCCTACCAGTGGTACACCAGCTACAAGGCGGAAATCGAAGCCAATTGGCAGGAGTCGGTGGTGGTCCTCGGTCGCTCCGGGCGGCAAACCACACCCAAGGCAGCGGCAACCGGCCCGGCCTTGCGAATGGTGTTCGTCGACAACAAAAGCAAGGAAACCAGCGAGAGCTTCCACTACCCTCCCGCCGCGAATGCATCGACCACGGAATTTGAACAGTTCTGGGATGGGCTGGCCCTGCTGCTGAGACAAAAAAGCGGGCAGAAACTGCTGATGGCCACTGAACGCTGGCCGCGCGACTCACGCTACTACCCGGGGTACGCCATGCGCGAGGCCCTGCTGGCCAACGGCGCCAGCGAAGTGTCGCTCGCACGTTGGGAGACGCTGACCAAGCACATGCAACCCAACCCGTTGTCCGGCCTGACCTATGTGCTGGCAGGGAATGACTTCGAGGTGCCTGGTGTCGATGGCCTCATTGCCGGTTTCGGCCAGGCAGGCAAAGACCTCAACCCAACGGTGAAGATCAAGGCTCGGCTTTCCCACGACTCGTTCGGCAAGGTCAAGTTGGTAAAAACCGCAACGACCGAAGAAGACCCTCGCACCGCGCTGTACATCGTGCGCAACAATACCGACGCCAAACCGGCCCTGGCGGTCGATCCGCAAAACCGGACCCGTATCGCCATGCAGACGCCGGACAGGTGCAACCCAGGGCAATTCTGGTACATGCCCGAGTTGGAAAAACCCTACCCGGAAATCAACCACCCGGTACTGCTGATCAACTACGAGACGGGAACCTGCCTGCAGGGCATGCATGACCAGGGCGACTGCCGGCTCAAGCCCATCGAACCAGGTCGCCAGCAGGACGACGTCATTTGGGACCGGCGCGGCGATGAGGTGTTTCACCTGTTGATGGTCTACTACTGGATGGACGCCTTGTGCCTGACCCAGGTTGAAAAGCGCGCCGCCGTCCGGGCTTGGCGCCAGCCTCACGGCATGGATTGGTTGCGCGAGCAACATCGTCCGTATAGTTGATACCCGATAGTTACCCCCTGTGGAAGCGAGCTTGCTCGCGATGGCGCTGGTTCAGCTTGCTTCAATGTTGAATGTGCCGCCGCCATCGCGAGCAAGCTCGCTCCCACAGGTTTCGTGGCTTGATTGACTGCCATTCCCTCTAGCCCTCTTGCGTGCGTGGTCCCCATACGATGCAAGTCTTCAACAGTGTTCCCTTTATTGGCGACGGCGTGGAAACAGCGCTCGATCCCCGCCGCTTTCCCTATCTGTTCAACGACCATGGGTTGGCGCAGCCGAGTGTCCAGGTGCGCGGCAACCTGATCCCGCTCAGCCCCGAGAATCCATCCCTGTCCTTGGGCACTCGCTACTCCGGCATCAGTTGGAGGGACCGTGAGGTTCCAACGAACAGCGGCTCCTACTGGATCAAGACGTTCGACTTCCACGCCAGCGAAGTGCACTACGCCCCCATCTGGGCAACCAGGGAAACGGCGCAAGCCTTCGGCATGACCCTGCTCGGCAACGGCGAATGCCTGCGTTTCGAGTACGACCAACTGATCCTGGGCCAATACACCTACGGCAAATGGGCCGGCCACCAATCGCCCTACCTGGGCCCGGCGCGCCAGCGCGAGCTGCTGACCTACAACCCGACCGACCTCGAATACCACGACTTCCCCCACGCGTTCTTTTCCCGCTACGGACGCTTGCCGCTGGTGATCAGCGTCGCCCGCTGGCGTCCTGCGGCCAGGGAAATTTATCTGGCTGACCTGTGGCTGCGGCCCGGTGATGCACTGGTCCTGCCGCCCAAGCATTACCCCGACATTGCCTCCAGTGACGCCCACGGCGTCGAAAACTGGCCGGCCGTCGTGGACATGCACGGCAACCGAAACTCGGCGCTGGCCTGCTGGTTCGGGGAAGGCGAGGACTGTTTGCTGACGGAGACGATCCTGGCCAATTCGACCTTGATGAACTCCCCCCAGGGCAAACCGCACTATCACGAAGAGAAGACGCCGACACGGCATGAGTTACCGGCAAATTACCGACCGTGAGGGTGATAGCACGGCAGGCAAGAAATCTGGGCGGCGGGGGCCAGGAAGAACCCAACCTCGGGCGAACTGTTTTTTACTAGGCGTACTTGAGCAATAACGATAAGAATGGCCGGGTATTTTTCCCAAGAGCCAGCCGCATGAAACGCAGACGCCCGCCGCGCCTGGTCGAATCCCCGTTCCCGACCGCTACATCAGCGTCACGGCACCCGCCCACGTGGGATTGCTCAAGCGACGTATCCAGGCCGGGATTCCTGGGCACCATGATTTACGTTGCGGGGATGTTGCTGGCCCTGCCCGTCTACGGGCTGGCAGTGTTTACCATGATGCTGTTCAAGGTCGAAGGCCTGTCGTCCATTCACATGAGAATGATCGAAGATCCGCTGGTTCTAGCGCTCATGTTCATCAGCGCATTCGCGGCCGTCTGCGTGATCAACTGGCTCGCCTCCGGGCCCACGGTGCTTGGCTTCTGCTTCGACGAACGCCAGCAACGCCTCACCTTCACCCAGCGCCGCCCTGCCCGGCAAACCACCGAAGAATGCGTGCCGTACAGCGATATCCACTCCATCAGGCCCTACATAACGACCGCTTCCGCCCACTTTTGTCACTTTGTGGTGTGCTTCGCCGGGGCCAATGGCAAGCCGATCGAACTTCGGTTTTCGGATGTAACGGTGCGGGACATGGCGTTCCATGCCGAGTGGTTGAGGCAGTCGATTGGCGAGAGGATGCAGGAAGTATTGGATCTGGATTTGTGAGCATGACCGGGATTGCCCGGTGTCCTCAAGTCATGAACCTGGCCTGCGCCAATAAATAAAAAGCCCCAAGGGCAGAGTGCGCTTGGGGCCTTTTTTCAAACTATTGGCTGAGTAGTCTCAACCAGTAATCAGAACGGAATATCGTCATCAAAGCTGTCGAAATCCGGAGCCGGTTGCGGCGCGGCCTGTTGTGGGGCCGGGCGTTCGCGCTGTGGCTGTGGCGCCGACTGCGGACGAGGCGCCTGTTGACGCGGGGCCGGAGCCGACTGCTGGTAGTTGTTGCCACCTTGTTGCTGGTCGCCCTGTGGACGGCCGCCCAGCAGTTGCATGGTGCCTTGCATGTCGACCACGATTTCGGTGGTGTAACGCTTGATACCGTCTTTTTCCCACTCGCGGGTCTGCAACTTGCCCTCGATGTACACCTGCGAACCCTTGCGCAGGTATTCGCCGGCGATCTCAGCCACCTTGCCGAACATCGACACGCGGTGCCATTCGGTCTTCTCGACCTTCTGGCCGGTCTGCTTGTCGGTCCACTGTTCGCTGGTCGCCAGACTCAGGTTGGTCACGGCGTTGCCGTTCGGCAGGTAGCGAACTTCGGGATCCTGGCCGCAAGTACCGACCAATATGACTTTGTTAACCCCACGGGCCATAACGTTCTCCTAGGCTTCGCACGTAGTCGGGGCCGGGTTGTTCACCAGGCGCTCGAGCGTCGCGCGATCCAATAATTCGGTGTCGAGTTTGATATACACGGCCGCTTCGTCGGCGACCACCACTGCATCGGTTACTCCAACGACGGCCTTCAGACGCTCGGTCAGGCCAGCCTCACGAATCGCCTCGGGCGATAAGGGCAAGCGCAGGCTCGTCACATAGGGAGGTTCGCGCATGGTAACAGCAAAGGCGAACCAAAGTGCAGCCAGCGCGGCACAACCCAGGAACACAACCGACAAACCGCCATGCTGGAACAGCCAGCCGCCGAGGATCCCGCCCAACGCCGAACCCAGGAACTGGCTGGTGGAATAGACCCCCATCGCCGTGCCCTTGCCGCCCGCCGGTGAAACCTTGCTGATCAACGACGGCAGCGATGCTTCCAGCAGATTGAACGCGGTGAAGAACACCACCGTGCCGATCACCAGGGCCCGCAAGCTATCGCCGAACTGCCAGAAGAATAGCTCAGTGAGCATCAGCGTCATGACGGCACCGAGCAAAACTCGTTTCATTTTGCGTCGTTTCTCGCCATAGATGATGAACGGGATCATGGCGAAGAACGAAATCAGCAGCGCCGTCAGGTAGACCCACCAGTGCTGCTCCTTGGGCAGGCCGGCCTTCTCGACCAGCGCCAGCGGCAAGGCTACGAAGCTGGACATCAGCATGGCGTGGAGCACGAAAATGCCCAGGTCCAGGCGCAACAGGTCCGGGTGCTTGAGCGTCGGGATCAGTGCCTGGCGCGCCACCCCGGATTCCCGGTGCTGCAACGGCCCGGTGGCGTGCGGCACCATGAACGCCACGATCAGAATCCCCACCAGCGCCATGGCGCCGGTTGCCAGGAACAGGCCGGACAAGCCAAAGGCACGGGTCAGCAAGGGACCTACCACCATGGCCACGGCAAACGACAGACCAATGGTCATGCCGATCATGGCCATGGCCTTGGTCCGATGCTGTTCGCGGGTCAAGTCTGACAGCAGCGCCATGACGGCCGCGGAAATAGCCCCGGCACCCTGCAGGATGCGTCCGGCGATCACGCCCCAGATCGAGTCGGCATTGGCCGCCAGCACACTGCCCAGGGCGAAGACGATCAGCCCCAGGTAGATGACCGGACGCCGGCCGATGCGGTCGGAAATGACCCCGAACGGGATCTGGAAGATCGCCTGGGTCAGGCCATAGGCGCCAATCGCCAACCCGATGAGGGCCGGGGTCGCGCCAGCCAGGTCCATGCCATAGGTCGCCAGCACCGGCAACACCATGAACATGCCCAGCATACGGAAGGCGAACACCAGGGCCAGACCGCTTGCTGCGCGTGTCTCGCCACTACTCATGCGTTCGCTGTGGGGATCTTGCATGGAAAAACCTCATGTGAACCGGCGGCGATTCTACCAGTCCCATCGATTGAGAGGGTATATGGAGACCGTTTGCCGCGCAGTCTTCATGTATGGCTGCAATCGCACCTTCAATAGTGTGCATCCATCCAGTATTTGCCCGTATACTCCTACGTTTTCGACGCCCGCCGAGCGAGGCCACTTTGGACAAGATCCTGATTCGTGGGGCCCGTACCCACAACCTGAAGAACATCGACCTGACCCTGCCACGGGACAAGCTGATCGTCATCACCGGCCTGTCCGGATCCGGCAAATCATCCCTGGCCTTCGACACGTTGTACGCTGAAGGCCAGCGACGCTATGTCGAATCGCTGTCGGCCTACGCCCGGCAGTTCCTGTCGATGATGGAAAAACCCGACGTCGACACCATCGAAGGCCTGTCGCCGGCCATTTCCATCGAACAGAAGTCGACCTCCCATAACCCCCGGTCGACGGTCGGCACCATCACCGAGATCTACGACTACCTGCGCTTGCTGTATGCGCGGGTCGGTATTCCCCGTTGCCCCGATCACGACATTCCCCTGGAAGCCCAGACCGTCAGCCAGATGGTCGACCTGGTGCTGGCCCAGCCGGAAGGCAGCAAGCTGATGCTGCTGGCGCCAGTGATTCGCGAGCGCAAGGGCGAACACCTGATGGTTTTCGAAGAACTGCGCGCCCAGGGCTTCGTGCGGGCCCGGGTCAACGGCAAGCTGTGCGAACTGGACGAATTGCCGAAGCTGGATAAACAGAAGAAGCATTCGATCGATGTGGTGGTCGACCGCTTCAAGGTCCGGGCCGACCTGCAACAGCGGCTGGCCGAGTCCTTCGAGACGGCGCTGAAACTGGCCGACGGCATCGCCCTGGTCGCACCGATGGACGACGAGCCTGGCGAGGAAATCATTTTCTCCGCGCGCTTCGCCTGCCCGATCTGCGGCCACGCCATCAGCGAGCTGGAACCCAAGCTGTTTTCCTTCAACAACCCAGCTGGCGCCTGCCCAACCTGCGACGGCCTGGGGGTCAAACAGTTCTTCGACACCAAGCGGCTGGTCAATGGCGAGCTGACCCTGGCCGAAGGCGCGATTCGCGGCTGGGACAGGCGCAACGTCTATTACTTCCAGATGCTCGGTTCGCTGGCGGCCCATTACAAGTTCAGCCTGGACAAGCCGTTCAACGAGCTGCCCGCCGACCAGCAGAAATTCATCCTGCAGGGCAGCGGCTCGCAGAATGTCGACTTCAAATACCTCAACGACCGTGGCGATATCGTCAAGCGCTCCCACCCGTTCGAAGGCATCGTGCCGAACCTGGAGCGACGCTACCGCGAGACCGAATCGGCCAGCGTGCGCGAAGAACTGGCCAAGTTCCTCAGCACCCAGCCCTGCCCGGATTGCCGTGGCACCCGTCTGCGTCGCGAAGCGCGGCATGTGTGGGTCGGCGAGAAGACCCTACCGGCGGTGACCAACCTGCCGATTGGCGACGCCACCGAGTATTTCGGCGGCTTGAAGCTCACCGGTCGTCGGGGCGAAATCGCTGACAAGATCCTCAAGGAAATCCGCGAGCGCCTGCAGTTCCTGGTGAACGTCGGCCTGGATTACCTGACCCTCGATCGCAGCGCCGACACCCTGTCCGGCGGCGAAGCCCAGCGTATCCGCCTCGCCAGCCAGATCGGCGCCGGCCTGGTGGGGGTGATGTACATCCTCGACGAGCCGTCCATCGGCCTGCACCAACGGGATAACGACCGACTGCTCGGAACCCTGAAGCACCTGCGGGACATCGGCAACACGGTGATCGTGGTCGAGCACGACGAGGACGCCATTCGCCTGGCCGACTACGTCGTGGACATCGGCCCGGGCGCGGGCGTGCATGGCGGGCATATCGTCGCCCAAGGCACCGCCGCCGAAGTCATGGCGCACCCTGACTCGCTGACGGGCAAATACCTGTCGGGCCGGGTCAAGATCAAGGTCCCGGCCAAACGTACGCCGCGCAACAAGAAGTTGTCGCTGACACTCAAGGGTGCTCGCGGCAACAACTTGCGCAACGTCGACCTGGAAATCCCAATCGGCCTGCTGACCTGCGTTACCGGTGTGTCCGGCTCCGGCAAGTCGACGCTGATCAACAACACCCTGTTCCCCCTCAGCGCCACGGCCCTGAACGGCGCCACCACCCTGGAAGCGGCCGCCCACGACAGCATCAAGGGCCTGGAGCACCTGGACAAGGTGGTCGACATCGACCAGAGCCCGATTGGCCGTACCCCGCGCTCCAACCCGGCGACCTATACCGGGTTGTTCACACCGATCCGTGAACTGTTCGCCGGCGTGCCGGAGTCCCGTTCGCGTGGCTACGGCCCGGGGCGTTTCTCGTTCAACGTCAAGGGCGGGCGCTGCGAAGCCTGCCAGGGCGATGGCCTGATCAAGGTGGAAATGCACTTCCTGCCAGACATCTACGTGCCGTGCGATGTGTGCAAGAGCAAGCGCTACAACCGCGAGACCCTGGAGATCAAGTACAAGGGCAAGAACATCCACGAAACCCTCGAGATGACCATCGAGGAGGCCAGGGTGTTCTTCGACGCGGTGCCGGCCCTGGCGCGCAAGCTCCAGACGCTGATGGATGTCGGCCTGTCGTATATCAAGCTGGGGCAGTCGGCGACGACGTTGTCCGGTGGTGAAGCCCAGCGGGTCAAGTTGTCCCGCGAGCTGTCCAAGCGCGACACCGGCAAGACCCTGTATATCCTCGACGAGCCGACCACAGGCCTGCACTTCGCCGATATCCAGCAATTGCTCGACGTGCTGCACCGCCTTCGCGACCACGGCAACACCGTAGTGGTGATCGAACACAACCTGGACGTGATCAAGACCGCTGACTGGCTGGTGGACCTGGGGCCGGAAGGCGGCTCCAAGGGTGGCCAGATCATCGCCGTAGGGACGCCGGAACAAGTGGCCGAGATGAAGCAGTCCTACACCGGCTACTACCTCAAGCCGCTGCTGGAACGTGATCGGGACTGATTTCACCCGAGCACGAAAAAGCCCCTGTCATCTCATCGATGGCAGGGGCTTTTTGTTGTTTCCCTGTGGGAGCGAGCTTGCTCGCGATCAGTATGTCAGCCACATTTCTGCTGACTGACCCACCGCTATCGTCGGATCGCCGCCCGGAGCAAGCTCGCTCCCGCAATCAATACATCAGAACTGCGATTGCAGGTAATTCTCCAACCCGATCAACTTGATCAGACCCAACTGCTTCTCCAGCCAGTAGGTGTGGTCTTCTTCGGTGTCGTTGAGCTGGATCCGCAGGATCTCGCGGGTCACATAGTCGTTGTGCTGCTCGCAGAGCTCGATGCCTTTGCACAGCGCAGCACGGACTTTGTATTCCAGGCGCAGGTCGGCGGCGAGCATGTCGGGCACCGTGGTACCGACGTCGAGATCATCGGCGCGCATGCGTGGCGTGCCTTCGAGCATCAGGATCCGGCGCATCAGCGCATCGGCGTGCTGGGTCTCTTCTTCCATCTCGTGATTGATACGTTCGTAGAGCTCGGTAAAACCCCAATCCTCGTACATCCGCGAATGGATGAAATATTGATCACGGGCTGCCAGTTCGCCTGTCAGCAACGTGTTGAGGTAATCGATTACGTCTGGGTGACCTTGCATCGCCCTACATCTCCACAAGCTTTTAAAGGTTGTAGTTTGAACCAAGCTGACCGCAAGGTCACTGTCTCAACGCTACAAAAGCAAAGAAAATCCGAGAAAACCAGGTTAAATAACGCAAAAACCGCCCTAATGAGGGCGGTTCTGCTTCTCGTTTAGACTTAGTTAAGCGCTACACCCAAGGCTTTTGCGATGCCCTCTCCATAGGCAACATCGGCCTTGAAGAAATGCTGCAACTGACGGTCAACCACATCTGCCGACACGCCCCCCATTGCACCGGCGATGTTGCTGATCAACAGCGCCTTCTGCTCATCGCTCATCAAGCGGAACAGCGCACCGGCGTGGCTGTAGTAGTCGGTGTCTTCGCGATGATCGTAACGGCCCGCCGCGCCACTGAGGGCCAGTGCTGGTTCTGCGTAACGTGGGGCTTGCTTCGGTGCTTCCACGTAGCTGTTAGGCTCGTAGTTCGGTGCCGCCCCGCCATTGCTGCCGAACGCCATGGCACCGTCGCGCTGGTAGGTATTGACCGGACTGCGCGGCGCATTCACCGGCAATTGCTGGTGATTGGTGCCCACACGGTAGCGGTGCGCATCAGCGTAGGCGAAGACACGGCCCTGCAGCATACGGTCCGGCGAGAGGCCAACCCCTGGCACCATGTTGCTAGGGCCAAACGCCGCTTGCTCGACTTCGGCAAAATAATTCAGCGGGTTACGGTTGAGCTCGAGCACACCGACTTCGATCAGCGGAAACTCTTTCTGCGACCAGGTCTTGGTGACGTCGAACGGATTCTCGTAATGGGCTGCGGCCTGGGCCTCGGTCATGACCTGGATGCAAACGCTCCATTTCGGGAAGTCACCGCGTTCGATGGCGCTGAACAAATCACGCTGGGCGTAATCCGGGTCGGTACCTGCCAGGCGTGCTGCCTCTGCCGGTGCGAGGTTCTTGATCCCTTGCTGGGTCTTGTAGTGCCACTTCACCCAGTGGCGCTCACCCTGTGCGTTGATCAGGCTGTAGGTGTGACTGCCGAAGCCGTGCATGTGGCGGTAGCCATCCGGAATACCGCGATCGGAAAACAGAATGGTGACCTGATGCAACGCCTCAGGCGAATGTGACCAGAAATCCCACATCGCCTGGGCGCTTTTCAGGTTGCTTTGCGGCAGACGTTTCTGGGTGTGAATGAAGTCTGGAAACTTCAACGGATCACGGATGAAAAATACCGGGGTGTTGTTGCCGACGATGTCCCAGTTGCCTTCCTCGGTGTAGAACTTCAGGGCGAACCCGCGCGGGTCGCGTTCAGTGTCGGCCGAACCACGCTCGCCACCCACGGTGGAGAACCGCAGGAAGGTGGGCGTCTGCTTGCCGATCGACTCGAACAACTTGGCGCTGGTGTACGGGGTAATGTCCTGGGTGACGGTGAATGTGCCGTAGGCGCCCGAGCCTTTGGCGTGCACACGGCGCTCAGGAATGTTCTCGCGATTGAAGTGAGCAAGCTTCTCGATCAGGTGGAAATCGTCGAGCAGCAGCGGGCCGCGCGGGCCGGCGGAGCGAGAGTTCTGGTTATCGGCGACAGGAGCGCCGCTGGCGGTCGTAAGCGTTTTGGTCTGGCTCATGCTCAATCTTCCTAGGTCGGTCTTCGAACTGCCGGCTAATCGGCTGGAAAGGAGTATTGATCATATTAATGACAGTATCCAAATTCATTAAATCATGGACATCGATAGTCATTATCTAACACTGAATACTTGCCAATAACCAAGCCGGTCGAAGCGGCTTGCCGGCTTTTTCCTTCAGGCAACAAAAAACCGGGCACAAGGCCCGGTTTTTTGTATGTTGCCGACTTACTCAGCGGATACAGCTTCACCGCTGGTAGCACGATCAACCAACTCGACGTACGCCATAGGCGCGTTGTCGCCAGCGCGGAAACCGCACTTGAGGATGCGCAGGTAGCCACCCTCACGGGTAGCGTAACGCTTGCCCAGGTCGTTGAAGAGCTTACCAACGATAGCTTTCGAACGAGTACGGTCGAAAGCCAGACGGCGGTTAGCCAGGCTATCTGTCTTGGCCAGAGTGATCAGCGGCTCAGCAACGCGACGCAGTTCTTTGGCTTTCGGCAGTGTAGTTTTGATCAGCTCGTGCTCGAACAGCGACACCGCCATGTTTTGGAACATGGCCTTGCGGTGCGAGCTGGTGCGGCTCAGGTGACGACCACTTTTACGATGACGCATGGTTCATTCCTTACCAAACACAACGTTCGGTGATTACGACGATCAGGCAGTCGCCTTGTCGTCCTTCTTAAGACTTGCAGGCGGCCAGTTGTCGAGGCGCATGCCGAGGGACAGACCGCGGGAGGCCAGAACGTCCTTGATTTCAGTCAAGGATTTCTTGCCAAGGTTCGGAGTCTTCAACAGCTCTACTTCGGTACGCTGAATCAGGTCGCCGATGTAGTAGATGTTTTCCGCCTTAAGGCAGTTAGCCGAACGTACAGTCAGTTCCAGATCGTCAACCGGGCGAAGCAGGATCGGATCGATCTCGTCTTCCTGCTCGACAACCACTGGCTCACTGTCACCTTTGAGGTCGACGAACGCAGCCAACTGCTGTTGCAGGATGGTTGCAGCACGGCGGATAGCCTCTTCAGGATCCAGGGTACCGTTGGTTTCCAGATCAATAACCAGCTTGTCCAGGTTGGTACGCTGTTCGACACGGGCGTTTTCCACCACGTATGCGATACGGCGAACTGGGCTGAACGAAGAGTCAAGCTGCAAGCGACCGATGCTGCGGCTTTCGTCTTCATCGCTCTGACGCGAGTCTGCCGGTTCATAACCACGACCACGAGCTACGGTGAGCTTCATGTTCAGGGCGCCGTTAGACGCCAGGTTAGCGATTACGTGATCGGGGTTAACGATCTCGACATCATGATCCAGCTGAATATCGGCAGCGGTAACCACCCCCGAACCCTTCTTCGACAAGGTCAGCGTAACTTCGTCACGACCGTGCAGCTTGATAGCCAGACCTTTAAGGTTCAACAGGATTTCAATTACGTCTTCCTGTACGCCTTCGATGGCGCTGTACTCGTGGAGCACACCGTCAATCTCGGCCTCGACTACTGCACAGCCGGGCATTGAGGACAACAGGATGCGGCGCAGCGCGTTGCCCAGGGTGTGGCCGAAACCACGCTCGAGAGGCTCGAGTGTGATCTTGGCGCGGGTTGGACTGACAACCTGCACATCAATATGGCGGGGTGTCAGGAACTCATTTACCGAAATCTGCATGGATGCACCTATTTTCTAGCCCTTACTTGGAGTAGAGCTCGACAATCAGGCTTTCGTTGATGTCGGCGGACAGATCACTGCGAGCAGGAACGTTCTTGAAAACGCCCGACTTCTTCTCAGTGTCTACTTCTACCCATTCTACGCGGCCACGTTGGGCACACAGATCGAGAGCTTGGACAATGCGAAGTTGGTTCTTTGCTTTCTCGCGAACAGCAACCACGTCACCAGCACGAACCTGGTAGGACGGAACGTTTACGGTCTGACCGTTAACGCTGATCGACTTGTGCGATACCAGCTGACGAGATTCGGCACGAGTAGAACCGAAACCCATACGGTATACAACGTTGTCCAGGCGGCATTCGAGCAGCTGCAACAGGTTTTCGCCGGTTGCGCCTTTCTTGCCAGCAGCTTCTTTGTAGTAGCCGCTGAATTGACGCTCGAGAACGCCGTAGATACGACGGACCTTCTGCTTTTCACGCAGTTGGGTGCCGTAGTCGGACTGGCGACCGCGGCGTTGGCCGTGGATACCAGGTGCTGCTTCAATGTTGCACTTCGATTCGATCGCGCGCACGCCGCTCTTCAGAAAAAGATCGGTGCCTTCGCGACGAGCGAGTTTGCATTTTGGACCAATGTAACGAGCCATTCTTTACAATCTCCTGGATTACACGCGGCGCTTCTTCGGCGGACGGCACCCGTTGTGCGGGATTGGCGTCACGTCGGTGATGCTGGCGATCTTGTAGCCACAGCCGTTCAAAGCGCGGACTGCGGATTCACGACCTGGACCTGGACCTTTGACGTTGACGTCGAGGTTTTTCAGGCCGTATTCCAGCGCAGCTTGACCAGCACGTTCAGCAGCTACTTGAGCAGCGAACGGGGTGGACTTGCGGGAACCGCGGAAACCCGAACCACCGGAGGTAGCCCAGGAAAGAGCGTTACCTTGACGGTCGGTAATGGTCACGATGGTGTTGTTAAAAGAAGCATGGATGTGGGCGATGCCATCAACCACTGTCTTTTTAACTTTTTTACGAGGACGAGCAGCAGGTTTTGCCATGATTAAATTCCTGTCGATTCGCTGGGGCGATTACTTGCGGATCGGCTTACGCGGACCTTTACGGGTACGCGCGTTGGTCTTGGTACGCTGACCGCGTACTGGCAGACCACGACGATGACGCAGACCGCGATAGCAACCGAGGTCCATCAAGCGCTTGATTTTCATGTTGATTTCGCGACGCAGGTCACCTTCAGTGGTGAACTTCGCCACTTCGCCACGCAGCTGTTCAATCTGCTCGTCGCTCAGATCTTTGATCTTTGCCGCTGGGTTTACCCCAGTCACTGCACAAATTTTCTGTGCAGTAGTGCGACCAACACCATAGATGTAGGTCAGCGAGATAACAGTATGCTTGTTATCTGGAATGTTGACGCCTGCAATACGGGCCATTCAGTGGGACTCCAATTGACAGCTACCTACGCCCCGGAAGCCAAGAAATAGGGCGCGAGATAATATCGCTGTAATAACAAATAATCAACCCGGCAGCGCACTAGCTGCCGGGCTTAAAGCACAATCACACTCAGCCTTGGCGCTGTTTGTGACGCGGTTCCGCGCTGCAAATTACCCGAACAACACCTTCGCGGCGAATAATCTTGCAGTTACGGCACAGCTTTTTCACCGATGCACGAACTTTCATCACCAACTCCTCGAACCTTATGGACGCTACTCAGCGCAACATGCCGCTGCCGTAGCCCTTCAGGTTGGCTTTCTTCATCAGGGATTCGTACTGGTGCGAAACGAGGTGCGATTGTACTTGGGACATGAAGTCCATCACAACCACGACCACGATCAGCAACGAGGTCCCGCCAAGGTAGAACGGTACGTTTGCCGCAACCACCAGGAACTGGGGCAACAGACAGACGGCCGTCATGTAAAGAGCACCGAACATGGTCAAGCGAGTCAGAACGCCATCAATGTAGCGCGCAGACTGCTCACCTGGACGGATGCCCGGAATAAAGGCACCGGACTTCTTCAGGTTTTCCGCTACGTCTTTCGGATTGAACATCAACGCCGTATAGAAGAAGCAGAAGAAAATAATCCCTGCACTAAACAGCAGAATATTCAACGGCTGACCAGGAGCGATCGACTGCGAGATGTCCTGCAACCAGCCCATACCTTCAGACTGGCCGAACCAGGCACCCAACGAAGCCGGGAACAGCAGGATGCTGCTCGCGAAAATAGCCGGAATTACGCCGGCCATGTTCACCTTCAACGGCAAGTGGCTGGTCTGCGCAGCAAATACCTTGCGGCCCTGCTGACGCTTGGCGTAGTGAACAGCAATACGACGCTGACCACGCTCAATGAACACCACGAAACCGATAATCGCTACTGCCAGCAGACCGATGGCAACCAGGGCGAAAATGTTGATATCACCCTGACGCGCAGACTCGAAAGACTGCCCGATCGCTCTCGGAAGACCGGCGACGATACCTGCGAAGATCAACATCGAGATACCGTTGCCAACACCACGCTCAGTAATCTGCTCACCCAGCCACATCATGAACATCGCGCCCGCCACAAAAGTGGTTACCGCAACGAAATGAAAGCTGAAGTCAGCAGTGAACGAAACGCCCTGCCCCGCCAAGCCGATGGACATGCCAATGGCTTGAACGAGAGCGAGGACGACAGTGCCGTAGCGGGTGTACTGGCTGATCTTGCGACGGCCAGCTTCACCTTCCTTCTTCAACTGCTCCAGCTGCGGGCTGACGGCGCTCATCAATTGCATGATGATCGATGCCGAAATGTACGGCATGATCCCCAGTGCAAAGATGCTCATCCGCTCCAGCGCGCCGCCGGAAAACATGTTGAACAAGCTAAGAATGGTCCCCTCATTCTGTCGAAACAGGTCCGCGAGTCGGTCCGGGTTGATACCTGGAACCGGGATGTGTGCGCCTATTCGGTAGACGATAATCGCCAGGAACAGAAAACGCAGACGAGCCCAGAGTTCAGACATACCGCCTTTGCCGAGCGCAGAGAGAGCACCTTGCTTAGCCATTTATTCCTCGAACTTGCCGCCAGCTGCTTCGATAGCCGCACGCGCACCTTTGGTGGCGCCGATTCCCTTTCCGATGGTGACAGCACGAGCAACTTCGCCCGACAGCATGATTTTCACACGCTGAACGTTCTGGTTGATCACGTTGGCATCCTTCAGGGACTGCACGGTGACGATGTCGCCTTCCACTTTGGCCAGCTCAGACAGACGCACTTCTGCGCGGTCCATGGCTTTCAGGGAAACGAAACCGAACTTCGGCAGGCGACGATGCAGCGGCTGTTGACCGCCTTCAAAGCCTGGAGCAATGGTGCCACCGGAGCGGGAGGTCTGACCTTTGTGGCCACGGCCACCGGTCTTGCCCAAACCACTACCGATACCACGGCCCGGACGATGCTTTTCGCGACGGGAACCCGGCGCTGGACTCAGATCATTGAGTTTCATCGATTAACCCTCGACACGCAGCATGTAGTAAGCCTTGTTGATCATCCCGCGATTCTCGGGAGTATCCAGGACTTCTACAGTGTGACCGATGCGACGCAGACCCAGACCCTTAACGCACAGTTTGTGGTTAGGGATGCGGCCGGTCATGCTTTTGATCAGCGTAACTTTTACGGTAGCCATGATCAGAAGATCTCCTTGACGCTTTTGCCACGCTTGGCGGCAATGGATTCAGGAGACTGCATTGCTTTCAAACCCTTGAAAGTGGCGTGAACCACGTTTACTGGGTTAGTCGAGCCGTAGCACTTGGCCAGAACGTTCTGAACGCCAGCAACTTCGAGGACAGCACGCATAGCGCCGCCAGCGATGATACCGGTACCTTCAGAAGCAGGCTGCATGTACACCTTCGAAGCGCCATGGGCAGACTTCATTGCGTACTGCAGAGTGGTGCCGTTCAGATCAACCTGGATCATGTTGCGGCGAGCAGCTTCCATTGCCTTCTGGATCGCAGCAGGCACTTCACGCGACTTGCCACGGCCGAAGCCAACACGGCCTTTACCATCACCCACTACGGTCAACGCAGTGAAAGTGAAGATACGGCCGCCTTTAACGGTTTTGGCTACGCGGTTAACTTGAACCAGCTTCTCGATGTAGCCTTCGTCGCGCTTTTGGTCGTTATTTGACATAACTTAGAACTCCAGCCCAGCTTCACGAGCAGCATCAGCCAGCGCCTTGACGCGACCGTGGTACTTGAAGCCAGAGCGGTCGAAAGCCACCTGCGAGACGCCAGCGGCTTTTGCACGCGTAGCGACCAGCTGGCCAACCTTAGTGGCCGCGTCGATGTTGCCAGTGGCGCCATCACGCAGTTCTTTATCCAAAGTCGAGGCACTTGCCAGGACTTTGTTGCCGTCGGCCGAAATGACCTGGGCGTAGATGTGCTGCGACGAGCGGAACACGCAGAGACGCACGACTTCGAGTTCGTGCATTTTCAGGCGTGCTTTGCGAGCGCGACGCAGTCGAGTAACTTTTTTGTCGGTCATTTGCTATGCCCTACTTCTTCTTGGCTTCTTTACGACGGACGACTTCGTCCGCGTAGCGCACACCTTTGCCTTTGTACGGCTCTGGTGGACGGAAGTCGCGGATCTCGGCGGCCACTTGACCTACCAGCTGCTTGTCGATGCCCTTGATCAGGATATCGGTCTGGCTAGGAGTCTCAGCGGTGATGCCTTCCGGCAGTTCATAATCCACTGGGTGCGAGAAGCCAAGAGCCAGGTTCAGCACTGTGCCTTTTGCTTGCGCTTTGTAACCAACACCGACCAGCTGGAGCTTGCGCTCGAAGCCTTGGCTTACGCCTTGGACCATGTTGTTTACCAACGCACGAGTGGTACCAGCCATTGCGCGAGTCTGTTGATCGCCATTGCGAGCAGCAAAACGCAGCTCACCAGCTTCTTCAACGATCTCAACGGACGAATGGATGTTCAGTTGCAGAGTGCCCTTGGCACCCTTCACCGAAAGCTGTTGGCCTGCGAATTTGACTTCGACACCGGCTGGCAGCTTAACGGGGTTCTTAGCGACGCGTGACATGCTTATCCCCCCTTAGAACACAGTGCAAAGAACTTCGCCGCCGACACCGGCAGCGCGCGCAGCACGATCCGTCATCACACCTTTGTTGGTGGAGACGATAGACACACCGAGACCGCCACGAACTTTTGGCAGATCATCGACGGACTTGTACTGACGCAGGCCTGGACGGCTAACGCGCTTCACTTCCTCGATGACCGGACGGCCTTCGAAGTACTTCAGCTCGATGGACAGCAGAGGCTTGATTTCGCTGCTGATCTGATAACCCGCAATGTAACCTTCGTCCTTCAGGACTTTGGCAACAGCTACCTTCAAAGTAGAAGATGGCATGCTTACGACGGACTTTTCAGCCATCTGGGCATTACGGATACGAGTTAGCATGTCCGCTAACGGGTCCTGCATACTCATGGGCTAGACGCTCCTAATACACAAAAAATTAGCCTTTCGGCTAGTACGTGTCGCCGAGCTCATCCGTGCAATAAAAACACGGGCTCAGGCGAGCCGGGTATTCTAGACACACCCCACAAATGAATCAAGCCCCAAAAGGGGCTTGATTCAAGTTCAAGGCCACCGACGGTCAGGATCTTGCGATCCCGAACGCCGCGACTTTGACAGTGCTTACCAGCTGGCTTTAACCAGACCTGGAACGTCACCACGCATTGCAGCTTGACGCAGCATGTTACGGCCAAGGCCGAACTTGCGGTACACGCCGTGCGGACGACCAGTCAGGCGGCAGCGGTTACGCATGCGCGAGGCGCTTGCGTCACGTGGCTGCTTCTGCAGGGCTACGGTAGCTTCCCAACGCGCTTCTGGACTTGCGTTCAGATCAACGATGATAGCTTTCAGCGCTGCACGCTTGGTGGCGTACTTGGCAACGGTGAGCTGACGCTTCAGCTCACGGTTCTTCATGCTCTTCTTGGCCATTTTCCTACTCCAATCAGTTGCGGAACGGGAATTTGAAAGCGCGCAGCAGTGCGCGACCTTCGTCATCCGTCCGAGCAGTGGTGGTCAGGGTAATGTCCAGACCGCGGAGAGCGTCGATCTTGTCGTAATCGATTTCCGGGAAAATGATCTGCTCTTTAACGCCCATGCTGTAGTTACCACGACCATCGAAGGACTTGGCATTCAGGCCGCGGAAGTCGCGAACCCGAGGCAGGGAGATCGACAGCAGACGATCCAGGAACTCGTACATACGCTCACGGCGCAGGGTCACTTTGACGCCGATCGGCCAACCTTCACGGACTTTAAAGCCAGCGATGGATTTCCGAGCGTAAGTCACAACGACTTTCTGACCGGTGATCTTTTCCAGGTCGGCAACAGCGTGCTCGATGACTTTTTTGTCGCCGATCGCTTCGCCCAGACCCATGTTCAGGGTGATTTTGGTAACGCGCGGAACTTCCATCACGTTCGAAAGCTTAAGTTCTTCCTTAAGTTTCGGTGCGATTTCCTTCCGGTAAATCTCTTTTAGTCGTGCCATGGTCTTCTACCTAGCAGTGTTCAAGCATCAACCGCTTTTTGGGTCGACTTGAAGACACGAATTTTCTTACCGTCTTCTACTTTGAAACCAACGCGGTCAGCCTTGTTGGTTTCGCCGTTGAAGATGGCGACGTTGGAAGCGTGCAGTGGCGCTTCTTTCTCGACGATACCGCCTTGTACGCCCGACATCGGGTTTGGCTTGGTATGGCGCTTGACCAGGTTCAGACCACCAACGACCAGACGGTCATCAGCGAGAACCTTAAGCACCTTACCGCGCTTACCTTTGTCTTTGCCGGCGATCACGATGATCTCGTCGTCACGACGAATCTTTTGCATGTCGGATCTCCTTACAGCACTTCTGGGGCGAGCGAGACGATCTTCATGAACTTCTCAGTACGAAGTTCACGGGTCACTGGCCCAAAGATACGGGTGCCGATCGGCTCTTGCTTGTTGTTCAACAGAACAGCAGCGTTGCCATCAAAGCGGATAATGGAGCCATCAGCACGGCGAACACCGTGACGAGTGCGGACTACAACAGCAGTCATCACTTGGCCTTTTTTCACTTTACCGCGAGGAATTGCTTCCTTGACGGTAACCTTGATGATGTCACCGATACCAGCGTAACGACGATGGGAGCCACCCAGCACCTTGATGCACATAACGCGGCGAGCGCCGCTGTTATCGGCCACATCGAGCATGGATTGAGTCTGAATCATATAATTTCTCCGACCCCTAGTCCTTAGACTTCCACAGCGCGTTCGAGAACATCAACCAGCGCCCAAGACTTGGTCTTGGCCAAAGGACGAGTTTCACGAATAGTGACTTTGTCGCCGATGTGGCACTGATTGGTTTCGTCGTGCGCGTGCAGCTTAGTCGAACGCTTAACGTATTTACCGTAGATCGGGTGCTTAACGCGACGCTCGATCAGAACGGTGATGGTTTTGTCCATCTTGTCGCTGACAACACGGCCAGTCAGCGTACGGACAGTTTTTTCGGCTTCAGCCATGATTACTTACCTGCCTGCTGGTTGAGCACAGTTTTCACGCGAGCGATGTCACGCTTAACTTGCGAGAGCAGATGAGACTGCCCCAACTGGCCAGTTGCTTTCTGCATACGCAGATTGAACTGGTCGCGCAGCAGGCCGAGCAGTTGCTCGTTCAGCTGCTGTGCTGATTTTTCACGAAGTTCATTCGCTTTCATCACATCACCGTCCGTTTAACAAAGGAGGTGGCGAGCGGCAGCTTTGCAGCAGCCAGGGCGAAAGCCTCACGCGCCAGCTCTTCAGAAACACCCTCGATTTCATACAGGACTTTGCCTGGCTGAATCTGGGCAACCCAGTACTCCACGTTACCCTTACCTTTACCCATCCGAACTTCGAGTGGCTTCTTGGTGACAGGCTTGTCCGGGAATACACGGATCCAGATCTTGCCGCCACGTTTTACGTGACGGGTCAGAGCACGACGCGCTGACTCGATCTGACGAGCGGTGAGACGACCACGAGCAACAGACTTCAGCGCGAACTCGCCGAAGCTGACTTTGCTACCGCGCAATGCCAGGCCACGGTTGTGACCGGTCATCTGCTTGCGGAACTTCGTACGCTTTGGTTGCAACATTTGGCGTACCCCTTACTTAGCAGCTTTTTTACGAGGCGCTGGTGCTTGTGGCTTCAGTTCTTCTTGGCGACCACCAATTACTTCGCCTTTGAAGATCCAAACCTTTACACCGATCACACCGTAGGTGGTGTGAGCTTCGTAGTTGGCATAGTCGATGTCGGCACGCAGGGTGTGCAGTGGCACACGACCTTCGCGATACCATTCAGTACGTGCGATTTCAGCACCGCCGAGACGACCGCTCACTTGGATTTTGATGCCTTTGGCACCAATGCGCATTGCGTTCTGTACAGCGCGCTTCATAGCGCGACGGAACATTACGCGACGCTCCAGCTGCTGAGCTACGCTCTGCGCAACCAGCATACCGTCGAGCTCCGGCTTGCGGATCTCTTCGATATTGATGTGCACAGGCACACCCATTTGCTTGGTCAGGTCCTGACGCAGTTTCTCAACATCTTCACCTTTCTTCCCGATAACGATACCTGGACGAGCGGTGTGGATGGTGATACGTGCAGTCTGCGCCGGACGATGGATATCGATACGGCTTACGGACGCGCTTTTTAGTTTGTCTTGGAGATACTCACGCACCTTCAGATCAGCGAACAAGTAGTCCGCATAAGTCCGACCGTCTGCGTACCAGACGGAGGTGTGCTCCTTGACGATTCCCAGGCGAATGCCAATGGGATGTACTTTCTGACCCATCTCTTCGACTCCGTTACTTGTCAGCAACCTTGACAGTGATATGGCAAGACCGCTTGACGATGCGATCAGCACGGCCTTTGGCACGTGGCATGATGCGCTTCAGCGAACGCCCTTCGTTGACGAAAACGGTGCTGACCTTCAGGTCATCAACGTCTGCGCCTTCGTTATGCTCGGCGTTGGCTACGGCCGACTCCAGCACTTTCTTCATGATCTCGGCGGCTTTCTTACTGCTGAAAGCCAACAGGTTGAGCGCTTCGCCCACCTTCTTCCCGCGGATCTGGTCGGCGACCAAGCGGGCTTTCTGGGCGGAGATTCGAGCGCCCGACAACTTAGCGGCTACTTCCATTTCCTAACCCCTTAACGCTTGGCTTTCTTGTCTGCCACGTGCCCGCGATAAGTGCGGGTACCGGCGAACTCGCCCAGTTTGTGGCCGACCATGTCTTCGTTAACGAGAACTGGGACGTGTTGACGACCGTTGTGTACTGCGATGGTCAGACCGACCATTTGTGGCAGGATCATCGAACGACGCGACCAGGTCTTAACTGGTTTGCGATCGTTCTTTTCCGCCGCCACTTCGATCTTCTTCAGTAGGTGAAGATCAATAAAAGGACCTTTTTTCAGAGAACGTGGCACTGTCGTATCCCTCTATTTACTTGCGACGACGGACGATCATTTTGTCGGTACGCTTATTACCACGAGTCTTCGCGCCCTTAGTCGGGAAGCCCCATGGCGATACCGGATGACGACCACCAGAGGTACGACCTTCACCACCACCATGTGGGTGGTCAACCGGGTTCATGGCAACACCACGAACGGTTGGGCGAACGCCACGCCAGCGCTTGGCACCAGCTTTACCCAACGAACGCAGGCTGTGCTCGGAGTTCGAGACTTCGCCCAGGGTCGCACGGCATTCAGCCAGTACTTTACGCATCTCACCAGAACGCAGACGCAGGGTCACGTAGACACCTTCACGAGCGATCAGCTGAGCCGAAGCACCAGCGGAACGAGCGATCTGTGCGCCTTTACCTGGCTTCAATTCGATGCCGTGTACGGTGCTACCAACTGGAATGTTACGCAGTTGCAGAGCGTTGCCCGGCTTGATCGGTGCCAGGGCACCTGCGATCAGCTGGTCGCCAGCACTCACGCCTTTAGGGGCGATGATGTAGCGACGCTCGCCATCTGCGTACAGCAGCAGAGCGATGTGAGCAGTACGGTTTGGATCGTATTCGATACGCTCGACGGTGGCAGCGATGCCATCCTTGTCGTTGCGACGGAAGTCGACCAGACGATAATGCTGCTTATGACCACCACCGATGTGACGAGTGGTAATACGGCCATTGTTGTTACGACCACCAGACTTCGATTTTTTCTCGAGCAGCGGTGCGTGAGGAGCGCCTTTATGCAGCTCCTGGTTGACCACCTTGACCACAAAACGGCGGCCAGGGGAAGTCGGTTTGCATTTAACGATTGCCATGATGCACCCCTTCCTTACTCAGCACTGCTGCTGAAATCGAGATCTTGGCCTGGCTGAAGGGAGATAACTGCCTTCTTCCAGTCATTACGCTTGCCCAGACCGCGAGCAGTGCGCTTGCTTTTACCCAGAACGTTCAGGGTAGTCACGCGCTCTACTTTCACGCTGAACAGGCTTTCGACGGCCTTCTTGATTTCCAGCTTGGTTGCGTCGGTCGCAACCTTGAAAACGAACTGGCCTTTCTTGTCTGCCAGAACCGTAGCCTTCTCGGAAACGTGCGGGCCAAGCAGAACTTTAAATACGCGTTCCTGGTTCATCCCAGCAGCTCCTCGAATTTCTTCACGGCCGACACGGTGATCAACACCTTGTCGTATGCGATCAGACTGACCGGATCGGAACCCTGCACGTCACGAACGTCGACGTGTGGCAGGTTGCGAGCAGCCAGGTACAGGTTCTGATCAACAGCGTCAGACACGATCAGGACGTCAGTCAGGCCCATGCCGTTCAGCTTGTTCAGCAGATCTTTGGTTTTCGGTGCTTCAACAGCGAAGTCCTGAACCACGACCAGACGATCAGTACGCACCAGCTCAGCAAGGATGGAACGCATTGCTGCGCGATACATCTTCTTGTTCAGCTTCTGGGAGTGATCCTGAGGACGAGCTGCGAAAGTGGTACCGCCGCCACGCCAGATTGGGCTACGGATAGTACCGGCACGAGCACGGCCAGTACCTTTCTGACGCCATGGGCGCTTGCCGCCACCGGAAACGTCGGAACGGGTCTTTTGCTGCTTGCTACCTTGACGGCCGCCGGCCATGTAGGCCACGACTGCTTGGTGAACCAGCGTCTCGTTGAATTCGCCGCCAAATGTCAGTTCGGAAACTTCGATCGCTTGAGCGTCATTTACATTTAATTGCATGTCAGCTTCCCCTTAACCGCGAGCCTTGGCTGCTGGACGTACAACCAAGTTGCCGCCAGTAGCGCCAGGAACAGCGCCCTTGACCAACAACAGATTGCGTTCAGCGTCCACGCGCACTACTTCGAGGGACTGCACGGTCACGCGCTCAGCGCCCATATGACCGGACATTTTTTTGCCCTTGAATACACGACCAGGAGTCTGGCACTGGCCGATAGAGCCTGGAACGCGGTGGGATACGGAGTTACCGTGGGTGTTATCTTGCCCGCGGAAGTTCCAACGCTTGATCGTACCCTGAAAGCCTTTACCCTTGGACTGACCGGTTACATCAACCAGTTGGCCAGCGGCGAAGATTTCAGCGTTGATCAGATCGCCGGCCTGGTACTCGCCTTCTTCAAGACGGAATTCCATTACGGTACGACCAGCGGCAACGTTCGCCTTGGCGAAGTGGCCAGCCTGAGCTGCTGTTACACGCGAAGCACGACGCTCGCCGACAGTGACTTGCACTGCACGATAGCCATCGGTCTCTTCAGTTTTGAACTGGGTGACGCGATTCGGCTCGATCTCAATGACCGTGACCGGAATGGAGACACCTTCTTCGGTGAAAATACGGGTCATACCGCATTTACGACCGACTACACCAATAGTCATGTTGTAAACCTCATGAGTGTACGGGGCTTTCACCCGCTATGGCCGCCCATTTCAGAGCGTTACACGACTAAGACCGAGTCTTAGCCGAGGCTGATCTGCACTTCCACACCGGCCGCAAGATCAAGCTTCATAAGTGCATCAACGGTTTTATCCGTTGGCTGGACGATGTCCAGAACGCGCTTATGAGTACGGATCTCGTACTGGTCACGCGCGTCTTTGTTGACGTGCGGGGAGACCAGAACGGTGAACCGCTCTTTACGGGTAGGCAGTGGAATTGGACCACGCACTTGAGCACCAGTACGTTTCGCGGTTTCCACGATTTCCTGGGTGGATTGGTCGATCAGGCGATGGTCAAAAGCCTTCAACCTGATACGGATTTGCTGATTTTGCATTGGATTTCAGACTCCGGCTGCTATTCCCACCGAGCGCAATACGCCCGTTAAAAGGAGGCGCAATTCTATAGACGCCCCATATAGGTGTCAACCCAATAAAAAAGCCCCCGCTGGGCGGGGGCTTTCTCAACTCATCGAAGCTGACTCAAAAAGAGCTTACTCGATGATTTTGGCTACGACGCCAGCGCCGACGGTACGACCGCCTTCACGAATAGCGAAACGCAGACCGTCTTCCATTGCGATGGTCTTGATCAGGGTGACAACCATTTTGATGTTGTCGCCTGGCATTACCATTTCAACGCCTTCCGGCAGTTCGCAGTTACCGGTCACGTCAGTGGTCCGGAAGTAGAACTGTGGACGGTAGCCTTTGAAGAACGGAGTGTGACGACCGCCTTCTTCTTTGCTCAGAACGTACACTTCAGCTTCGAACTTGGTGTGCGGCTTGACCGAACCCGGCTTAACCAGAACCTGGCCACGCTCAACGTCGTCACGCTTGGTACCACGCAGCAGAACGCCGCAGTTCTCGCCAGCACGACCTTCGTCGAGCAGTTTACGGAACATTTCAACACCGGTGCAGGTGGTGACGGTGGTGTCACGCAGACCTACGATTTCCAGTGGATCCTGAACCTTGACGATACCGCGCTCGATACGACCAGTCACAACAGTACCGCGACCAGAGATCGAGAATACGTCTTCGATTGGCATCAGGAACGGCTTGTCGATAACACGAACTGGTTCTGGGATGTAGCTGTCCAGAGTTTCTACCAGACGCTTGACAGCGGTGGTACCCATTTCGTTGTCGTCTTGGCCGTTCAGAGCCATCAGAGCCGAACCGATGATGATTGGAGTGTCATCACCTGGGAAGTCGTAAGTGCTCAGCAGATCGCGCACTTCCATCTCAACCAGTTCCAGCAGCTCAGCGTCGTCAACCATGTCAGCCTTGTTCAGGAAGACAACGATGTACGGAACGCCTACCTGACGGGACAGCAGGATGTGCTCACGGGTTTGCGGCATCGGACCATCAGCGGCCGAGCAAACCAGGATCGCGCCGTCCAT